>JAHQVV010000043.1 GCA_019634195.1 Phycisphaeraceae bacterium | reverse complement strand
CCAACCCCCAGCCCCGGACCCCATCATGGCCACCCCCATTCGTATTTTCGACACCACCCTCCGCGACGGCGAGCAGTCCCCCGGCGCCTCGCTGAACCACGAAGAAAAGATCGAGATCGCCCGACAACTCGAGGCCCTCGGCGTCGACATCATCGAGGCCGGTTTTCCCATCACCAGCCAGGGCGACTTCGAAGCCGTCAAAGCCATCGGCAAGGACCTCGCTCAGACGACCGTCGCGGGCCTGGCGCGTTGTGTGGACCGGGATATCGAGCGTGCTGCCGAGGCCTTGCGCTCCGCCTACAAGCCGCGCATCCACGTCTTCTGTGCGACTTCCAAGATCCACCTGGACCACAAGTTCAAGAAGCCTTTCGAGGCTATCGTCGAGATGTCCATTAAGGGCGTCGAGAAGGCCAAGGGCTACGTCGATGATGTCGAGTTCAGCCCCGAGGACGGCAGCCGAACGAGCATCGATGACCTCGTGACGATCACCAAAGCGGTTATCGAAGCGGGTGCGACGACGATCAACATCCCCGACACGGTGGGCTACTCGACGCCCGCCGAGTACGGCGCGATCTTTCGGCAGTTGCACGAGCGTCTTCCCGAGATCAACGAGAAGGGGGTCGTCTTGTCCTCGCACTGCCACAACGACCTCGGGCTCGCCGTCGCCAACTCGCTCAGCGCGATGGAGAACGGCGCGAAGCAGATCGAGTGCACGATCAACGGCATCGGCGAGCGCGCGGGCAACGCGGCGCTCGAGGAACTCATCATGGCCATGAACACCCGGGCCGACGTCTACAAAAACTACACAACCTCCATCAATACCCAAGAGATCTACAAGACCTCGCGGATGGTCAGTAACCTGACGGGCCTGTCCGTGCAGCGCAACAAAGCGGTCATCGGACAGAACGCCTTCGCCCACGAATCCGGCATCCATCAGGACGGCATGCTCAAGAACCGCGACACCTACGAGATCATGAACCCGCGCGACATCGGCGTGCCCGAGTCCAAGCTTGTGCTCGGTAAGCTGTCGGGCCGACACGCGCTGTCCGACCGCATCAAGGAGATGGGCTACACCATCGATGACGAGACGCTCAACCGTGTGTACGACGACTTCAAGGCCCTGGCCGACCGCAAGAAGGACGTCTACGACGAAGATATCGAGGCCTTGCTGGACAAGCGTTTGGGCGAAGGGCGCAAGCTCTGGGAGCTCAGGTTCCTGCGCGTCACCGCCGGCACGGACGAGACGGCCATGGCCCTGGTCGAACTCCAGGACTCCGCGGGCGTTGAGCAGAAAGATACCGCGCACGGCGACGGCCCGATCGACGCCGTTTTCACCGCCATCCAGCGCATTACCGGCGTCACCGTCACGCTCGAGGACTACACCACCCGGGCCATCACCGGCGGCAAGGACGCGCAGGGCGAGGCCTCGGTCCGCATCAACCACCACGGCCACAAGGTCCGCGGTCGCGGTGTGAGTACGGATGTCATCGAGGCGGCAGCCGAGGCGTACCTCTCCGCGATCAACCGGATCAAGACGATCGACGCGAAAGTAAGTGAACAAGAACCAACGGCACAGCCATGAGCTTTGAAATCAAAATCGATGAAGCATTGTCGCTGCGTCTGCATGAGCCGCGATATGCGGAAGAGGTCTACAACGTGGCGATCGCAAATCGCGAGCACATCAACCGCTGGATGCCGTTTCTTTGTGATAGTTATGACTTGGAGGCTTCGCGTGAGCACGCTCGGGGTTGTCTGAAAGGATTTGCGGAACGAAAGCAGCTTACGCTGACGGTGTTGGAGCATGGCAAGGTTGCGGGCAGCACGGGCTGGACTGACTGGCATCAGCAGGCGCTCTTCGATGGCCGGCTGGAGTACGCCTCAGCGGACATCGGCTACTGGTTAAGTCAAGATGCAACCGGTCGAGGGCTGATGACCCGAGCGGTGCGTGCGATGACGACACTGGCTTTTGCGGAATATGGCTTGAAGCGGCTGACGATCCGAGCCGAGCCGGAGAACGAAGCGAGTTGGCGCGTCGCCGAGCGAGCGGGGTACCGGTACGAGGGCCTGCTGCGTGGTGTCGCGACGTTTGATGGCCGCGTGGTGAACCACAAGCTATATGCCATGCTGGCGGAGGAGTGGAAGGGGTGAGCAGCGCGACAACAACACGGGAGCCGGTGTTTCAGGCCGAGCCTATCACGCTGCGCGATGGCCGTGGAGTGATGATCCGTGCCGCGGTGCCAGCTGATACTGCATCATTGTTGCGCTTCGTTAAACAGGCGATGCCGGACACCTCGGTCTTCGGCCTCACGCAGCCTGACGAGTTCGACAAGGACGAGGCTGGCGAGCGTGAATGGATTGAAAGCCATTGCAGCCAGCCAGGCTCGTTGGCGTTGCTTGCGATTGCTGAGGGCGATGTCATCGGCATGATGGACTGTGCGACCCGCCCCAATCGCCGGCGCTCCAAACACGTCGCCGTGATGAGTGTGATGCTCGCCAAGTCGTATTGGGGTTCGGGCCTTGGCTCGCGGATGCTCTACTCGTTGGTCGGTTGGGCGGAACGCAACCCGTATCTGGGCTTGCTCGAACTGGTTGTCTACGCCAACAACGAGCGAGCCGTGCGGCTGTATACCGGCTGCGGCTTTGTGAAATCGGGGATTGTGCCTAGGCGCGTCCGTTTTGATGACGGCACGACACGTGATGATCTGCATATGTTCCGCCGCGTCGATGGCACGCTCAGTGATCAGCCCGGGCCAAATGATTTCTCGGCGGGCCTTGGCGATGGCGTGAGGCTGCGGCAGGTGCGCTACGGCGATGCGGGGCGGCTGTACGAACTGTACGTGGGCAACCGCGAACGCATGCGGCCGTTTTTCCGCTGGGCGCCGACGGTGCGCAGCGTGGGCGATGTCCGCGGCGCGATCGCTGAGTGGATCGAGTGGCGGGATAACGATGGGAAGATCACTTGTGTGGTTCAAGAGGGTGACGCGATCCGTGGCATGGTTTATATGGTCCGCTACCAAGCGACCGACCACAAGGCCGAACTGGGCTACTGGGTTGATGATGGCCAAGAAGGCAAGGGCTTGGTCACGCGAGCCTGCCGGGCGATGGTCCGCCACCTGTTTGAGTACCAAGGCGTCAACCGCATCGATATCACCGCGGATGTGCTCAACAAGCGATCCCGTGCGGTCGCTGAGCGGCTGGGATTTACCCACGAGGCGACGATTAAACAGTGGCTCAAATTCCCGGATGGTCGGTTTGTCGATATGGCTAACTACCGATTGCTCCGTGATGAGTGGAAGAATGGAGGTGCAAAATGAAATCGACGGTTGAAGAAATCCGCGAGCGTTTTGATAACGACATCGAGCGGTTCTCCGATCTGCAGGCGGGGCAGAGCACGACGATCGACTCGCCGTTGTGTTTGGATTTGATCTCGCAGGCTGCGATGGAAGCCACGCCCGGGGCGCGGTCGCTGTTGGATATCGGCTGCGGCGCGGGGAACTACACGCTGAAGCTGTTGCAGCGATTTGAAGATGCCGACGCGACACTCATCGACTTGAGCCGGCCGATGCTGAGCCGGGCCGAGCAGCGCGTGGGGCAGGCGACGGCGGGGCGGGTGACGACCCTGCAAGCCGACATCCGCGAGGCCGAGTTGGGCGGGGTGCGGTACGACGTCGTTGTGGCCGCTTCGGTCTTGCACCACCTGCGCAACGACGGCGAGTGGTCTGCAGTTTGTGCCAAAGTCTTCGCGTCGCTTCGGCCCGGCGGGTCGTTCTGGATCTTTGATTTGGTCAGCCACGATGAGCCTGCGGTCCAGTCCATGATGATGCGGCGATACGGCGAGCACCTCACCGCGCAGCGCGATGAAGCCTACCGTGATGAGGTCTTCGACTACATCGAGAAGGGGGACACCCCCGTGCCCGTGATGACGATGATGGACCACCTGCGGTCGGCCGGGTTCGTCGGCGTCGAGATTCTGCACAAGCACAACTGCTTCGCGGCGCTCGGGGCGGTCGTGCCAGGCGGCCCCAAAAGCGGGAATAGAAATGCACCGAATCGCGGTTTTGAGTGAGATACAAGCGGTTCCGCGAGCGTCTAGTTAGGTGGCGGGCTGACAGGTCGTCAAGGATTTGGGTCAGCCGCCGTGTTGGTCGATACAGTAAACACAGGCCAAGGCGACGCGACGCAGGATGCAAGCGACCTTGGCGAGGAGAGCGGGGAACCACCCCGCGAGACAAAGGAGCATTGCTGGATGGGTAAAACCGCCGTCCCGAACGGACCTTCCGCCCCCGGAAGTCAAACGACCGCCACCCCCAACGACTCGGCCAAGCCGAAGTCTGCATCGAAAGTCAAGCACTTCGTCCTCGACACGAACGTGCTCCTGCACAACCCCAACTCGCTATACATGTTCGACGACAACATCGTCGTCATCCCCTTCACCGTGCTCGGCGAGCTGGACAAGTTCAAGAAGAACAACGACGACACCGGCCGGTCCTCGCGTGAAGTGATCCGCCAACTCGATCGGCTGCGCGCAAAGGGGACCCTCGCCAAGGGTGTTCAGTGGAACGGCCACGGGGGGATGGTCAAGGTCGAGTTCGCCGACCTGTCGAGTTGCAAGGAGCGTCCCGACTGGTTCATGGAAGACACGCCGGACAACCGGATTATCGGCGTCGCGTGGTCGTTGATGCAAGGCGGTCAACAAACCGTCATGATCACCAAGGACATCAATGTCCGGCTCAAGTCCGACGCGCTGGGCATCATCACCGAGGACTTCGAGGCCGGCAAGGTCGATATCGATCAGCTCTACGGCGGGTACAAGACCGTCGATGTCCCCAGTGAAATCATCGACCAGCTCTACGAAGAGAAGCAACTCGACATCGAATCGATCACCGAGCACCTCAAGGTCGAGTACGAGGACGGCAGCTTCGGCGAAAACGAGGTCTTCGCCAATGAGTTCGTTCAGCTCCACGACCAGTTCGACGAGTCACACACCGGGCTTGCGCGTCGGCTGGCGGATACGGACCACCTGATCCCGGTGCAGGGCCCGCGCAAGCCCGTCTACGGCATCATCGCGCGCAACGTGCAGCAGACCATGGCGATGGACCTGCTGCTCGACGACGAGATCAAGCTGGTCACGCTGCTGGGCATGGCCGGGTCGGGCAAGACCCTGCTCGCGCTCGCGGCGGGGATGGCCAAAGTGTTCGGCGAGCAGCGCTACGACAAGCTGCTGGTTGCTCGGCCGATCATGCCCATGGGCAGGGACATCGGCTTCCTCCCCGGCGACAAGGACGAGAAGCTGGGCGCCTGGATGCAGCCGATCTTCGACAACCTCAGCTACCTGATGTCGACGCGTGGCGCCGACGCCCAGCACGCCGACTCCAAGCCCGTCGAGCAGCGCGTCAACCAGATGATGGAGACCGGCCAGCTCGTGCTCGAGCCGCTGACCTACATCCGAGGCCGATCGATCCCGCACCAGTTCCTCATTGTTGATGAGGCCCAGAACCTCACGCCCCACGAGGTCAAGACCATCGTCTCCCGCGTCGGCGAGGGCACGAAGATCGTCCTCACCGGCGACGTCGCGCAGATCGACAACCCGTACCTCGACGCGTCGAGCAACGGCCTGGCGTACATGATCGAGCGGCTCAAGGGCCAGGCCATCGCAGGCCATATCACCCTGGCCCGCAGCGAGCGAAGCGCGTTGGCATCGATCGCGGCGGAGCTGTTGTAGATTTTTTGGTTCGATGGGTAGCGGGAGACGCGCAGCGTCCCGTTCGAGTTGAATCTCGGTACAAATGGGACGCTGCGCGTCTCCCGCTACACATTTCAAGGGTACGATTAAGTAGATGGCCGAACCACCCGCCGAGCATGACGAAGCGCCCGAGATCGTGACCCGCCCGGACCACCACGGCAGCGGTGTCGATCACCCCGTCGAGCAGACCAAGCCCAAGAGGCCAATCCGTAAACTTTTGCTGCGGTCGGTGATCGTGCTGGTGCTGTTGGCCGTGTTGCTGATCGTGTTGACGCCGACGCTGCTCAGCACCGGCCCGGGCACACGGTGGCTCGTGTCATTCATCAACAACCGGACACCCGGCGAATTGGCTGTCGACGACCTGCAACTGAGCTGGCTAGGCGGGCAGCGCGCGACGGGGATCCGCTACGACGATCCGGGGCAGGGCCTGCAGGCTTCGATTGCAAGCCTGGATGCGGGCGATGTCGGTTTGTTCGATCTGCTCACCGGCAGCCGTCGCCTTGGGCAAGTTGCGCTGCAAGACACCGATCTGGTTTTCACGCCGGTTGTGCTCACGACGCCGGCGCCCGCAGAGCAACTCCCAAAAGAATTGACCGATCAAGAGCCCTTCGGCTTGCCGCCGAATCTGTCGGGCACGTTGACGATCACAGACCTCAAAGCGACTTATCAGGCTGCCGACAGCGAGCCGATCCAACTGACGATCGATCAGGACGAGATCAAGGTTACGGACTTGCGCGACATTGCTTTTGAATTGAACAGCGTCGTACGGCAGGGCGTCAAGCAGGGGCGGGTCGTGCTAAAGGGCGATGTACTAAACCTCTTCGACCCCGATGGTTTCGTGCAGGCGAGTGAGGCGGCATACGACATCACGTTTGATGTGCAGGACGTCCCGGTCGATGCGGTGGACAGGGTCGTTAGCGGGACGGGTAAGGCTCGGCCGGGCCTGATTCTGGCGCTGCTGGGCAATGGCGATCTCGAGGGCAAAGCCAGCGTCAACGGCACGATCGACCAGCTCCGCTCCAAGCTCACGATCGAAGCGCCCAAGCTGCACATCGACTTGGATCAACGCACCGAGGACGGCACGCTGATCGCCTCGCCTGAGTCGTACGCCGAACTCGACTTAGACGGCGTGGGCTTTAAGGCGCTGTTTCCCAACTCCGGTCTGGCGCTGCACAAGCCGACTCAAATTGACCTCGCTTCGTTGGAGATGGCCCTGCCGATCACAGACAAGGCGGTGGACTGGGACAAGGCGACGGCGTCGCTATTGCTCAAAGCGGGCGACAACCTCGCGGTGGTCGATGAACGCGGCGAGGTGCTGGGCATCAACGATCTGAAGATTGCCGGCCGATCCGAATCCATCGCAGACAAGCTCTCGTTCAAGCTCACGACGGAGCTCTCGGCGGTGACGCGCGAGAGTGAAGTGACCAACGAGCCGGTCGTCGTGGATTTGATCATCCGCGAGCCATTGGAAAGCACCCGGCAGATCGATTTCTTCAGCGAGGATTTGCCGATCCAACTGGCCGACGCACTCGCGGGGCAGGACGGCAGGCTCGTGCTCTGGCTGGGCAAGACGTTGGACCTGCAGGCGGATGTGCATGGCAAGTTTGCGGCGGATCATAAGCAAGACATCCAACGCCTCGTGCAGCACTACACCCTGCGCCCCGACGGCCAGATCACCGGCACGATCAGCGGGACGTACCGCCGGGGCCGCTTCACGCTCACAACGCCCGTCAACGAACCCGTCGAGGCGACGCTGTCACCCGAGGCGTTTGCGAGTGTGATGGAGATGCTCTCGGGCAAGCCCGGCGAGCCCGCGCTGACGATCGATAAGCCGATGCCGGTTTTCTTGACGCTGCGCGACCCCAATCGTGGGCCGGTCTCGATCACTACGCGCCGAGGCAAATCGGGCTTGAAGGGTTTTTACCCCGACCCGGACCAGACCTATCTCGGCGCGACGATCGAGTTATCGCCCGCCCGGGTGTACGACCCGAAACTCAAGAAGACTTATGAGCTGCGCGGGGGCATGCTGTCGCTGAGCGCGCCGGACCTGCGTGGCAAGACGGACATCCGCGCAGAACTCGACTTGTGGGTCCGGCCCGACGCGGGGCAGCAGGGCGTTGCGTCGCTGCTGACGTGGCAGACCACGGTGACCGATCTCCTGGACACCGAGGGCAGCGTGCCGTTGGATGGTGCGGCACTCATGCAGCAGGTCGCTGCGAGCGGTGGTATGAAGCTTGAGGACGCCCCGTCCGGCCTGTTCGACTCGCTGCTCAACCGCGACGGCGACCTCGCCTCGATCCTCGGCCCCATCGTGCGGCAGATGGACGCGGGCTTTACCTATGAAGATGGTCAGCCGACGGGGGCGACGGTCCGGCTGAACTGGGACGAGAAGAACAACAAGCCGATCGACGGTGCCTGGGCGAGCATGAAGCCCGCCGCGTTCGATATCGACGGTCAGCAGATGCTCACTGTGCGCGGCGGCGAGGACCTCGAGCTGGAGGTCCGTGTCTCCGAAGACTTCGGCAACCGCTGGATGGGCAAGCTCCACCCGATCCTGTTCGATGCGAAGTCCGGCGATCGGCCGGTGAAAATCAAGGTCGACGGCAAGAGCTTCCGCTTCCCGCTCAAGGGCGAGGGCATGCAGGGCTCGCGCGTCGAGGCGAGTGTCGATCTTGGCACGATCGAATTCGGGGACGGCGCGCTGCTGGGCAAGCTCATGGAGTGGACCAACCGCCCCGGCGAGCGTGCGATCTTCGAGCCGGCCAGGGTCTCGCTTGTCGATGGCAACATCAGCTACGGCGAACTCGACCTCGCGGTGGGCAAGGTCAAGCTCCGGCTGGATGGTGAGGTGGACCTGGCTAGTGGGCAGATCGTTGACATGGCCGTGCGGGTGCCTGGCGACTCGCTCATCCGCGTGTTCAACGAGCTGGACGGCGTTATCGCCAAGGACGACTACCTGAGCATCCCGATGACCGGCGCGATCCGCAAGCCGACCTTCGACTCCAAGCTCATCGGCAAAGAGGTCGCCCGGCTCGTGACACGCGGCCTGCTCGATAAGCAGAAGGACAACCTCAAAGACTTGATCCGCAAGGGTGTCGACGGCGACGACAAACCCGGGCCCGAAGGGAACGGCGGTCCGCCCGATGACGACGGCGAGCAGACGCCCAAGAGCGTCGAGGAAGAGCTTCTCGAAGGCGCGTTGGACCTGCTCTTCAAGCGGCTGGGTAAAGACAAGGATCAAGCCGAGAACGACTAACGCGTCGGTTACACTGGCCGTATGGAACTCGTGCAGCTCAATCGATTCGGCGGCCCCGAGGTGCTCAAGCTCAAGCCCCAGCCGACGCCCGAGCCCGGGCCGAT
>JAHQVV010000042.1 GCA_019634195.1 Phycisphaeraceae bacterium | reverse complement strand
GAGTTCATCTCGAAGGATGTTGATCTGTGGGCGTACTGGAACAAGGTGAAGCTGGACTTCAGCCGCCCGGGCAAGCCGACAGACAACGCGACGATCGAGTCGTTCAATGCGCGGTTGCGGCAGGAGTGCCTGAACGCGCATCGCTCCGCGGAATCGGTCGATTCAGGCCAGACCAGCAGATGAACATGCTCAGGCATCACCACATAAGCCCAGAGCCTAAATTGATGCTTCTCGCAGGCGTTGTTGATTCCATTGCCGCGTGCGGTCGGCATTGAGAAAGGGATAGCCGCGATAGCACGAGAATGTTAGCTCGTGAGCGTGATTAGGCGTGTTGTAATTGTGACGCGTAGACACCGAATCAATGTAGCAGCAATAGCAGTGAGACTAAGGATCGGGTGGCCGGCGTCTGAGCCTGCGAAGACCCGGAACGAATTGCAATAGATATGTTATAGACAGCTATTTCCGGGGCATCGCCAAGCCTCTGCCCCTGCCACCCGCCGGGTTGCCCTTTACTGCTGACGTTGAGCAGCGATGTGAATGATCGCGTGCGTTGTCACTTCCTCAAACAACTCACGAAGGTCACTCGGAAGCTCGGCAAGCCGTAGATATGCACCCAACCCATGTGTAACTTTTCCATTAGGATATTTCACCCAATACTGAATTCTCATCACATCGTATTCAGCCGGGTGAGTCTCGCCTCTTGCGCTTGCTTCAGTATCTGATTCCGCATACTTAGCAATTGTTAACGCGACATCTTGCACTCCAGCATCAAGGGTCCAGAATACTTCACTGTGACGATTCGGAAGTGATGCGACCATTTTGCCATCTTGGACCATTACCATGATCCCTGCATGCCAGCCGTTAGGCTTGCGATTGGAGTGCGACATCCCATCGAATGTGATCATGGCGACTTCTGGTACAGGATGAGCCACAATAGAGTCTTGGCCAACGGAGCTTGTGTTGCAGCCCAAAAGTGCCATGGACATAAAGCAAATACAGATTTGAAGTTTCATGAGATGTTCTCGTGAAAAACCAGTGTCGTGGTACGCCGATTTACTCTTGCATACTTAGTGCATCGGAAACCGCTCGCACAGTGCCAGCACATCCTTATTCACTTCCGCGATGACGGCTTCGTCGCCGCCGCTGCGGATGGCTCGGTCGATGAGGGCGGCAACCTCGGCGATGTCGTCTTCGAGGAGGCCGCGCGTGGTGAGCGCCGGGGTGCCCAGGCGGACGCCACTGGTTTTGAAGGGGCTTCTTGTTTCGTTGGGCACGGTGTTCATGTTGGCGATGATGCCGGCTTTTTCGAGCCAGAGGGCGGCGTCTTTGCCGGTCAATTCAGCGTCCACCGGGCGGAGATCCATAAGGACGAGGTGGTTGTCGGTGCCGTTGGATGCGAGCTTGTAGCCCTTGGCCATGAGTTCGCTTGCCAAGCGTTTGGCGTTGGACACGACCTGGGCGTTGTAGGTCTTCCATTCGGGCTTGAGCGCTTCGCCGAAGGCGACGGCCTTGGCGGCGATGATGTGCATGAGCGGGCCGCCCTGCGTGCCGGGGAAGACGGCCTTGTTGAACCGCTTGGCGAGGTCCTCGTCGTTGGTGAGGATCAGGCCGCCACGCGGGCCGCGCAGGGTCTTGTGCGTCGTGGTGGTGACGACGTCGCAGTACGGGAACGGGCTGGGGTGTGCCCCGCCGGCGATGAGGCCGGCGATGTGTGCGACATCGGCCCAGAGGAGGCAGCCGTGCTTGTCGGCGATCTCGCGGAACTTCTTGAAGTCGATCGTGCGCGGGTAGGCGGAGTAGCCGCACATCAGCACCTTGGGCTTGTGCTCGGCGCAGATCGCGTCAACCGATTCGTAATCCAAATAGCCCCAGTCATCGCGGGACTCGTCGGTGACGAGGTTGTAGCGGACGGGGTTGAGCCACTTGCCCGAGAGGTTGACCGGGCTGCCGTGGGTGAGGTGCCCGCCGTCGGAGAGCTCGATGGCGGCGAAGGTGTCGCCGGGCTCGTAGAGCGCGAACTGGACGGCGAGGTTGGCGTTCGCGCCGGAGTGCGGCTGGACGTTAGCGAACTTGCAGTTGAAGAGCTCGCAGGCGCGGTCGATGGCGAGCTGTTCGACTTCGTCGTGGAACGCGCAGCCGGAGTAGTACCGCTTGCCGGGGTAGCCCTCGGCGTACTTGTTGGTCATGACCGAGCCGCAGGCCTCCATAACGGCGGCGGAGGTGTGGTTCTCCGAGGCGATCATCTCGAGGGTGTTCTGCTGGCGTTGTGCTTCGTGTTCGATGATGGCCGCGACGGCGGGGTCAACGGAAGCGAGGGAGGTGTCGGTAGTGGTAGCGGTCATGCCTGTCTCCGTACGGGCGTGATAGTGGGGTCTAAGAAGAAGCGGCCAATTCTAGCAGGGACGCTTTGGCTCGGTGGGACTGGCGTCCCGCCCGCCATGACACCTCTATGACTCGATGACGGGCGGGACGCCTATCCCACCTAAGGCACGACAACTTGTTGTCCGAGGCGGTGTCGCGGCTTACACTGAGGGTCACGTCTTTTTGATGCTCAATCGATTTTTGGAGACCTGCGATGCCGAACAAAGAAGGCCATGCGACGGACGACGAGTTGCTCAAGGGTGCCCTGCCGATGCCCAGCGAGGACGAGGAAGAATTGGATGAGTTGGAGGTGATCGATGAGAACCACGACCCTGAGCTGACACCGATCGATGCGGGCGACCTGAGCACGGAAGGGCTGGACCCGGCCGAGGTGAGTACGAGCAAGATCAAGGCCTTCGGCGTGCGTGTCCCGCACGAAGACCACTGGCAGCGAACGCCCAACGTCACCGGCACCGGCGCGATCCACGTCAAGACCTTCATCACGAAGCTGCGTCTGGACGCGGTCGACCACCTGGACACCCAGGTCAACGAGTGGCTGGACGCCCACCCGGAGTACGAGGTCAAGTTCGTCACGACCACGATCGGCACGCTCTTCGGCAAGAACAAAGAAGAAGCGCTGTTTATGAACATCTGGGTGTGACAGGGGCGTTGCCTTAGCAGAGCACGACGCGCCAACGAGTGCCCCAATGTGAGAGAAGATTCGGACCACTCGCTGACGCTTCGTGCTCCGGCAAACGGTTGCTCCGGGGCCTCGCCGCGTCGTAACGGTCTTGCTCTACAATACGGCTTCGTCTGTGCCACCACGCGCTAGCCGGAGAATGTTTTGCAAGTTGAAATGAATACGTTGGGGATCTCGCTGGATCCGGGTGCCGCCGCTTCTTACGCCGAGGATTTGGACCGGCTGGTCTGGTTCCGGCTGATCGTGAAGGGGCTGATCGAGCCGGGGGCCTGCCCGGATCAGCAGGTCGCGGATCTTGCCGGGGCCCAGCGCGACACGATGCACAAGCAGCGGCGGCTGTCCAGCGAGCACCGCAGCCCGATCGATCAGCGGATCGAGACCTGGCTGCGGGGCCACCTGTCGGACGTCGCCGAGCCGGACTCGATCAGGCTGCCGGGGCAGACGCTCCGCCTGGACCGCCACGGCATCGCGCGCAAGCTCTCGCTGCCCGCCAAGGGCGACACCTTCAAGAACGCCTACGTCCAGTCGACGCGCGTGCTCAACGGCGTGCTGCACAACCCCCGTCACGACCGGCGGACCACGGCGGGCACGTTCCACGTTGCCCAAGGCGGCCTGCCCATCCCCGCGGGCAAGCGCGAGGTGCCCAAGCACGTGTTCGCGAACATGATCAAGGCCGCGATGCGGCCGCCCGATGACTTGATGCGGCTGCCGTTTGTTGATGGGGTCGAAGGTGATGGGCGGAGCTGGGTGTCGCTGATGCTCCGGCCGTTGGTGCAGCCGGGCGTGCCCGGCGTGTGCGACGAGAAGACGATGGAGGTGCGGTTCTTCGTGCCCGGGGCGCTGGTGAGCAACCTCGATTTTGTCGAGTCGATCTTCGGCAACGCGGGCGACGCGGACCTGCCCGCCAACGACGCGGGGCTGGACCGGCCACACCGGCTGCGTCATCCTCGCGCCGCACCTCGAGAACATGACCAAGAAAGAGCTCGGCCTGCCACACATCAGCGAGGCGACCGACGCGCAGAAACGCGACGAGATGTGCTGGGAGAGCGAAGACGAGAAGTACAACAACGGCAGCGCGTTCAAGGTCACCTGCCGGACCGACGAGGGCGTCATCGTCACGCTCATCGCGGACAACTACTTCGGCTACTGCAAGAAGGAAGTCAAGACACAGATCAGCTACGCGGCCAACCTCATGGGGCGGTGTGAAGAAGAGCACGCAGGCGGCACCATCGCGTACCCCAGCTACAACCTCGGCCAGGAGTTCAAGGCCAACAGCCGCGCCTATAACAACCGCACGTTTGAAGACATCGCCAACGACTACAGCGACTTTATCGACGTCCACCCCGATGGCTACGGCGTCGATCAGAACTTCCCGGAGGTGGTTTACGTACCGGGCGACGCGTTTGCGTCGGTCGAGGCGCAGACGGTCACGTGGAAGCGTGGCGGAGACAAGCAGTCGATCCCGCTTCGCCCGGGCAAGGTGTATGTGACGCCCTCCGGCTACCGCTTCCGCATGGACAAGCACCCCTCGGCGCCGAGCTGGCGCCTCGTCGGCACCCTCGGCGAGGGGGCGGTCTGCCACAAGCCCTGCACCGTCTCCGGCGGCGGCAAGAGCGAGATCAGCAAGTCCCTCCTGGACTACATGCTCTACGGCCCGATCTACGTCAACAACATCGACTTCGACCTGGACCAGTGCGAAGCGATCCTCGGCGCGAAGTACAACAACCGATGGAAACCCGAGGTCCTCAAGAAGCAGAACTACGACAAGTACCCCAGCCGACCGATCCTCAGCCCGCAGCGCTCGCTCGGCAGCGTGATCAAGCTGCTCACGGTCTCCGACGACTACACCGACGAGTACAACCGCTGGCTCGAGACGATCCCCAACTACGTCTTCGCGATCCTCTTCGCGATCAAGCGGCTGTACAAGCCGGAGTGGGATAACGACTGGCGCAGCCACTTCACCGTCGACACGGTCAACGGCTTCCCGGGCCACGAGCTTAAAGTCGACAACCGCACGGTGACCGGCTCGTACCTCCGCGTCGGCTTCGACAAGGACGGCGCGTGGCGGACGTTCAAACTCCGTCAGGACTTCATGCCCTGCGAGAAGATGTCCACCGAGGACGACATCACCGCGTCGATCACCGTGCCGGCCAAGGGCGTGCCGGGCCTGAACCCGAAGTTCGAGCCGATGAGCGTCAAGTTCGTCAAGAACTGTGAGTACCGCTTCTTCCAAAGGCCCGACGAAGCGATCCACCGCGGGTTCGACGAGAACACAGAGCGTGACCTCGGCGGGCGCAACAACTTCCTGTGCAACTATGAGCCGAAGACCGCAGAAGACGCCAAACGCATGGTCGAGTCGGTCGTGGAGTTCGGCCAGTGGACCCAGCCGATCCGAGGCCTCCTGCAAGAGGCGGCGAGCAAGGACGACGGCTACGTGGTGTCCTCCGCCCACCCGCGCATCGTCAACGGCAGGCCGACGAAGAACCCGCGGTACCTGCAGGTCCGGCCCGACCTGACCGACCCGTTGATGCCTTACCTCGGGCAGTTGGGTGTGCAGCTGTTCCGCGCGTTGCCGCCGACGACGCCCGCGCTGATGCCGGTCAATGCCGTGCTCGTCGGCCGACGCAACAACCCGCCCGAGGCCGACGCGGGGATCCGTGGCCTGGCGGTCTACAACCCCGTGCACTACCAGCCGCTGCCCGAGCTGTTCATGGAGTTCATCAGCTCGCTCACGGGCAAGAGCCCCTCGACGACCGGCGCGGGCAGCGAGGGCGCACTGACCAAGCGGCCGTTCAACGCGCTGCGCCCCGCCGCCGACCTCAACAACGCGCTGGTCAGTTTCGTGCTCACCAACATGGCGGGCTACTCGACCAGCGCCGGGTACGTCGGCCCCAACGTCCAGGTCGACCACGACATCTCGCTGCTGATCCCCGAGATCGTCGCCCGGATGAGCCCGCACGAGATCGACCCGGACTACCTGATCAGCGAGGGCCTGCTCGAGAAGATCGACGACTTCACGTTCGAGGGCGAGACGATCCTCGCCAGCCGGCTGGGCTACAGGGTCACGCAGGCCTTCGTGTCGCGGTTCTTCGCCCGCGTCTTCGACAACCCGACGCGCGTGTTCTCGCCCGAGATGCTCAGGCCCGAGGAGCAGTCCCTGGCCGACTTCGCCGACGGCGTCAAGAACATCACCGAGGCCCAGCAGCGCGTCGCGCTGGAGTACTTCGAGTCCGGCGGGGTCGAGGACGCCTGCCCGCCGCTCAAGTCGCTCTTGCACATCATGGCCCACGGCGACCACGACGGCCTCACCCCCGACTCGCCCGAGCTCCGCAAGATGTTCGAGCTGGACAGCGTCCTGAACAGCGACTGGTACCAGCGGCGTCTGGACATGCAGCAGCACCGCGACATCACCGCCTGCCAGAAGCAGATCGCGTACCTCGAGTCCGTTCTCGGCGATCAGCAGGCCGCGGCCGACGCATCAGGCTTGGACCTGCCCTCGCGCTTGGACAAGCTGCGTGTCAGGCTCGCACAGGTACAAGCCGACGGCTACGTCGCGTCACTACAAGGGGCGCTGGGCGCCGATCCGTTGGGGTAGTCAATCGCCGTGATGCGACACATCGCCGGACGACGTGTAGAAAGTTTTTTGGGAGGGCGAGGCTCCTGCCGAGCCGCGAGTCACAGAAGAT
>JAHQVV010000041.1 GCA_019634195.1 Phycisphaeraceae bacterium | reverse complement strand
GCGACTTCTTCGTCGGTCAGCAGCGCTTCATCCAGGCGTTTTTTAATGGCCTGCGGGTCCATATCGATGCCGATGAAGACGATCTGCTGTCGGCAGTCGCCGGCGTCGGGGTCCCAGTGCTTCTCAACCCACGCGCGGGCCTCGGGGTCTTCGGGCAGGCGGTCCTTGCCCAGCGCCGCGTACCAGTAGCCGGCCGGGTCGATCTGCAGCGAGGTCCCCGCCTGGGACCACACCATGCAGAACGCCGGGCGCGAGGCCATCCACAGGTAGCCCTTGGACCGGATAATGCCGGGCTGCAGCTCGTCCCAGATGCTGAGCAACCGCGTGGGGTGGAACGGCCGGCGACGCAGGTAGACGAAGCTGCTGATCCCGTATTCTTCGGTTTCGGGCGTGTGTTCGCCCATGAGCTCGCGGTACCAGCCGGGCATCTGCGCCGCGGCTTCCGGGTCGTACAGCCCCGTGTTGAGCACCTGGTCCATGTTGACGCGCCCACGCGTCGCCTTCACGATCTTTGCGGTCGGGTTGAGGCGGTAGAGGACCTTTTCCAGGCGGACCAGCTCTTCGTCGCTCACCAGGTCACACTTGTTGATCACGATGACGTTCGCGAACTCGGCCTGGTCGATGAGCAGGTCAACGATCGTGCGTTCGTCCGTCTCGTCGGCCCCGGTCTCGCGCTCGTTGAGGCGGTCGCCCGACTCGACGTCCTTCAGGAAACGCGACGCGTCGATGACAGACAGCATCGTGTCGATGCGCGAGGTGTCGCTCAGTGATTTACCTTCCTCATCGCGGAAGGCGAAGGTGGTCGCGACAGGCATCGGCTCGGAGATCCCGGTGGCCTCGATCAGCAGGTAATCAAACCGCCCCTCGGCCGCCAGGCGGTTCACCTCGATCATCAGGTCTTCACGCAGCGTGCAGCAGATGCAGCCGTTACTCATCTCCACGAGTTTCTCTTCGGAACGGGACAGGCCCGCCCCGCCGTCACGGACCAGCCCGGAATCGATGTTGATCTCGGACATGTCGTTGACGATCACCGCGACCTTGAGCCCCTCGCGGTTGTGGAGGACGTGGTTGAGCAGCGTCGTCTTGCCCGCGCCCAAGAAGCCGGAGAGCACGGTGACGGGCAGGGTTTTTTCTTTTTTCTTTTTGAAGAATTGCATGGCGGTTTCAACGGTGAGGATTGCGTCGGATGTCGTGACTCGGATCTGCTCTGATCTGGTCTGATCGGCGTTAGCGTTGATAACCCGGACGCCTAGGCCTGCCCGCCGCGAATGTGGGTGCGTACCAGCCAGCGAATATATGATAATGATAATTCAATGTCAATAATAAATCCTCGCGATGGCAGATCAGGGAGCGGATCGCCTGGGCAGGCCAAGGCTGAAAGACGGCGCGCACATCGGGCGCAGTTTTCTTGCTCCGCACGCGTGGCGCGTGGCCTTGGCTTGTCTGGCTTTGCTTGCGGGCAGGGGGCGGGATCGATTGGCGATGGAGGTCTGCGCGCGCGAAGACAACTGCCGGCCCAATCGTGGATGGCGCGCTATTCGGCGCGGCTTTCGGTTGTGCTGGAGTGACTTGCTGCGCAGAATCGACCGGCTGAACAACCCCGGCCCTTGGCTGACCGCCCGCTTGCAATCGCGGGCGGTTGTTTTTTGGGAAGGCGATTTGGGCCTGCCGTTGAAGGCGCGTGACGCACACGTTCTGTGTCACGTCGCAGAGATTGGAGCGGCGCTACTCGAACAGCGGCTCGGCGTCGTCCTGGACCTTGATCTTCAATCCTAGGTGTTCCGCCCCGGCCTTGGTGAGCTGCCGGCCCTTGCGTGTGCGAGCCAGGAAGCCGATCTGCAACAGGTAGGGCTCGACCGCCTGCTCGAGCGTGCCCGCGTCGTCGCCCAGGGTGGCGGCGACGGCCTCTAAGCCGACCGGGCCGCCCTCGTAGACCTCGGCGATGCAGCGCAGGTACTTTCGGTCCAGCTCGTCCAGCCCCAGCGCATCGACGCCCTCGAGCTTCAAGGCTTGGTCGACGACCGTTGCGTTGAGCGTGTTGTTGTGCTTCACCTGTGAAAAATCACGGACGCGACGCAGCAGGCGGTTGGCGATGCGGGGCGTGCCGCGGGATCGCGATGCGACGGTCGATAGGGCCTCGGGCTGATCGGTGGGCATGTCGAGCAGGCCCGCGCTGCGCATCAGGATGCTGAGGAGGTCGGCCTCGCTGTAGAACTCAAGGTTGTGCGACAGGCCGAAGCGGGACCGCATCGGGCTGGAGATCAGGCCCGCCCGCGTCGTCGCGCCGATGAGCGTGAAGGGCTGGACGGGCAGCGTGATCGTCTTGGCGTGCATGCCGGAATCGATCTGCACATCGATCTTGTAGTCCTCCATCGCGGAGTAGAGGTACTCCTCCAGGGCGATAGGCAGGCGGTGGATCTCGTCGATGAACAGGACGTCGCGGGGCTGGAGCTTGGTCAGGATGCCGACGAGGTCGCCGGGCTTGGTGAGCGCCGGGCCTGCGGTGACGGTGAGGTGGGTGCCCATCTCGTTTGAGATAATGTGGGCGAGGGTGGTTTTGCCCAGGCCGGGCGGGCCGTGCAGGAGGACGTGCTCCATGGCTTCGCCGCGTTGGCGGGAGGCCTGGAGAGTGATGTCCAGCTTCTCGGTCAGCGCGGGCTGGCCCACGTATTCGGCCAGGCTCTGTGGGCGCAGCGCGAGGTTGAGCTGCTCGTCCTGGGGCGTGCTGGCGTCGGCGGCGATGATGCGGTGAGTAGCCACGGGGATAGCTTAGCGAGTCCGTGGGAGAGAGCGGGCGTGCCAGATGCTTCGCGGACTCAGCGTCGGCATAGGGATCTAAATTCTCCAAAACGGCACTTTCGTACCCCCTTTTTTGCAACTCACGGAAACAATTTGGGCCCATAATCGTCTTTAACTTCCTGGGGATGCAACACGCCGCCGCCCGGCCGCGTTGTACCCCCTGTCGGCCGAACCACCCCCGGAATCTTCCCGTGGTCGGCCCAAACGATAGGTCAGACACCATGGCTACCCAAACCCCGACCGCACCTGCAAGCACCAACCCCCGCGTCCAACGCGTCCTCGCCCGGCTTCGCCGAAAGCAACTGGACCTGGCGATGTCCGGCAACGTGTCCGGCTCAGCCAAATATGCTGAGCGTGCATGGAAGGTCCGCCTCTTCGGTCGCAAAGTCGCGTAAACGCCCCTCGGGGCCCCATAAGCCGACGAAATCCGTTCAGCGCGAACCGATCGGCCCGCTTAGACGTGCTACAATTCCTGGTCACCCAGCCGTACTACTGGCCCGCCGGAGTTGTTCATGTCGACCGCTACGCCTCACGCACACGATCACGACCATTCGCACAGCCACGACCATGGCCCGGACGCCGACTGCTGTGACGTCGGCGGCATGGCCAAGCTCGGCCAATCCGACGGCGAGCAGAAACTCGACATCCAGATCATCGCCGTGCTGCTGGGCGTCACCGTCCTCATCGCGTCGTTCATCTCGATGCTGATCTACCCGTGGGAAACTGGGCCCGATGGGCATAACCCAGATGCCATCGTCAACACCGTTCCCACGCAGTCCGCGATGCTGGCGATGGTCGCGTCGCTCCTGCTTGGCGGGCCAATTGTCTGGGGCGCCGCCAAGGGGCTGATCACCGGCAAGTGCTCGCACGACCACGGCCCGGGCCACCTGCACGACCACGACGGCCACGACCACGTCGCCGGCGGGTCGCACATGGAAGAACTCGTCGCGCTGGCGATCATCGCCGCCTTCGCCGCGGGCATGTACGTCGAGTGCGCGGTCGTCGCGTTCTTCATGCTCATCGCCTCGCTCATCGAGCACCGCACCGCCGCCGGCGCGCTCAAGACGATCGAGTCGCTCATCCGCATCACCCCGACCAAGGCCGTGCTGCTCTCCGACGCCGGTGAGAAAGAAGTCCCCGCCGCCGACCTCAAGCCCGGCGACCGCGTCCTGGTCTTGCCCGGCGACAACATCCCCGGCGATGGCAAGGTCGTCGAAGGCAACTCCACCGTCGACCAAGCCAACATCACCGGCGAGTCCGTCCCCGTCGAGAAAGCACCGGGCGACGAGGCCTTTGCGGGCACGATCAACGAGACCGGGCGGCTGGTCATCGAGATCTCTCGGGCCGGCGAAGACTCTACGCTCGGCAAGGTTCAGTCGCTGATCCTCCAGGCCGCACAGTCCAAGTCCGCCGTCGTGCGTGAACTGAGCAAATACGCCTCGTACTACACGCCGGTGGTGATCATCCTCGCGTTCATCATCTTCGTGTTTACGCAGGACCTGCGCGATTCGATCTCGCTGCTGCTGATCGCCTGCCCCTGTGCGTTGATTCTTTGCGGACCAACTGCGATCGTCGCGGCCCTGTCCGCCTCGGCTCGGTTGGGTGTGCTGGTCAAATCCGTCAGCGACCTCGAAATCGTCCGACGCGTCACCGCCATCGTCTTCGACAAGACCGGCACGCTGACCACCGGCGACCTCTCGGTCACCCGCATGAAACCCGTCGACGGCATCGAAGGCGCCGAACTGCTCCGCTTGTGCGTGTCGGCGGAAGTCCACTCGCGCCACCCCGTCGCCCGGGCCGTGGTTGAAGTCGCCGAGAAAGCCAAGCTCCAGCCCACGCCGACGCAGCACTTCGAAGAAGTCTCCGGCCGAGGCGTCAAGGCCACGCTCGAAGACGGCAGCGTCGTCCTCGTCGGCCGGGAAGCCTTCCTCACCGACAACGACATCGACGTGTCCGCGCTCGATACCAGCGAGACCGAAGGGCTCAGCCTGTTGTTCGTCGCGCACGGCGGCCGGGCGATCGGCTGGCTCGGCCTGGCCGACCAACCCCGCGCGGGCGCAGCCGAAGCGCTGCACGAACTCGACGAAGCGGGCGTCAAACGCCGTGTCATGATTACCGGCGACCGCTGGTCCCCCGCGCGGCGCGTCGCCGAAGCCCTGGGCATCACCGACTTCACCGCCGAGGCGCTGCCCGGCGACAAGCTCGAGCTCGTCGAGCAACTCAAAGCAGAAGGTCACACGGTGGCGGTCGTCGGCGACGGCGTCAACGACGGCCCCGCGCTCGCCGCGGGCGATGTGTCGCTCGCCATGGGCGCCGCCGGCTCGGACGTCGCGATCAACTCCGCGTCGATCGCGCTGATGAACAACAACCTCAACCGCATCCCCTTCATGGTCGGCCTATCGCAGAAGACCGTCACCGTGATCCGCCAAAACCTGGCAGGTACGATGATCTATATCCTCGCAATGATCGCCCTGCTCTTGGCGGGCTGGATGGTCCCCTGGGTCGCCGCGGTGGGCCACGGCATCAGTTCGATCATCGTCATCTTCAACTCCGCCCGGCTCGTCCGCGAAGGCGAAGACCTGCACACCCCCGACACCACCGTCGAGACCGGCCGACGCGCCCGCAGGCTCGAACACGTCGGCACACCCGCCGCAGCGCCAGCGACCGCATAAGCTGCCTTCTTGGTTGGACACGCTTCCACCAGCCTGCCCCACCAAACCAAGCTGCAGATCAACGCCGCAGCAGCCCGGTAGCCGATACACTAAGTGTTATCGGCCCGAACCCTTGCGATGCGATCTATGCGACACCCCACCCCGCTGACCACCGCCGCCCTGCTCGTCGCGAGCCTGACTTTGGTCGGCTGCGAAAGCACCTGGCTCGCGTCCGGCGGCAACGAGCCCCCGCCCGTTATCCAGCCCGAGGACTTCATCGGAGAGCCCCGGGCCAACGAGTCCGGCGATATCGACCAAGGCACGCCGGTCAGCACCGAGGAAACCAAGGTCGCCACCAACGAGACTGCCGACCCCGCCCCCAACCCACGCACGGACCAGGCCCTGCCTGTCGACGCGATGGTCGGGCACATCAATGGCGAGGCCGTCTACGCCGACCAGATCTTCGACGTCAACCTCGTCGCGCAGCTCGAGTCCTTCGGCCGACGCTTCGAGGGCGACGAGTTCCGCAAGGCCGCGGGCAGCGTCATCCAGGACCGCCTGCAGGGCATCATCATCAACAAGCTGATCCTCGGCGAGGCCGAGCTCAATCTCAAAGAAGCCCAACGCCGCGGCATCGAGTACCGCATCCAATCCGAACGCGAAGAGCTGCTGCGTTTCTACGGCCAGGGCTCGCTCGCCAAAGCAAAGGCCGAGTTCCGCAAAGAACGCGATAAAGAGCTCGATCAGCACCTGGTCGACTTCCGCGAGGAGCTGGTCATCGGCAGCTATGTCCGCTCGAAGGTCATGCCCAAGATCGTCGTCAACCAGCGCGATGTCGAGCGCTACTACGCGGACAACATCGACAAGTACCAGCAGCCCGACCAGCGCGTCGTCCGCTTGATCATCGCGGTCGATGCGGCCGCCGCAGCCAAAATCCAGGAACGGCTCAGCAAGGGGCAGGCCTTTGAGAAGGTTGCCGCCGACCCCGAACTGAACCGATATAACCCCGGCATCACCGGCCTCTTCAACAGCGGCAACCCCGTCTCCGGCACAGATGTGACCAACCAGGACGCGGTCAATGCCGCGCTCGTTCCACTAAAAAGCGACCAGCACGCCGGGCCGATCCAGGCCGAGTCAAAAACGTTCTTCGTGCAGGTCGTCGAACGGATCGGGGGCGTGAAGATCACGCTGGCCCAAGCACAGATCGGCATCGAGCAGAAACTCCAGGCCGCGCAGTTCGAGAAGCACGCGCTCCGCTTCCGCCTGGGCCTGTTCAAGCGCGGCAGCTACTCCGACCCCGCCGAGATGGGCAATAAGCTCCTCGAGATCGCGACCGCACGGTACGATCAGTAGACCATGCGGCTCCCATCGCTACTGCGCCAATTCCTCGGCCAAGACCGTTCACCCGGCGAGCAAGGCGAACACCTCGCCGAGAAACACCTGAAAAAGCAAGGCTACAAGACCGTCGCGCGCAACCTGCGTAGCCGGTTCGGCGAGATCGACTTACTCGTGCTCGGGCCGGACAAACGCACGCTTGTGTTTGTCGAGGTCAAGACCGCGCGTGCAGACCGGCAGTCGAGTGTCCCGCCAGAACACCGTGTGGGCCCGCAGAAACAACGGAAGATCGCGGCGCTGGCCGCCAGGCTCATCGCCAAGCACAAGCTCACCGGCCGACCCATCCGCTTCGACGTTGTGGGCGTTGACCTGCACGACGACCGCGACGCCGATGTCCGGCACTACGTCGGCGCGTTTGAGTCGCCGTGGTGATGAACACACCGTCTCCCGGTAAACAACAACGTCAGCACAACATCAATGCGGGTCGCGGTCCATCAAGCCGGGAGGAGGGTCGTACCCCGCTTCTTGATCGTTTGCCGCGTTGTGTTCGAGCGCCGCGTCCTGCGCGGTGATGGTCGGCTCGTACTGCCAGGTGTCGATCATGACGAAGCCGATGAACAGCGTAACGAAGCCGAGCGATCCGAGAATACACAGACCGTGGAACGCACGATCCCACCAGATGTGCATAAAGATCAGCACGACGAGGACAGCTTTCACCAGTGCGATGCCCAAGGCTACGGGGAGGTTCAGCGGGCCCAGGTCAACGTTGATCGCGGCGACGGTAAGGATTGTCAGCCCCATCAGCGCGAGGAAAACAACGGTAAGCAATTGCCAACTGACGGCGTGGTGCTCGTGATCGCCATGATCGTCGTGGGCATGTTCGGTTGTAGTGGCTTCGGACATAGCGTTTTCTCTTGTTCGGACCCCGCGGCGTTGCCGCTCGCGGTGCTCGCGTCAAAGCCGCGGGCTTGGTTTTTAGTGTCTTCTTTAGTGGATCAGGTAGAGCAGCGGGAAGAGGAAGATCCAGATGAGGTCAACGATATGCCAGTACAGGCCGACGATATCGACGGGGACGTTGTACTCCGGGCTGAACGCGCCGGTAAGCGCCTTGCCCAGGACCCAGGTGATGCAACCCATGCCGATGATGACGTGCAGGGCATGCAGACCCGTCGCCATGAAGTAGATCTGGAAGAACAGGTGGATGCGGTCCTGCACGGATTTGGGCTGGAACTCGTACGGGATGTAATACTTGGCGTGGCGCAGGTCAGGCATGCCCAGCGGCGGCGCTGCGTGGTGGTCGCCATGACCACCGCGGGCATCGGCCAGCGCGACCGCGTGGGCCTCACTGTCGACTAATCCGGTCTTACCCGAGGCGGGCGGCTTGATGTTGGACGCACCGGCCGAGATGCCAGACACCGGAACGAGGCCCGCGATGCTGGTCGTGTCGATCGCGGGGTCGGCGACATAGACCGGGCCATCGCTGCTGTGGCCTTCTTTAGGCTTAGGCTCCGCGTGGCCAGGGTCGTCCTTCGCATGAGCGTTGTCCTTGGGGGGATCTTCACCCTTAGGCGGGCCATCGTCTGTGGCTTGGTCGCCGCCATGGCCGTCCATCTTGGCGATCGCCTTGGCAACCCCCGCCTCGGCAAACATGTGCAGGATGTGGTGCTCGTAGTGGGTTTCCTTGCCCTTTTCTTTGAGGTTGTAGTCGTCGTAGTCATGAAGTGCTTCGAACACGCCCCGCTTCTCGTAGAGGTCGTAAGACGCCTGGACGGGGTGCGGCGTGTAGCCGTGGTGCATCAGCTTCTTCGCCTCGACCACCGCGATCGCGTTGAGCTGCGCCTGGCGCGTGATGGGCAATTGCTCGTCCTGGCCCTTGATGACGATCGTGTTGGTGTTCTGGTCGCCCTCGGTGGGGTAGTACAGGTTCTGCGTGCCCGGCCAGATGTTCTCCGCGAACTTAGAGGTGTATTCAAAGTACTTGATGATCAGGAAGCCGAAGCCCCCCGCCAGCGTCAGGACCAGCATGAGGATCAGGAACTTCTGCTGGCCGAGCTGCGCCGCGCGGACGCCCAACGCCATCGTGAACGACGAGGCCAACAGGATCGCGGTGTTGATCCCGCCCATCTTCCAGTCGAGGAAGCCGTGGGCATACGCGAAGATGTCGGGGTGGTTGGCCCGGTACAGCGCGTAGGCGCAGAAGAGCCCGCCGAACATCATCACCTCGGTGACGAGGAACAGCCACATCCCGAGCTTGCCGGACTCGAACTGCTGCTCGGGCGTGTCGAAGTGGTGGGCGAGGTACTCGGGCCCGTGGTGGTCGTGTGTGTCGTGGTCTGACATAGGAGTTGGGAGTTAGGGATTCGGATTTGGGGTCAAACCATTGGGTTGCTGGTCAAGAGCTCTGGCCGGTTCCGGGTGTTAGCCCAATCCCCGAGCCCCAGCTCCTAACCCCCAATCTAGTGTGCCGGCTTGTGCTTCGGGTTGCCCGGGTCGTGGTCCGGGTCCAGAACGTAGCCGTCGATCTTCTCGTCGTATTTCCAGTCGTGGTAGTGGTACGGGTCGGTGCCGACCGGGTCGTACTTGAAGTTCTCGTGCGGCGGCGGCGAGTTGGTGTGCCACTCGAGCTGGTTGCCGCCCCAGGGGTTGGCGGGCGCCCGCTTGCCGCGCTTGGCCATGATCCAGTTCGCCAGGACCATGAACAGCCCGATCGTCAGGATGTACGAGCCGCCGGTCGAGATGTGGTGGTAGATGGTGTACTGGTCCAGGTACGTCGCGTAGCGGCGGGGCATGCCCTGCGTGCCCGCGATGAACTGGATGAAGAACGTGACGTTAAAGCCGATGAACGTCACCGCCCAAGCCCACTTGCCCGTCTTCTCGTTGTACATCCGGCCGAACATCTTCGGGAACCAGTAGTACATCCCGCCGAGGAACGCGAACAGCGTCGAGCCGACCATGACGTAGTGGAAGTGAGCCACGACGAAGTACGTGTCGTGCATGTAGATGTCCGTCGACAGCGCCGCCAGCGGCAGGCCGGTCAGGCCACCGATCGTGAACAGCCAGATAAAGCCCATGGCATACAGCATCGGCGTGTCCAGGCGGATCCTGCCCTTCCACATCGTCGCCAGCCAGTTAAAGACCTTGATCGCCGACGGGATCGCCACCGACATCGTCAGCAGCGAGAACAGCGCGTTGATCATCGGCGACTGGCCGGAGGTGAACATGTGGTGGCCCCAGACGATGAAGCCGAACAGCGCGATCGCCAGCGACGAGTACGCGATGAACTTGTAGCCGAAGATGTGCTTGCGGCTGAACACCGAGATGATCTCACTGACCACGCCCAGCGCGGGGAGGATCATGATGTAGACCGCCGGGTGGCTGTAGAACCAGAAGAAGTGCTGGAACAGCACCGGGTCGCCGCCGAGCTTGGGGTCGAAGATACCGATGCCCAGCATGTTTTCCGCGGCGAGCAGCAGCAGCGTGATCGCCAGGACCGGCGTCGCGAGGATCTGGATCACCGCCGTGGCGTACAGCGCCCAGAGGAACAGCGGCATCTGGAACCAGCCCATGCCCTTGGGCTTGAGCATGTGGATCGTCGCGATAAAGTTCAGGCCCGTGAGGATCGAGCTAAAGCCCAGCACAAACGCGCCCATCGTCGCGAAGATGACCGAGGTGTTCGTCTGGATCGAGTACGGGGTGTAGAACGTCCAGCCGGTGTCCAGGCCGTTGGGGATGTACGACAGGAACGCCGGCGCGTTCTCGCCGCCCATCATCAGGTGCATGATCGCGCCGATGAGCAGGCAGCCCAGCAGCGCCCCACCGCCCATCCAGCAGTAGAAGCTCATCAGGTTCAGCCGGGGGAAGGCGACGTCTTTTGCGCCCAACTGCAGCGGCAGGACGACGTTGCCCAGGATCGCGGGGATCGCGGGGATGATGAACATGAAGACCATGATCGCGCCGTGGAGGGTGAACGCCTGGTTGTACAGGTTGTTCCACATGGCGCTGCCGATGACGCTGCCGTCTTCGATGTTGCTGGCCTTGCCAAAGAGCAGCTGCGTGCGCAGCGCGATCGCGAAGATGCCGCCGAGGAAGAACGACGCCAGCACAACGACCATGTACATCAGGCCGATGCGTTTGTGGTCCAGCGTCAACGCCCACGACAAGATGCCCTTGCTGTGGTTGATGTAGTTGTCGCCCGGCTTGAGTTCGATCTCTTCGCCGTAGATGTCGGTGGTAATCGGTCGGTCTGCTACGCTCATGGTTTGCTTCTCCAGTCGCAACTGCGGGGGCAACCGGTGGTTTTCTTAAATGCTTGTTTATTGGGCCGCGTCGGTCTCGGCCTCGGCTCCGCCCTCGGGGGCGTCGTCGCCTTCGGTTTCGACCTCGGGCCCGCCCTCTTCGCCTTCGGCCTCACCCTTCAGCGTGCCGTCGTTGTTCAGGTCGCCGTAGATCAAATCTTCGTCGGCATCAACCTTATCACTGGCGGTCTTCATGAACTCGATGATAGAGCGGATATCACGATCTGATAATTCCGGGAACGAATTCATACCGCCGGGGTATGTCCCGCCGCCGGGCTTAGGCGCAAGCGCCGCCCCGGGATTCCGTATCGATTCGATGATATACAAGTCATCGACTGTCTTCGGTCCGACAGAAGTCGCATGATTGGTCGTCCCGTACAGGCCCTCCCATGTCGGATATTGGGCTGTCCCCGAACCATCGAGCGAGTGACAGGTCTTACACTTCTGATCGTAGAGTTGCTGGCCGTGCAAGATCATGTTTTTGTCGGGGCTGACCAAAGCCATACTGGCGTACCACTTCTCATAATCATCCGGCTGATAGATATAGACTTTGGTAATCATTGTCGAGTGGTTTGTACCGCAGTACTCGGTACAAAAAAGGTCGTACGTGTTTCGCTTGACCTCCACAGTCCCGCCGTCTTCAGTCGGAAGCTCGACGGCTTCCGCAGTCTTTTCATCAAAATGCGCTTCAAACCACATCTGATTGAAGCGCCCAGGCACAACATCCTTCTTCACACGCAACTGCGGGATAAAGACCGAGTGCAAGACATCTTGAGACTGCAAGGTGAGCCGGACTGGCTGATCCGCAGGCACATGCAGTGCGGCATAGTCCGACCCCTCACCACGAGCGGATATGCCGTTGGGGTAAGTAAAAATCCACTCCCACTTCTTACCCGTCACCATGATGTCGTAGGAGTTGTCCGGCGGGGTGGCCTGGACGAGGAAGCCGCGGAAGCCCCAGATGAAGATGATCGCGAGGATGAACGCGGGGATCACCGACCAGAAGACCTCGAGCGCGGTGTTGTGGGTCGCGCCGGTAGCAGTGTCTTGCTTCTTCTGCTGGCGGTAGCGCACCGCGAAGAAGACCATGAGCCCGGCGTTGAAGACCAGGAAGATCCCGCAGATGATCAGGATGAAGTACGCCAGGCCGTCGACCTGGTTGCTCGCCGACGCGTCGGTCGGGAACCAGGTGGATGGGGGCTTCACTTCGGCCAACAGGTTGAGGAAGGTGGTGTCCATGTCGTGTCTTCTAAGCCGTCCTAATCAAGCGGGGTTGGGCATCACGGGGGCGGTGCCGCCCTGCAGTTGTCGTCTGCGTTTCTCGTACGCGAAGCCGACCAATACCAGGCCGGCCACAAAGAGGATCGTCACGCCGCCGCCGAGCATCATGATGAACTTGGCGGTCGCTGCGTAGTTACCCGCATCCGGGTCCCACACAAAGCAGGTCACAAAAGCCTTGTCGAGCAATGTGCCAACCTTGCCCTGCGAGGTCTCAACGATCGACAGGCGGAGCGTCCGCCCAGAGTAAGCCATGCCGCTGAGGTAGCGTTTCACCACGCCCTCGCCGTCGGCGAGCACGAGCACGCCGGGGTGGCCGTACTCGTTCTGCGGCTCGATGTACATGTAGCGGTAGCCGACCGCGTCGGTCAGCGCGGTGATCGCGTCTTGGTCGCCGGTGAGGAAGTGCCAGCCGCCGCGCCATGCGGCGGCTGTTTCGAACCCGTTGTCGGCGAGTTCGTCGAGCGTGAGCTCTTTCAGCGCCAGTGATTCTTCGGGGGTCTCTTCCGGGTCGATCGACACGTTGAGCACGACGAAGTCTGCTCCGAGGATCAGGTCCGTGTCCGGCAGGGTATCCACCAGCTGGTTGCGCATCGCGATGCAGATCGACGGGCACCGGCTGTAGCCGAGGTTGATCACGACCGGCCGGCCTTCTTTGAAGAAGCTGCCGAGTTCGACCGCGTTGCCCGCTTCGTCGATCAATTCGATGTCCATCGGGATCGGGGAGTTGACCTTCTCGACGATGCCGACCTCGCGGGCCAGGTCCTCGGTCCTGGGGTTGGCGACGTTGGTCGGGTTGTCCCGGTTCTTGCTGTTGTCGATGCGGGCGTCGGCGGGCGCGGCCGTGAGCAGGCCGACGAGCAAGGTCAACACAGCGACCGCGCTTCGGCAAGGGGCCGTGTTGCGCGTGCTTCGGTTGGCTTTGGCCCATGCGGGCATGACGCAAACTCCTGTCAGCCCCCCAAGTTCGACGGTAACGACCGTCGCGGTGGAGGGAATCCTAGTCCT
>JAHQVV010000040.1 GCA_019634195.1 Phycisphaeraceae bacterium | reverse complement strand
GTATCTTCCTGATGTGGCAGCTGGGCATGTTGAAAGAAAACTGATCGCGTAGGCTTTATCCGAGCACGAAGCGTAAGCGAGTGGCCGCGCGTCGCAAAAGATTCGGGTTACTCGCTTACGCTTCGTGCTCGGTGAAGGCGGGCTTCGAGGATAAAAAACACCGCCTCTCGGCGGTGCTTGCGGCGTGTGTTGTCGGCCGATCGCGGCGATGGCGTATCGGCTTATTCTTCCTCTGCCGCTTCCTTCATCGCTTCCCATTCTTTCTTCGCCGCTTGGAGCTCGGCTTTGAACGCCTTCATCGCCTCGGCGTCTTCCCTGACCTCGGTGATCTTGAAGACGAGTTTCTCAACGTCCTTGAGGTCCTTGATCGGGCCTGTGCCCTCGAGCATGTGCGCCTGGGTCATCTCGAGTGTCGCGGTTTGGCCATCTGACTTTACGCCCTTGATCGCTTCAAAGCTGCCGGGCAGGTTGTAGGTCTCGGAGAAGAGCATGCCCGCTGTCATCTGCGTGGCGATTGCTTTGTCTCCCGGCGCGATGGGTTCGTGGTCGGCGACGGCGGAAAGGACCATCGATTTTTCTACGGTTAGCGTCGCGGCTTTGCCGTCCTTGGTGTAGGTGAACTTGGTGGGCTTTTCATCGTCATCGGGGCTGCCCAGTTCGACCGCGTTGATGTCATCAAAGTACGCGGAGAAGGACAGGTAGGTGTAGCCGCCTTCTTTCTTCTTCACCGGCTTGGTGAAGGCGACGATGCCCTTGGAGTCTTCGTTGAGCTTCTTGGGGTCCATGTCATCGAAGGGGTTCTCGCCCTGCTGCTGAGCCATCTGCACGAGCTGATCGCTCAGCGCGATCGATAGGTCGAGCTTGCCCGACCCGTCGGGCATGAGTGTCATGGTCTGCTTGAACTTGACGCACCCGGTGAGCGAGGCGGACAGCACCAGCAGGCAAGCCAGCGCGAAGTAGTTGAGCTGTTTATTCATCACGTTCCTTTGTGGTTTGGGCTCGGGTCTCGTTTCCGCTAACCAGCATACCAGCCGGGTTTGTCAATGAGGCTCTCCGAGCGTTGGATTCCCGGCGTAATCGGGTATTCTTCATGCCAGGGGCCTGATGGATCGCCTGTGAGCAGCCCGCCCGCCAACCTCAAGCCCCGCCCGGAGGTGCCCCTGATGCCGCGAGTTCTGACCTGCCTGTTCTTGATCCTGCTTCATGGGCCGGCCACCGCGCAGGAAGATGAGCCTGCTCGGACCGGCATCTATACGACCTCGTTTGAGGAGCGCAGCCCGCTTTCGGATCCCGACCGCATGTCCGCGGTGGCGGGGTGGTCGCGCAAGTCGATGCCCGCCTACGACATTACTGACCACGCGTTCCAGCTCGTTGTGCCCAAGGGCTACGACGGGTCCAAGGCCTACGGCCTGCTCGTCTTTATCCACCCCAACAACGCGATCAATACCGACCGCTTCTATGGCAAAGCGCTGCGGGATGTCCTCGCTAAGCACGAGCTGATCTGGGTCTCCTACAACAACGCGGGTAACGACGTCATGCCGAACATCCGGCTCGGCCTGGCGCTCGACGCGGTGCATAATGTGGTGAAGAGCTACAACATTGATGAGGAGCACGTCTACGTTTCGGGGCTCTCTGGCGGCGGGCGGATGACCTGCATGGCCGGGGTCTACTACCCTCAGGTGTTCACCGGCGCGGTGCCGATCGTTGGTACGCTTTACTTCCGTGATGTGAAGCTGCCCGAGGACCCGGCGCTACGCGCGTTGATTAAGCCCGAGCCGCCCGAGGGTATCGCTGCTTGGCCGCGCGGATTACTCAAGCCATCAAACAAAACGCTTGCGAGGATGAAAAAGCATCAGCGCTGGGTCCTGCTCGCCGGCGAGACGGACTACAACATGCCGCAGATGCGTGCCCACTTCGAGCAGGGCTTTGAGCGTGACGGCTTTAAGCACGCCCACTACCTCGAGGTCAAGGGCATGGGCCACAACTACCCCGACGCCAAGTGGTATGACCGGGCATTGACGCTGTTGGAGAAAGACAAAGAGCCGGATGGGGCGGGCGAGCCCGCCGACGGGCGCACGCAGCGCGTCGCGAAGAAGCGGCTGGAGGTCGCGCTGCGGACGCTGAAGCGCGATCGTGCCCGGGGGGTCCGTGCGTTGCAGCGGCTGATCGACGACCTGCCGAATACCGAGGCGGCGGCCGAGGCGCGTCAAAAACTCGAGTCGCTGGACAAAGAATGATCAGCTCTGCCGACGCAGCCGGTCGTGTGTGATGCCCGCGCGACTCAGGTGGGGCAGCATCTCGTCCCGCCAGCGGTTGGCATCGGTTCCGTAGCCCGCGGTGGGCTTGGTGTCCGGCGAGATCCCCTGGAAAAACAGGTTGAACCGCTGCATCAACAATTCGCGGGTGTACTTCGCGCTCATTGACGCCAGCGCCACGGGCATGTGATGTTGCTCTGCTTCGACCTGGAACGAGATGAACATTTTTCTAGAGCCCAGCAGCACCTCGTACACGCTCACGTCGTTGCGTTCGATCAGCACGTTGATCGAGGCGCCCTCGAAGACCTGGCTGAGCAGCTCGCGGTAGCGCGTCCGGCCGGACTGGCGATCGACCGCGACGTGGGGGTGGTGCTCGCCGAAGTCGCGCATGATGTTGATGAGGTGGTGCGCGACCGCGGTAAAACCCACCGAGGCTTTAGACCGGGTCAGCTCGACCTTGCGGTTGAAGTCGTCCTCGTAAATGACCTGCGTCGCGAACCGCTCGAAGTTCACGCCCGCGGATTGGCAGGCCCGGCCAAGCATCCCGCCTGCGAGCGTGACCTCGTCCGCCGTGTTCGCGCTGGGCAGCGCCTGCCACGGCCGGCTACCCTCCGCGTTGTACCAGGGCAGCCCGGTGAGGCCCGCCTGATCGGATGCGCGGTGCCGCGATTCGCCGATGAGGTCCAGCCATTGGCCGGCATCGCTCGGCGGCCTGTCACCACCCAGCCCGGCGAACGTGAGCAGCCCCAGCTCTAGGTGCTTGATCCCCGCCGCCTTGGTCGTCAGCTTCTTGGAGTCGTTCACGACAATGCGCCCGCGTCGGCCCTGCAGCCGCTTGCACACCGCCGGCTCAAGCAGGTCCCACAACGCGGGCGGCTTCGCATCGCTTGGCCGATCGGGCAGCGTCAGCACCGCGCAGCCGATCGTCATCGGCCCGTACATCGGCCCATAGCCCGCCTCATCGATACCCGCGTAGACATACATGCTCAACGCATCGTACCGCCGCTCGCGGACTAGCACGTGGCCTCCCAGCAATCCCCGCAGTCTTGCATCCCATCAACCGGGTGCAGGTAGAAGTACGCCTGTGCACTCATATCGTCCGCCATGAGTTCGACCCGCCGGCGTGCATACAGGCCCTCATCCACGCCTTCCTCGATATCCAGCCGCTTCAGGCACGCCGGGCTGACCTCCCAGAGCTCACCGATGATGGACCGCCCCGGCCGCGTGAGTGCCTTGGCCTCGATGAGCGCCGGGTAGTCGCCCGTGTTGAATAGCCGGTACCGCTCGAGCGTTCGGGCCTCACCGACGAACCGCTGGCCTTCGAGTAGCGGGGCTCGGACACCACCGCGCTTGAGCGTACCGTAGATAAAGAGCAGGGCGGGCTCGCTTGGCATCACGTCATTCTAAGCCGTCAAGTGAACCCACCGCCTCGTGCCCAGATCAGTAGCAACGCATCGAAGCGATCGCCTTGTTCAGCTCGTTCTCCGCCGCATCGACATGCTCGGCGATGCCCCAGGCCTCGAAGGTGTAGACGTAATCCTCGTCCGATGCGACACCGACCGCGACCATATAGCGGACTGTTTCGCCGGCCATAGTCTTGCTGCCGAGGATAAGCTGGCCGGGCTTACCGCGCTCGAATCTGACGGGCATCGGCTTCTCAACGTTGAGGCCCGCGTTGTCGTCCAGCGACCGCGTGATGAGCTGCTGCCAGAACTTGGTCGACCCGCCATCGAAGTTTTTGTGACGGCGTACGCGGACCCGCACCCCGTTGGCGTCGATGGCCTGGGTGATGTAGTTGTCTTGTGAGGTCTTGATGAACCCATCGGGCAGGTCGATGCTCACGCCATCACGCAACCGGCGGGGTGCCGTCACGTCGATCACGCTGCGCTGCCTGAAGACGCTGCCCAGGTCACGCACCCACGCGACGGGGATGCCCGGCGTCAGGCGATGCTCGGCCGGCGTCGGGCTGATGGCCAGGTCGATCGTCGCGTAAGCAATCTGCTGTTTTGTTAGGCGCAAGCGCCCGTTAATCAATTCGATCTGATCGATGACATTAGCGAGCTCTTTCTGCACCTCCAAGGCATGCTTGATGTTCTCGGCGCGGTCTACCATCTCGATCAGCCGATCGCGCAGCGCGTGCAGGCTGCGCAGCCGAGACTCTAGGTCTACCACGCGTTCGCTGGCTTCCTCGGCCTGGACCACCCGCTGTTTCACGCTACCCAGTGCAGACAGGCCGTCGAGGGCTTCCTCGAACCGGTCGGCCGGGATTCGCACCTGCATCCGCCCCGGGGACGAGTCGCCGATATACCCGCCGAAGGACTCGACGACGGCCTTGGCCTTCTGCTGCACCACGCTGACGCGATCTGCCCGCAGGCCGAGCATCGCCTTATAGATAATCTGTGGTTTGAACGACGAGGCAGCATCACCAGTAATGTCTGGAGCCTCGGATTCAAGGATCGGTTGCCGCGGCGTCGCGTTGGCCGAAATGGTGGGTGCCGATCGCGCCGGGGCCGATACGGCCGTGTCCGATTCGTATCGCGCCGCGGGGTTTGCGCTGCAGCCTGTGAAGACAAACACTACGATGAGCGCGAACGACAGCTGGTTGATCCTCTTGAGCATCATTGATCCTTTGTGGGTTTCTTGGGTTAGGTGAGGCTTGTTATTCGTTGACAGTGGTTTCGTACCTCACACCCTTGGGCGTCGGCAGGGCCTGATTGATGATCGTGCCGCTGTCGCCTTCGGTGACACGTGATGCATCGACCGCGATGAAGGCGGTGTACGCGCTGACGAGGTTGTATTGCAGGGCCGTCGTGAGCACGGTCGGCTGCAACTCGTTGCTGCCGTCGATCGCTATCCGGTCCATCAGGTCCGCGATCTTGCGGCGGGCCCAAACCTGCGCCAGTGCGGGGTGCGTCGCGCTGTCATTATCATCGATCGCGAGCGTCAGGTCACGCCCCCCGGCTCGGCCGTTGATGCGGATGTCCGACAACTCGCCGGTGTACTTGCCGGTGAGGATGACCGGTCGGCCGACGATCAGGTCCGGCACCCGGCTGGGGTAGACCTCGGAGACGTTGGCCGCGCCCCAGCTAATTTGCAGATCGGTCATGGCCGGGTGGCTGATGCGGTCGAAGTACAGGTCCATCACCTCCTTGCCGCTTGTCTCGGGCAGCAGGTACGCGGACGCCCCGCGCCCGACGCCGGCCATGCGGTCCAGGAGGAACCGGTTGGTGGACGACCCGACGCCGAAGCTGAACACGCGGGCGTTGCCGATCCGTTTGTTCATCTCGTAGAGGATCTGCTTTTCGTTTCCGATGTAGCCGTCGGTGAGGAAGGTGACCACTCGGTAGCGTTCGTCGTCGTGCGGGAAGTCGAGCGCGGCCTTGATGCCCTCGATCATCTGCGTGCCGCCCTGGCCGGAGAGGCGATCGATGTAGCGCCTCGCCTTTCGGAGGTTCGAGTTCGTTGCGCGCAGGGGCCTGCTGCCCAGCGCGCTGGCGTCGTTGCTGAAGCGGATGACCTGGAAGGTGTCGTTGGGGCGGAGCTGCTTGAGCGCGTGCTCCATGGCGTCTTTGGACTGCCGCATCGGCTCGCCGGACATTGAGCCCGAGCAGTCGAGCACGAAAACCATCTCCATCGGCTGGCGGTCGAGCTGTTCGAGCCCGGCCGGGGGGTAGAGCATCAGCGTGAAGTACTTGTCGCCCTTGGAATCGGTGTGCGTGACTAGGCCGGACTTCATCTGCTCGCCCGCGACGCGGAAGGCGAAGACGAAGTCTTTGTTGGGGATCGTGTCATTCGGTGACAGGTTGACGCGCAGCTTGTTGGAGCTGTTGTCGGGGTTCGATGCGCTGACGGTGTGGGTCAGGCACTTGGCCTCTTCGATGGAGACGCCCGCGTCGATGTCGAGGGAGACGTTGATGTCGTGGCCGGAGCGCTCGTCGGGGCGGAGGTAGCGGATGACGTAGCCATTTGCATCGGCATCGGGCGCGTTGGGCGCGTACCGGCTCTGGGCGTGGACGGGGTCTTCCGTGTCTGCGGGGTTGAAGCGTGGGCCGACGACCATGGGGAAGGTGAAGGTGTACCAGCCGTCGGCGTAGCCGAGCGTGTTGAAGTACCGGATGTTGATGTCGATCTGCTTGCCCGGCTCGATGTTCGCGACCTTCTGCTCAAAGATGTTCGGCCGGACCTGCGTCAGCAGCGACGCATTAAACCCTTGCGCCCGGGCCCGGTGGTAGATGCGCTCGGCCTCGCCTTTCTCGCGGATGATGCCACGGATCTGCCGGCGATCATCTTCCGGCCCGACCTCCATGACGAACTCGCTCACCGCCGCGTCCTGGGGCAGCGGGAACTGGTAGACCGCCTCGATCTTGGAGTCGAAGGGGTTGTGGAACTGCTGCTGCACATCGACGGTCGCGATGTAGCCGGTGACGGAGGCCTTAACGTCCGTGTGCTTGAGCGGCATCGGCACGAGCTCGGGCTCGGCGTCCGGCTGCACGGGCGGGACCACCGCGACCATCGCGCCGGCGCCGGGGTGGTCGTCGTCACGCTTGGCTTGCGGCTCGCGTTCCTGCTTCGGCGGCTTGACGATGACCCAGATGTCGTCGCCGGGCTTGGCGACAGTGAGGGCATCGGTCTGCCGGGCTCGGTCGGATGTTTGCGGGGTTGCGTATTGCGCTTCAGCCGCGGCCGCATGATCTGCTTGAAAGTTTGGTCTTGCAGTTGCAGCCAAGCGATGGCCAGCTGATTGTCGGCACGCCGTCATCCAGCCCATCGCACCGATGAGCATCACAAGCATGAGTAGCAGCGGGATTCTTGTCTTCATCTTGACTGTGGCCTTTCTGGGGTCCGGAAGGTGTGGCTGATTTGGGCGTCGATGCGTTCGCCCTCGGCGTTGCCGGCGGCGGTGAGTTTGAGCTGGATCGTGGGGTCTTCGTTTTCGCGAACCGGGCCGTCGAACATGATGTGCACCGTCGCGACGCGGGTTGACTCGTTGGGCAGTTGATCGGCGTCGAGTTGCGGCTTGGCATACTCGGCCAGGATCAGGCGGTCGGTTTCGCCTTGTTTTGCAACGGGATCGAAGTAGGGCGGTCGGCCGTGATCGAACGCGGCGTGCTCGCCGGCCTCGACGCCGACGACGGTGAAGCTCACGTCATTGCTGGTCAGCTCGAACTGGTATGCGCCCAGGGGATTGCCCTGCGGGTCGATGGTGATGTCCAGGGTCGCGAAGGTGATGGTCGGCTCATCGGGTACGAAGATCACGGGGATGGCCCCCTCTCCCTCCCAGGGAGAGGGCTGGGGTGAGGGGCGGGCAATCTGTCCGTCGTTTGTACTGGATACGTCGCTTGTCGCGTCGCCCCTCACCCCGTCCCTCTCCCGTGGGGAGAGGGGGTGGAAGGCAAGCGTACCTGTCAGCGCGAGGACTATGAATAACACTTTCATCAGCCTTGCTCCCCGGTGTTGAGCGCGACGGATCGGTTGGCGATCCAGTCGATGTCGCTTTGGTCGATGCGGCCGTCGCCATTGAGGTCCGTCTCGGTTGACGCCTGGCCGCGATCGATCTGTTTGGCCAGGGCGTAGGCGTCGAGGATATCGATGCTGCCGTTTGCGTCGAGATCACCCGGCTGCGCGAGAGTCGGTTGCGGGCTGTTGGGTGTGACCGCGGCAAGGTTCGGATCGGCTTGCTTCGCGAAGGGGTTGCCCACGAAGACGACGAAGGCGACCATCGCCGCCGCGGCGATCGCGCCGCCTGCGCCGCCGGCGAAGAACAGGCGGAGGTTGCGCCGCTTGCGGTCGACGGGTGCGGCCTGGGCCAGGTGCTGACGGGCCCCGGAAAGCACGTCGGCGTCGCGCTGCGCGTCGGGCAGCACGGCAGGGCCATCGATGTCGCGCAGAGCGTCGATGATGGCCGGGGGCAGGGTGTCGAACTGTTCGTCTTCGTGTGGCATGGCGGTGTCCCCCTGCTGGGGGCTCCGTTAGTACAGGGCGCTACAGCTTCCGCGGGTTCAAGGCTCGAAATATTTTTTTGCGGCCGGGCTCTCGCGGAGCTTGCGGATCGCGTGGTGGGTGCGGGTTTTGACGGTGCCCACCGGGATGTCCAGGGCCTGGGCGATCTCCTCGACCGATAAACCATCGACAAAGCGCATCACCAGCACCTCGTGCTGAGCCCCCGGAAGATTGCCAAGAAGTACCTGCAAATCGTCTGTGTCTTGTGCATTAGAGAGGCCAGTTCTGGGGGCGGCTTGGGCTTTGAGAACCTCGTCAGACGTGTCGCCCTGGGCGCGTCTGGCTTTTTGTTTGAGGGACAGGGCGTTGTGCTTGACGACGGGGTAGAGGAAGGTCGTGAGCTTGGCAGTGAGGACGAAGCCGGGGAACTTCTTGTAGAAATAAACGAAGCTGTCCTGTACCGCGTCGAGCGCGAGGTTGCGTTCGCCGGTGAAGCGCATGGCGAGGCGCAGGGCATAGTCGCGGTGGCGGTTGTAGAGGGTTTCGAAGGCGTTGGCGTCGCCGTGGTTGACCGCGTCGATCAGCTCGAGATCGGTCCGGGGGTCATTCCGGGGGTCGTCGTGCGGGTTGGCGCGGTGGGGTGGCATCCGCCGCCATTATGCGCGACGCTGTTAGCCTGCGGGCTTGCCCCGCCGCTGGTTTGGAAGAATCAGCTTGAACGACGCATCCACGCGATCGGCGGGGCGAGCCCGCAGGCTAACCGGATCAATCACTCTGCGGTGGCGAACTGCCCTTGGGCCAGTGCCTCGTATTGCAGGCAGGTTTTCAGCAGTTCTTCGTGCTTGCCGATGCCGACGATCTTGCCCTCGTCCATCACGACGATGCGGTCGGCGTGGACGATGGTGGACATGCGGTGGGCGATGACCAGCGTCGTCCGGCCCTGGGTGATGTGCTCCATCGCCTCGGTGATCAGGGCCTCGGAGGTCGTGTCGACCTGGCTGGTGGCTTCGTCGAGGACGAGGATCGCGGGGTCACGGAGCACGGCCCGGGCGATGCACAAACGCTGGGCCTGGCCGCCGGAGACGCCCTCGCCGCCCTCGCCGAGCTCGGTGTCGTAGCCGTCGGGTAACTCATCGATGAAGAGGTCGGCGGTGGCTGCTTTGGCGGCGGCGGCGATCTTGTTGTGGTCGGTCCACGATTGGCCGTAGGCGATGTTCTGCGCGATGGTGCCGCGGAAGAGGCGCGTCTTCTGGGTGACCATCGCCATCTGTTCGCGGACCGAACCGATGTCGTGCGCGTTGATGTCCTTGCCATCGATGTAGACGCTGCCGTCGGACGGCGTGATGAGCCGGGTGAGCGCGGCGACGAGGGTAGACTTGCCCGAGCCGTTGCCGCCGACGATGGCGACCATCTCGCCGAAGTTGATCTGCAGGTCCACGCCGCGGAGCGCTTCGCTTTTCGCGTTGGGGTAGGAGTAGTGCAGCCCCTCGAACTTGATCGCTTCGTGGTGGCGGGGCAGCCGGGGTTTGTCCGAGCGGGTCCGGGTCCGGGTATTGCCCAGGTGGTCCTGCAACTCGAGGATGCGCTCGCTGGCGGCGTCGGCGGAGGTGAGGTCGTGGTGCAGGTTGGAAAGGGGCTTGAAGCTCGCCCCTGCCGCGATGAGCGCGCCGAGCACGGTCATGAACTCGCTGCCGGGCACCGGGTCGGTGCTCTTGAAGATGTGCCAGGCCGAGACCCCCGCGACCGCAATCACGCCGATGAGCGCGACGGTCTCGACGACCAGCGAGGACGTCGCGCGGACCCGGTGCTGACGGACCTGTTCGCGGAAGGCTTGTTGACTGGCCTTGACGAAGCGGCGGGACTCGACGCCCTCGGCTTGGTGCATCTTGATCACGCGCAGGTCGCTCATCGATTCGTTGAGCCGGTCGTACATCTCGGCGGTGGCCTTGAGGTTCTGCTTGGACGCTTTGCGGACGGACTTGCCGAACTTGCGGACAACCACCGCGATGACCGGCCCGCCGATCAGGGCCAGCAGGGTCAGCTGCCAGTTGACGATCATGGCGACGGCCAGCGCGATGACGACCTTCAGGCTCGCTTGGGCCGAACGGACGAGGATGCCCTGGAAACCGCTACGCAGGTGTTCGACGTCGTTGATGATCCGGCTGGACCCGTCGGTCATGCCGTAGAGCCAGTAGATCTCCATCTCCATGCGGATCATCTTGCGGTACAGCTCGATACGCCACTGCTGGATGACGCGGGAGATGGTGCGCATGACGAGGTAGGTGTGCATGAACCGGCCGAACCCGCCGATGATCGAGAGCACGAGCATCAGGGTCATGACGAGCATGAATCCCCAGAACGCGTCGGTCGGGAGGTTCGTATTGAGCCAGTCGCCCAGACCCTCGAGCGGGCCGTTGAACGCCTGATCCGCGAGCTGCCCGAGGGATTTTTGCTCTTTGAGCAGGAAGATGAAGATCGGCCACATGAGCCCGAGCCCGGCGCCGAAAGTCAATGTCATCAGCACGAGCCCGATCGTCGCGATCGCGAGCTGGTGCGTGTGTTTGAGCAGCGGCTTGGCGACTTTGAGCAGGGAGGGATACATGCGGCGGGTCTCTCGCGGTAACCGCACAGTTTACTTCAATCGCCTGGGCGACGAGGCTAGTGACAAACGCGCTGTTTTCGATACGATATGTCCTGCATTTCATGGCGACCCTGACCCTCTACATCGTGAGCGACGGCAAGGCGGGGCACCTGGCCCAGTCGCGCGGCCTGGCGCACGCGATCAAGCGCCTGACGCGCGCCCGGATCACGGAGGTCCAGGCGGAGGGCAAGCGCGTCGCGCCGCAGCCGGAGAAAGACGCCGGGCTTATCCTCGCTGCGGGACGAGGGACGCACAGCATGGCCCTGTCGCTGCGCAAGTACCTGGGTGTCCCCGCCGTCGTGCTGATGGACCCGGGCTGGCTTGGCCGGCAGCGCTTTGACCTGGCCATCATCCCGAAGCACGACGGGATCAAGCCCTCGAAGAGCGTCGTCGTGACCGAGGGCGCACTCAACGGCATGGAAACCACTGTCGATGCGTCGCCCGATCAGGGGCTGCTGCTGATCGGCGGGCCGAGCAAGCACTACAGCTGGGACGCGGATGCGATCGAGAAGCAGGTCGCGGCCATCCTCGAGAAGGACACGTCGATCCTGTGGACCGCGACCGATTCTCGCCGAACACCCGAGGCGACGAGCGTTGGCCTCAAAGAGGGCGCCGAACGGTCGGGAGGCCGCCTGGTCTACACGCCCGCCACGCAGACGCCCGACGGCTGGGTCGCGGAGCAGCTTCGGCGCTGCGGTGTCTGCTGGGTGACCGAGGACAGCGTATCGATGGTGTACGAAGCGTTGACCTCGGGCGCGCGCGTCGGGCTGTTGCCCGTGCCGCGTGGGGGATCGACCAGCCGGGTGACTCGGGGCGTCGAGTCGCTGGTCCAACGCGGCTGGGTCACGGCCTACGACGACTGGGTCAACGGCAAAGCCCTGCCCGAGGACCGGCCGGCTCTGAACGAAGCGGACCGTGTCGCACGGCTTGTGCTTGAACGGTTCGGTTTAACGGATCACGAAGTGTAAGCGGGTGTTCGAAGTCGGAGAAAGACGGGGTCACTCGCTTACGCTTCGTGCTCGGACAAGGCGCTGCTTTTCAGCAGGTCTTCGTAGACGCCGATCACCTTCTCGACCATCGCGTCCAGCGTGTAGGCGTACGGCACGGTCTGCCGAACATTGCCGGGCGGGTTGGCGTGCAACGTTTTGATTGCCGCGGCGAGCGCGTCTGGGTTCTTGGTCTCGATCACGGCGCCGTTGACGCCGTCCTCCACAAGGTTGGCCAGCCCCGGCCAGGTCGTCGCGATGACCGGCACGTCCATCGCCAATGCCTCGATCACCGTGCGGCCGACGTTGCCCATCTTCAGCGACGCGTTCACCATGAGGTCGCTGAGCGCGTAGATCTCGGCGATGTTCGACTGGCTGCCCGCAAAGACCACGCGGTCGGCGACGCCGAGGTCTTTGGCCTGTTTTTTGAGCCCGTCGCAGTAGGCCCGCTTGTCCGGGTGGACCCCGCCGACGATCAGGCCGACCAGCTTGGGGCTATTCGGCGCGAGCTTGGCAATGGCAGTGATGAACGACTCGTAGTCCTTGAGCCAGGTGACGCGGCCGACACTGGTCACGACGAACTTGCCGTCGAGGCCGTGCTCGGCTTTGAACTGCCGGATGAAGCCCTGATCAGCGTGTTGCGGGTCGAAGGCGTGCATATCGACGCCGCGGTCGATGACGGTGACGCGGTCGGTTGAGAGGCCGTAGCCTTTGCAGACATGCTCGCGGACGGGCTCGCCGACGGCGATCACGCGGTCGCCGCTGACCATGACCCGGCTGTAGCGGTTGATCCGGTTTAAGCCATGCACCGTGGTGACGAACGGCCGACGATGTTGGCCGCGATTCCCCAAGCGGCACAGCCAGGCGGGGACCCGGCTGCGCGCGTGGATGACATCCGGATTGATCTCGTTGAGCGCGCGCTTGAGTGCTTTTGTTCGTGACAACGCGGTCAGCGGGTTCTTGCTGCAGGCATCGATCGCGACATGCCTGCCGCCCTCGCGATGGACCTGCTCAACCAGCTTGCCACCCTTGCTGATGATCACGCTCTCGATGCCGCGCTTGACGAGTTCTCGGCTTAGCTCGACCGTGCCGCGCTCGACTCCGCCCTCGTTGAGTTCCGGCAGGACTTGGACGACACGCATCGGTTTGGGCTCTATGGCTGACAATCGATCGGCCTGGCGGACACTCGCCCACGCCCGGGCCGGTATGCTGTGATCTTAACGCTTGTCCCCCGGGCATGACATAAAGGATCGAAATGAAGGGTTGGCTCGAAGACTTCAAACTCAAAGTGCAACCCAAGAAGCTGTACCTGCCCCGGCAGGCCAAGCGCTATGCCCGTAAGACCGAGAAAGAGATCGGCCTGCTGCCGCACCTGGTCCGGCCCGGCTGCAACGCGATCGACGGCGGGGCAAACAAGGGCGTCTACAGCTGGTGGCTGTCCAAGCTCTGCAAACGTGTCTACGCCTTTGAGCCCAACCCCCAGATGTTCGCGTATATGAGCGGCGGCGTGCCGAGCAACGTCGAACCGATCCAGGCGGCGCTGTCGAGCGAGGTCGGCGTGGCCCGGTTTAACCTGCCGACGACCGAAGGCAAGGTCCACCACACCCGCGGCTCGCTGCTGGACGTTGAGGCCGGCTCAGATAACAAGACATTTGAAGTTAAGACCACGACGATCGACACGCTTGGGTTGGACGGCTGCGGCTTCATCAAGCTCGATCTTGAGGGGGCCGAGCTCGATGCGCTCCGCGGCGCGGCCGGCACGCTGACGCGGTGCAAGCCCGTCGTGATGACCGAGGTGACCGGCGTCGGCGGGGCGTCCTCGGCCGAGCTGTTCAGCTACATGACCGACCGGGGCTACCAGGTGCTCGTCCTGGTCGGTACCCGTCTGGAGTACTACGGCGACAACCCCGAGACGATCCCCAGCGAACGGAACTGCGTGTTTATGCCGACGAATTTGTCTTAGGACGGGGGTGCGGTGTGGACCCCCGGGATCAGGCACGCACGAGGTCTTGATATAGATCGACGTGTTTTTCAACGCACGCGTCCATATGGAACTGTGGCAGGATGCCCGCCGACCAGTCGGCGTAGCGTTGTCGTAGCGCGTCGTACGCGTTGAAGAGCGGGGCGAGGCTGGCTGGCTTGTCGTGGTCCCACAGCAGCCAATCGGGGAACAACTCGGGTGCCAGGCCGACGGGTGTGGACAGCACCAGCGGGGCGTAGTGCATCGCTTCGAGCAGCGCGACGCTGCAGCCCTCGGAGAAGGACGACATGAGAAAAGCGTCGCAAGCCGCCATACGCGCCGGGATATTGTCATCGAAGCCCGGCAGGGTGACCTTGTCTTGCAGGCCAAGCTGTTGAACAACCGCTTCGAGTTTGTCGCGGTGTTCTCCCTCGCCAACCAGATCGAGTGTCCATGGCTGGTCGTACTCGTCGAGCGCGCGGATGAGCTTGTCGTAGGCCTTGATCGGGTCCAGCCGACCGACCGCGAGCAGCCGCAGCGGCGTGCCGGGCTCGCGCGGGGCGCGCTCGATCTGGGCCGGGACGATGCCGTTGTGGATCACACTCACGCGTCCGTGCCCGATGCTCTGCTTGACCACGTCGGCCACCGCGATCACGTTGGAGACTTTTTCGTAGATACGCCCTTTGCGCGGGTTGTGCTTGGTCGCGACGTAGGGCACGCCGACGGCGGGCTTGATCCGGCGGTAGATCGCGGTCGCCTTGGCGAAGTGCGTGTGCACGAGCTGTGGGTTTAGCCGTCGCAGCAAGCTCGCGCACTCGAGCCAGAACAGCGGGTTGTTCCGGTTGTCCTTGGCCTTGTATCCGAGGAACTGCACACGCTCGTCAAGCCGACCACGGAACAGCGCATCGTACGGCGCGAGAAGCGCGATCTCCAGGTCGTCGCGCTTGCTCGCCATGCGGTTGACCAGGTCGACGTAGACCTCGCCCCGGCCCAGCCCGCGCGATGCAGCGAAGTGGCAGACCTTCATGCGCCGTCTCGCGGGTGCAGGTCGCGGTAGGGCGTCATCCCTGTCGCCAGAGTGCTCGGCAGCGGTGAATCTTCATCCAGGTCCAGGCAGCGAAGCTCGCCCTGCTCGTTGAGCGCGTATTGGAGGTCGGTCTCCGGGCACAGCGCGGTTTGGCCGGGCTTGGGATCGATCGGGTGGCCGTGGCGGGAGACAAAGCCGCGCTGCTTGCCGGGCACGCCGACGATCATCGCGTAGTCGGGCACGTCCCTGGTGACGACCGCGCCCGCCGCGATCATGGCGTGTCGGCCGATGGTTACCCCGCAGACGATCGTTGCATTTGCGCCGACCGTTGCGCCGCGCTTGATCAGTGTCTTCTCGAACATCGCCTTACGCGAGATGCCCGACCGCGGGTTGGTCACGTTCGTCAGCACACAGCTTGGCCCGAGGAACACGTCGTCCTCCACGGTCACCCCGGCGTAGACAGCGACGTTGTTCTGCACCTTGACGTTGTTGCCCAGCGCTGCGCCGCCGGCGATCATGACGTTTTGCCCGAGCACGCAACGTTTGCCGATCACGGCCCCGCTTTGCACATGCACGCAGTGCCAGATGCCCGTGCCCGCGCCGACCGTTGCGCCGTCTTCGACAACAGCGGTCTTAAAGATCTTGGCGTCGGGTGAGATGGTCATGGCTTACACCTTCGCGAGCATCGGGTGGGCGGCGTCGCCGGCCTGGTCGGCAAGGCCCTGCTGACGGATGTCGTAGACCAGCTCCACGGCCGGTCGCGCGTCATCGATCGAGAACCCACCGCCGGCCATGACGTCTTCGTACACGCGGGTGTGCAGGTCGGTGAAGCCCGCAGACATGTCGATCTCCTCGCCGTCGGCGGTGATCGACCGGAAGGCGTGGCCGCCGTTGGCCTTGATGCTGTCGGGCAAGTCGTCGGCG
>JAHQVV010000039.1 GCA_019634195.1 Phycisphaeraceae bacterium | reverse complement strand
GCCGAGGTCATCATCCAGGTACAGGTCGAGTACCGTGAGGATTTCGTCCGTCAGCCCGTCGCCGCGATCTGGGCACAGACCACCGGCCAGCCCGGCCGGATGATCCAGACGCTCTACGTCGACGAGGCGGTCGCCTATTCTGATACCCCGATCTGGCAGGGCAAGGCCACGCCGAGGCATCACATCCTCCCGATCTGGCGGCACCAGTACCGCGATGTCAATGGCCTGGACCCGACCGGCGACATCGACGCGGTCACCTCCGCGACGCCGAATCACAGCTTCTCAATCGAGCAGACGCTCAATTCAGGTGACGATGATTTCGTGTTACGCTTAGAGATGAATGCCCATGGCGATGCCAACGAGGCGTACCCCGACAAACACTTGGGCCAGCCTTCGGTCCTCTTCGAGGCACGCATCGACCTAACCAGCGACCAGGCGTATTACCTCATGTCGCGCACTGCGCCCGGGGGCGGCGCAGAGGCCGACGGTCAGCCGCGCTACGGGTTTGATGGCATCACGACCGCCAAGCACCTCATTGAGAAAGTCCTTGTCCATGTCAGTCGGCCGTAAAAGTGTTCAGCCCGATTGGTTGTTGGGCGCTGCTTGCGTCTTCCTGCTGGCGCTGATCTCGAGCGGCTGCGGCGAGGCTAACCCAAGCGCGATCCTAAGCGGCGAGGCGTTCGGCGCGCGCTACCACATCACGCTGCCGGGCTCGCACCCCGAGGCCTACATCGCTCATCAGCACATCACGGACCTGCTCAACGAGATCGATGAGCAGGCCTCGGCATGGCGGGACGACAGCTGGGTGTCACGTTTTAATCGCAATCCTTCGCTTGAGCCCGCCATGGTGCCTGAGCATGTCTGGGCAATGCTCGTCGTGGGCGAATCGGTTTATCAAGATAGTGGTGGGGCGTTCGATCTGACGGCGGGCCCGCTGGTTGAGTTGTGGGGTTTTGGTGCCAACCCACGAACGGATCCCGGGGCGCCAAGCGAGATGCAGATCGCGGTTGCGCTTGTTCACTCGGGGATGGATCAGATTGTGCTAGACCGCGAGGCCGGGACGGTCGCCAAACGCACGCCGAGGGTGGCGCTCGACCTGTCCGGCCTTGCCAAGGGCTACGCGATTGATCGGATCGGGGAGATGCTGCGGGTGCAGGGCTACGACCAGTATCTGGTTGAGTTTGGCGGCGAGGTGCTGGCGCGGGACCTGAGTATGTCCGGCGAGGGCTGGGCCGTTGAGATCGGTGATGGCTCGGGCTCGCAGGCCAGGCGGGAACTGACGCTGCGGAATCAAGCGGTGGCGACTTCCGGCACGGCCTACCGCTCCCGCGACCTCGCTGACGGCCAGCGTGTCTCGCACCTGATCGATCCGCGCACGGGTAAGCCAGTAAACGGGTCGACCCGCTCGGTTACTGTTGTTGCATCAAGCGGTGTCTTGGCCGATGCCTGGGCAACGGCGCTCGCGGTCGATCAAACCCCGGGGTTGGTTGAAGCGGCGGGCCGGGCCGGTGCGCAGTGGGTTGATGCGCCGTAAGCTCTAGCCTTTGCCGTGTCCATGGCCATGCCCGTGAGGATGGCCTTTGCCCTTGTTTTTCTTTGGGTTTTTCGATTTCTTGCTGAGGATGAGCCCGTGGTTCGTGGTTGCTTTCTCGCTGTGATCGGTGCCGACCGGCACCATACGCAAACCCGCTGCACTTTGCTCGAGCGCTAACTCGTTCATCAGTGTCCCAGGCCCGACGTGGAAATTCTCGCGATCGCCAAGCATACGCTGCCCCACCAGACTGTCGAGTTGATCGACGGGCAGCCCGTTGAAGACGCCGGACCATTGGTAGCTTGTGCCAAGGGACTGGCTTATCTCGGTCTCGTCGCTGGGGCAGAAGACGACTTGCGGCGTGTGCAGGCGGGGCTCAATAAATTCGGGCAGGGACAGGCCGCCCTGTGTCGGCTTAATCGTGTGCAGGGTCGGCAGGGCATCGGTTTCCTGGGCGTAGGTCGCGATGCTTTGCCCCATCTCGACCAGGTTCTGTTGGCACAACTCTGCGCGGGCCCGCGCGTTCGCGTTGCTCAGCATTGGCAGCGACAACGCCATCATCACCGAGATCAGGGCGAGCACGATCACGACTTCGATCAGACTAAGTCCACGGCGAATCGGAGGCACAGACAAGGTCCCTATGGAGAGGTTAAATAGGCGGCAGAAATGTGTGGAGTCCCTTCCTCCCCCTGAGCGAGTGCTCAGGCAAATAGATAGCTACTGAAACATACCTGATCGGGGGTCCGATGTCACGCTTTTTGTACATCTTTCGATCGTGCAACTCGATCGTTAGGTCGTGTAATCGGCATTAATCGCGATGTACTGCCGGCTCAGGTCGCAGCCCAGCCACTTGGAGCAGCCCGTGCCGAGATGCGCGTTGAGATGGATATGGACGCGGTCGGTCCGCATCTTCTCGCTCAGCTCGGCAAGGCGGCCTTCTTCGGTGACCGCTGGTGTGTTGTTCTCAAACACGGTCACGCCCTGGATCTGGACCGTGAACCTGGCGGGGTCAAGCTCGACCCCCGCTTTGCCCGCAGCCATGACCAGTCGGCCCCAGTTCGGGTCGCAGCCGTGGATCGCGGTCTTGACCAACGGGCTGTCGGTGACGGCTTTGCCGATCTTGTCGGCGTCCTGCACCGACCGGGTGCCATTGACTTCGACCAGGAAGGTCCGCGTAGCGCCTTCGCCGTCCACCACCACTTGCTCGGCGAGGTCGCATAACGCGAGTTCGAGTGCACCTTTGAATACTTGGTAGGCCTGACTATCGGTGTCCTTAATCGGAGCGTTGCCCGCGGCGCCGCTGGCCAGAATATAGACCGTGTCGCTGGTGCTCGTGTCGCTGTCGACGCTGATGCGATTGAACGATGCGGCGTTGGCTTGGCTCAGCGCTTCGTGCAGCACCGCGGGATCAATCGCGACATCCGTCGTGACGAAGACCAGCATCGTCGCCATCGACGGCGCGATCATGCCCGAGCCCTTGCCGATGCCGCCGATGTGGCAGGTCTTCCCGTCGATCTTGAACGTTTGCAGCGTCGTTTTCTCGACCAAGTCGGTGGTCATGATGCCCTGAGCAGCGGCGATGTCGTGGGGCTCGCCCCGGCCCAGGTCGGGTTTGAGCGAGGCGATGCCGTGCAGGACACGATCGATGGGGAGCGGCCGGCCAATGACGCCGGTCGAGGCGGGCAGGACATCATGCGGGTCGCAGCCGACGACGCCCGCCGCGGTCTTGCACATGTCGATGGCGTGATCGTAGCCCCCGGCCGCGAGGGTGGCGACGTTGGAGTTGCCGGAGTTGCAGACGATGGCCTGAGCGGTGCCGAAGCCCTGGTCATTGAGGTGCTTCATGCCCACGAGCACCGGCGCGCCCTTGAACTGGTTGGTGGTAAACACCGCCGCGGCGCTGCACGGCTGGTCCGCCGCGATCAGCGCCAGGTCCGGCCGGCCCGACTCCTTGATCCCGCAGCACCCCCCGGCCGCGACGAAGCCTTGCGGGACGGTAATACTGGCCAGAGAGGTGGGGCGTGATAGAGCCATGGCGAAAGAGTATAATCTCCGTTTGGTTACAGCCTGTGGCCTCAACACCCAAAACCTACACCCCAGACCCACCCAGGAGCCCGCGATGCCCGTCGCCGATTACGACACCTACGTCCGCATGCTGGACAACGCCTTCAACCAGCAGTTCGCCTACCCCGCCATCAACGTCAGCTCGATGGTCACCGCCAACGCGGCCCTCAAGGCCTTCGCCGACGCGAAGTCCGACGGCATGATCCAGGTCTCCACCGGCGGCGGCAAGTTCGCCTCGGGCCTGGTCAACGGCGACATGGTCATGGGCGCGATCTCCATCGCCGAGCACATCCACCGCTGTGCCGAGAAGCTGGACGTCAACATCGTCCTGCACACCGACCACTGCCCACCGGACGCGGTCGACACGTTCATGGTCCCGCTGATTGAGGAGTCGGAGCGTCGCGTCGCCGAAGGCAAGCTGCCGCTCTATAACAGCCACATGCTCGATGCCTCGGGGCTACCCTTGGAAGAGAACCTCGCGCTGTCCCTGCCCATCTACGAGCGGATGGCGAAGATCGGCCAGATCATCGAGATCGAGGCCGGCGTTGTCGGCGGTGAAGAAGACGGTGCGGCCGGTAGCGAAGACACCCCCGACGCCGACCTATACACGACGCCCGAAGACATGGTCCGCGTGTATGAAGTGATGAGCAAAGTCGACGGCACCTACATGTTCGCCGCGACGTTCGGCAACGTCCACGGCGCGTACAAGCCCGGCGCGGTCAAGCTGCGTCCCAAGCTCCTCAAGGAAGGCCAGGACGCGATCAAGGCCAAGTTCGGCGAAGACGCCAAGTTCTACCTCGTCTTCCACGGCGGCTCGGGCTCGGCGAAAGAAGAGATCGAAGAGACCCTCGGCTACGGCGTCATCAAGATGAACGTCGACACCGACTGCCAGTACGCCTTCACCCGCCCGGTCGCGGGGCACATGTTCGAGCAGTACGAAGGCGTCCTCAAGATCGATGGCGAAGTCGGCTCGAAGAAGTCTTACGACCCGCGTGCCTACCTCAAGAAAGGCGAGCAGGCGATGTGCGACCGCGTCATCGAGGCCTGCAACGACCTGCACTCGACGGGTAAGACCCTCGGCGCCGGCGCGGCGGTGTAAGGCTTCTGTGCAATTGATGAACGGATACAAACAGCCCCCGTCCTTCATGGCGGGGGCTGTTCACTGGGTGAGGGCTAGATAGGCGATGCCGTTAGTTTTTGCCTTGGATCAGCAGGCTCAGGTGCTGCTTGACCTTGTCGAGCATCTCTAGCTCCGCGTAGGACTCGACCAGTTGCAGGTGGATCGCGCGACGGATGGCGACGTCCTTGACCTTCGGCAGTTCCTTCTCGAGGAAGTAGACGTACTGCTCGGGTTCATCGAACATGTCCTCGGCGGTGATCAGGGCCATCAGCGCGGTCGAAGTGGCGTCGCCGGTGATTGCCCGGCTGCCCTCGACGATCTCCAGCAGCTTGTTGACCATCTCCAGGTGCTGGTTGAGGATCTCGACCTCGAACATGGCCTCTTCCATGCCCCATTCTTCGTCGTCCCAGTCTTCTTCATCCTCGTTTTCCCAGTCCTCATCATCGTTGTCCTCGTCCTCGCCTTCATGCTCGTCTTCGTCGTGGTCATCGCAGTAGGTGTCGCGGGCCTGTGCCTCGGCGGACGGGGTCCAATAGCTTAAGGCGACGAAGCCGCAGCATGACAAGATCAGGGCGATCAGGAACAGGCGGGAATGGATTTTCATCAGGAGGTCCTTTCGGGTTTGGGGGCGGGTTTGAGAGAGAGGGGCCGTGCGGTGATTCGGCCGATGGTGCGCCGGGTGGGGGCGGAGAGTGTTGGCCGCATACGCTTGCCGGGGTTGGGGTGTTCGGCGAAGCGGGCTTGTTTGTCGATTTGCTGCTTGTGGAGCTTCACGCTGGCAAGCCAGGTGGCCTGACCAGCGCGTTGCAGCGGAAGCAGGCCACGGTCGATCTCGGGCAGCTTGGTCGCCGCGGTTTGTTCAACGGTCGGTGGCATCGGCTCAACGGCGTCTTGTTCATCGGGTTGAAAAGCTGGCGGTGCCGGCTGGGCGCGTGCGGTGGGGCTCGCGTTGTTCGGCGGTGTGCTCGGCCAGAGCATGGCCACCCATGCCGACGCGCCAATGATTAGGGCCGCGGTAACAAGGGCGGGGATACGGAACTGCCAGAACAGGCTGGCCCTGGGGCGTTCTTGCATCGTATCGTGCGCCAGGTCGCCGGGATAGCTCGTCGCGGAGAGGCGTTGTTGCTCTTGACGGATTGTTCGCCGCAGGGGTTGGCTGGGCTGTTCAGGCATGGTCTTGCCCCCACTGTTCGCGGAGCTTGTGAAGGGCCTTGGCCAGGGTAGCTTTGACCGTGCCCTCGGCACAGCGCATCGCCTGGGCGGTCTGTTTCGTGCTGAGCCCCTGCAGGTAGCGCAGCGTGATGGCCTCGCGTTGGCGTTGCGGGAGCTGCCCCAGCGAGCGCATCAGCCATTGCGATTGCTCGCTGTTGTTGGCCCGGGCGGCGGGCCCCGGCGCGGGGTCGGTTTTGGCCCAGTTCGTGGGCAGCACGAGCCAACGTCGGCGACGACGGCTCTCTCGGCAAACGTTGAGCGCGATCGAGAGGGCCCAGGTCGTAAACGTGGCGTCACCCCGGTACCGAGACAACGAACGGAGGATACGCAGGGCGGTTTCCTGTGTCGCGTCTCGCGCCGCGTCCGGGTTGGCCAGCAGTGCAAGGCAGAAGCGGTAGCAGGGGCCCTCGATCTCGCGGAGCAGTTGTGCGCGGGCGTGGTTGCAGCCGGCTATTGCTTTTGCGAGATGGGGATGAACGTGGGCGGACGGCCCTTCGTATGTGGGTTGTGCGGTGGCCTGCTTTGCCTGCAGCGACATCGCTTGCATCAGCTCGTCCCATGGTTGGCCTGCGGTGTCGAGTTGCATGGTTTGACCTTGAGGGTGTCCTCTCGTCTAGTATGTGCTCCCGGACGCGATTCGGTTTACTGCTTTCCTGGCATTCTTAAAGAAAAATCCTGATGACGACAACCGCCATACAACAAACCGCTTACGACCAACTCCTGGAGCATATCAAGCAGGCCAACCTGCTCGGCTCGACCGGATCGATACTGGGCTGGGACCAGGAGACGCTCATGCCGACCGGGGGCCTGGCCCACCGCAGTAGGCAACTCGCCCAGCTCGCCAAGCTCACGCACCAGATGAAGACCGACCCGCGCATCGGCGAATGGCTGGGCGCGTGTGAGGACGAGGCCGGGCTGACGGATGATCCACTGAGCGAATCGGCGGTCAACCTACGCGAGCTGCGGCGGGATTACGACAAGGCGACGAAGCTGCCCGAGGCGCTCGTGGTTGAGATGAGCGAGACGACCAGCCAGGCCAAGCACGCCTGGGCTGAGGCACGCAAGGCGAACAAGTACGAAGACTTCAAGCCCTGGTTGGCGAAGGTGGTTGACCTGAATCAGCGCAAGGCCGAGTGCTTTGGGTGGGACGAGGCGGACGGCGAGCCATGGGACGCGCTGGCGGATAACTTTGAAGCGGGGATGACCGCGGCATCGGTGTCGGAGGTGTTCACGCCGTTGCGTGAGCGTTTGGTCGCGCTCCTGGGCGACATCCTCGGCAGCAAGACCGGGCCTAGCAACACGTTCAACGAGTTGAAGCTGCCGATCGAGCAGCAGAAGCAGTTTGTCAAAGACATCAGCGCGGCGGTTGGCTTCGACTATGAACGCGGTCGGCTCGATGAATCGACGCACCCGTTCTGCTCCGGCTCGCACTGCAATGACGTGCGGATGACCACGCGCTTCCATGAAGACAATGTCAACGACGCGCTCGGCTCGACCCTGCACGAGTCCGGCCACGGCATCTACGAACAGGGCCTGCCCGAGCAGCACATCGGCACGCCGATGGGCCTGGCCGTGGGGCTGTCGATCCACGAAAGCCAGAGCCGGATGTGGGAGAACCAGGTCGGGCGCAGCCGGGCGTTCTGGGCCTGGTGCTACCCGAAGCTGGCGGAGTCTTTCGGCGACGCGGCGTCATCGCTCACCGAAGAACAAATCTTCGGCGGGGCGAACATCGTCAGCCCGGGCCTGATCCGCGTCGAGGCCGACGAGGCGACCTACAACCTGCACATCATGATCCGCTTCGAGATCGAACGCCTCTTGATGAAGGGCGAGCTGACGGTAGACGATCTGCCGGGGGTCTGGAACGCGAAATACAAGGAATACCTACAGGTCGATGTGCCCGACGATACCCGCGGCTGCTTGCAGGACATCCACTGGTCGATGGGCGCGATCGGCTACTTCCCGACGTACACGATGGGCAACCTCTACTGCGCCCAGTTCTTCGAGGCCGCGAAGGAGCAGCTCGGCGATCTGGACGCGATGTTCGCCGAGGGCAACTTCACGCCGCTGCGGCACTGGCTTAACGAGAACATCCACGCCCACGGCCAGCGTTACCGCTCGGCCGATCTCGTCGAGCATGTCACGGGCAAGCCGCTGTCGGCCGACCCGCTGATGCGTCATCTGGAAGGCAAGCTCAGGCCGTTGTACGGGGTGTGACGACACGGATTTCATTGACGTACGGGTAGGAAAGGTCGTAGACTGCTTAGAACACATCTACTTCTATCGGGGATCGATTGATGAACAAACACGTCACCTTTCTGCTTGCCTTACTAATGCTTCTCTTCTTTGTCGGGTGCAAAGCGAACCCCGCGGTTGATCCCAAACCCGCCGGGATAGCGCAGGCCAGGCCTTACACCTACAATATGTCTCTTTCGCTACAGCGATATCCAGCCCGTGGTGATGACGCCCCACATTTTATCGGGACGATTGTTGTCAACGAAATGCTTGTATATCAAGACAATACCGAAGAGTATCTGAGCCGAGCAGTATTGAGACACGGCTTCAAAGGCGTACCCGGCAAGCCGTACCGGTATGCGTCAACAGTTGGTCAGCCCCAGGAGGATATTCTGGTCGAGATCGACGTGCCTGTGAATGAGGGCGATCCTGTTCGGTGTACCGTTCAGGTCGAACAAGGCGGGCAAACGATTGTCAGCATCGTGGCCGAGGCAGAGAACGGGGGCCTAGGGGAGCTAGAACTGCATTCCCCTATTCAATTAGAGCAACTGGCGCGATCGTTCTCCATCGGTGATACTGAGGCTTTCTAGGCAAGGAGGCCTCAGCGATGGCATATTCAATGGACCTACGTGAGCGGGTGGTGGCGGCGGTGAATGGGGGCGAGCCGATCGCTATCGTT
>JAHQVV010000038.1 GCA_019634195.1 Phycisphaeraceae bacterium | reverse complement strand
GCTGTGCTTGGGCGGATCGAGAAGCTCTGCAAGAAGTTGATGGAGAAGGCGGACCTGAAAACCGACGATATCGCCGGGCTGGGCATCGGCGCGCCGGGCGCAATCGACTTCGACCACGGGCTGGTGCTGGATGCGCCGAACCTGGGTTGGGTTGATTACCCGCTGCAGAAGGAACTCGGCAAGCGGCTGGACTTCCCGATCGTTATTGATAACGACGTCAACGTCGGCGCTTGGGGCGAGTACAAGGCCGGCGCGGGCCAGGGCTACGACGAGCAGATGGCGGTGTTTGTCGGCACGGGCGTCGGCGCGGGGATCATCATCCACGGCAGGCTGTACCAGGGCACCGGCCACACCGCGGGCGAGATCGGCCACATGGTCGTCGGCGGCCGCGGCACGCTCGGCCACCGCACGGTCGAGGACCTCGCCAGCCGGACGAGCATGGTCCGCCGCATCCGGCACATGATCGAGTACAACCACAAGAGCGTTGTTACGGAGCTGGTCGATGGCGACCTGAGCCGGATCCGCTCGAAAGTGATCGCCCAGGCCTTTGAGCAAGGCGACAAACTCACGGTAGAGATCGTCGAGGACGCGGCGCGGTACATCGGCATGGCGATCGCCAACTCGGCCACGCTGCTGAGCCTGCCCTGCGTCGTGCTTGGTGGCGGCGCGAGCGAAGCGCTGGGTAAGCCCTGGCTCAAGCTCGTCCGCAAGAACTTTGAGGACCACGTCTTCCCCGACAAGCTCAAGGAGACGAAGATCGTGCTCAGTGCACTAGAGGACAACGCCGGGCCGATCGGCGCGGCGCTGCTTGCGGCGGATACCTTAGGTTGATGGGTAGGACAGGCATTCCTGCCTGTCACAAGGCCGTAGGTCTTATCGAGATAGATTCGGCTTCGCCGATCGACAGGCAGGAATGCCTGCCCTACTGAACCGACACCCACACCGAACGCGTGCGCGGCCCGTCGAACTCGCAGAACCAGATGCCCTGCCACCGGCCAAGCTGCAATCGGCCGCTCTGCACAAGCACGGTCACGCTCGCCCCCATCATCGAGGCCTTGACGTGCGAGGCACTATTGCCCTCGCCGTGGCGGTCGAAGGGTTCACGCCAGGGGACCATCTTGTCCAGACGCGTGAGCGTGTCGTGCACAACATCCGGATCGGCGTTCTCGTTGATGGTCACACCCGCAGTGGTGTGCGGGACATAGACGATGACCATGCCGGTGTCGATAGATGCCTGATCGAGGACGCGCTGGACGTGAGGCGTGATCTCGACCATCTGGTCGCGCTGCTGGGTCTTGACAACGAGTTCTTGCATGGCGTGGGCTACTCGAGGTTGCCGCGGTCGAACTCGCGATTAACGATCGTCGGCAGCAGGTAGTTCGCCCCGCGGTACATGAAGACCTGGCCGGTGATAATGAAGGGCACGTTCTCGCCCTGCTGTTGCACAGTCTTCTCCATGGTTTCCAGGAGCTTGCAGGCCTGCAGGATCATCGGCGGCTCGGGCGCGCCGGGGCCGTCAGCGTCGAGCACAAACAAGGCATGTGACCCGTCGGCTGAGCGGATCAGACGGCCGGTACGCGCGATGATGAACTGGCCCTCTTCCTTGAGTTCGGCCAGCGGCTGGTCCGTGTCCAGCCCGAGCAGCAGCGGGTCGCTGGGAACACGGGGCTGCGGCGGCGCGGGCGTGAGCGAGGCATCATCCGACGCGTCCGTGGACTCGGTGGAGTCTGGTGTCGGGCTGTCACGCTTCAGGTTGAGCAGCTCTTGAAGCACATCGTCGGCGCTAGGTGTCGCCTCTTGTTCAGCCGCGCCTTCAGGCGCTGCCTGATCGTCTTGCGGCGTCTCAGGATCGGCCGGTGTCTCGGTTCCCTCGCCCGGCTCGGTAACCAGCCTCTCCTGCGCATCCGCGTCGATCAGCCAGGGCTTGGGCTGCGAGGTCGGCAGGAGGTAGTTGACGCCGCGGTAGGTGTGCACCTGCCCCGTCATGGTGAAGCGGAGGTTGTCGCCCCGGTCTTCGAGCAGGCGTTCCATCGACTCGAGCGTCTTGCACGGCGCAACGACCATCGCCAGCGGCTTGTCATCGCCCGCTTCGGGGTCGGCGTCCATGATGAACACCGCGTAGCCGCGCTCGCCGGTCGGCAGCAGTTGCCCGTCACGCTTGCGCAGCGCCTCGCCCTCGCGACGCAGCGGCGGCAGCGGCTCACCCGGTGCAACACCCAGCACACGCGGGTCCACCCGCACACGCATCGCGGGCACTGACTGCTTCGGATCCACGTGCAACGGATCGGTCACTTCCTCCGGCTCGATCGCCAGCCCAGTGTCTCGCCCTGACAGCGGGTCCTGCTCCGAGCCGGTCTGACCAATCGTTACCTCGTTCGGATCGGACTCTTCAGCGTCCACCTCCTGAGCCGGTGCCGATAGCACGGGCAGGGTTGCGAGCATCACGGCGGTTGTCAGGCGGGCTAAGGTCATGGTGGTCGCTCCGGTCGGTGTCTTCATCATGAATCCCTTCACTCAGAATCGCCCGTTTACGCATATTCAATCAAATCTTAGCCAGGCAATCAGCCGAGTCCGATCACATCGCCCCGGCCCCGGCCATGAGCTTGTGCGCGTTCTCCGCGGCGATCTGGAACAACTCCTCGCGGGTCTTGCCCTCAAGCGAGGTATCGCCCCGGCCGTGCACGTTGGTTGCGAGAACCGCGTCGGACATGTACAGATGCGGCTCGAGGGTGCACGGCCCGGACCAACCGGCCTTGACCGCGTCGGCCATGATCTCGATCGCCATCGTGTCGCCCTTGCCGATGGGGACGTGGTCGCCGTTGGCCTTCTGGTCCTTGAAATGCAGCGCATCGGTCATCGGCTTGAGCCGCTGCCAGTTCGCCCAGGGCTCGGCCCCAGTCCGCTGGTAGTTCGCGAAGTCGTAGATCAGCTTGAAGCTGTCATCGCGCAGATCGGCGAGTTCGACGATCTGATCCGGGTGGTCGCCGTAGACCTCGGTCTCGTTCTCGTGGTAGAGGACTAGGCCCAGTTCGGCCGCGCGGTCGCACAGCTTTGTGAGCTTGTCGAGCGACTGGGTCTTCCAATCCTCGCGGGGTACGCCATCCTTGTTGTAGAAGCTGAAGATACGGACGTTCGTCGCGCCGAAGACCTCGAGCATCTTGCCGAGGTGGTCGACCCGCTTCAATTCGATCGAAACATCGTCGGCGATGTCGGTCTTGCCGATCGGCGAGCCGTACATGCCAACCTTGATGCCCGCGTCGTCGAGCATCTGCTCGACCGTGGTCGCGTGGTCCACGGGCAGTTCGACGATGTTGATCCCGTCGACCGAGCGCAGGTCCACGTGGTCGATCTTCGCCTGCTGAAGCGCGGCGATCTGGTCGGCGGCGCTGTCGGCCGCCTCGTCTGCAAAAGCACTGAGGGTCCAGGTCATAATTTGATTCTCTTGCCGTCGCGGCGGATTACTCAGCGGGTTGTCCGGCCGCTTCTCCGGTGGTGTCCACACCCTCTTCGACTTCCTCGCCGGCGTCATCAACGGGATCGACTTCTTCGTATGCCGGCTCGTCCTTGGGCTCCGCCGCCGGGGCCGCGAGCAGCAGCGGGTCAACACGGTCGACATCGATGTTGCGGACACGCAGGTACTCGGGCACCCAGCCGTCCCAGACGGTCAGCTCCATGTGGACCTCGACGAGCTCGCGTTCCCGCAGTTCACCGGGGCGGATCACATCGACACGGCCTCGGGCGCCGCGGGCCTGGATCTTGCGGACTTCCACGACGTGGTACTCGTCGCTGGGCGTCGAGCTTTCGGGGAACACGTTGTAGGCGGCGAGTGCGTCGGCGATCTCAAAGGCAGTCGTCTCGGTCGTGCCCTGCGGGAATCGGATCACGACGTCGCCGGGCAGGTTGGAGTCGCTGAGCAGGTACGCGAGCGCGGCCTTCTGGATCCGCTTGGTGGTGTCCCAATTCGGCCCGTTGATGGCGGCGTCGCTGCCGTCGTTGGGGACGTTGATGTAGGACGGCCTGTTGCAGCCGACCAGCAGCAGCGAAGCGGTCAGCAGGATGAGGCAGGATCGGATCATGGCTTGGGCCCTTCTCGTTTGGATCGTTAGCGTTGCCGCCGATTGTACCAATGCGTGAGCCACGCGCGGGCCGGCCGGGATCAGAACCCGGTGTGGTGCCGAACCGCCAGCGCGTCGGTCGGGTTGTCGGGCAGTTCAATCTCGAAATAGCCCTGCCCCGCGGGGTAGTCGGCGCTAACCATGCAGGGCGAACCGGCGTCGATGCAGGTGAAGGGGACACCGCTGCCGTCGCCGGGCTCGTGGTGCCAGGGGTAGTGGATGTGTCCGTGGAGGTAGACAACGCGGGCCTTGCAGTCTTCAAGCACCTGCCGCAGGGCGTCGCGTTCTTGAAGCGCGTGCGATTCGTGCTCGTGAATATGACTCGGCAGCGCGCAAGGGTAGTGGCAAAGTACGACCAATCCCTGAGATTCATCGAGCGATTGGGCGTAGGTCTTCGCCGCCTCGAACTGTACTTGACCAATCCGACCCCGGGCGTTGTAGACCCGGGGCACCGCCGCATCAAGCGCGAGCAGTCGCCAGCGATCGGTCAGCTCGCGTGTGTGCGGGAAGCGGCCCGGTACCCAGCCGCCGAGCATCCGATCCATCAGACGCGATCGGGATGCGCTGAACGTGTACCGGTCGTGGTTTCCCGGCACCAGCACCGTCGGTACGCGGTCTGCCAACGGCTTGAGCGCCGCTGCCACATCCCTAAACTCACGCTTCAGCGACGTCGTCGTTACGTCCCCGCTCAGAAGCAGCATGTCGGGGTTCAGTTCGATCGCCTGATCGATCATCGACTTGAGCAGCTTGTGGCGGAAGCGCTTGCGCCGGTTCACGATCAGGTTGGTCTGGCCGAGGATGCGCTTGCTGGCAAGCTGCCAAGGCGCGAGCCAGAGCCGGTAGAGGTGGATGTCGCCAAACAGGACGATGCGCATTACTCGGCCCCGATCGGTGTGCCACACTCGACGTATTCCGCTTCGTCGGGGATGACCGATTCGTACGGCGCGCCCGGGCCGTCCTCGGCGTACCAGCTGTCCAGGACGTGCTGCCAATCCGCAAGATTCTTTGTCGAGATGAACTGCTTCTTCACCGCTTCGCCCTGCGGATGGTGGCGGGAGAACTTGATGCCGAACTTGCGCATCATGCGCCCGGCCTGGTTCTCGCCGTGCAGCTCGGCGCTGATCTGGAAGTGTTCGAGCAGGACATCGCGCTGCTGATGGATGGTCGGGCTGAGTCGGGCCGCGTCCTTGTCGCCGCGCATCAGGGCACGGGCCTGCTGGAAGAACCACGGGTTGCCGATGCAGCCGCGGGCGACGGAGACCCAGTGCACGCCGGTCTGCTCGAGCATGCGGAAGATGTCGGGTGCCTGCCAGATGTCGCCGGAGCCGCCGAGGGTGAAGCGCTGGTCGTTGGGTCGGCGCAAGCCAAAGTGCTCGACGATCTGGCGCAGTTCATCCCAGCTGCCCGGGCCGATATATTTCTGCTGCACAGTCCGGCTGTGCACCGTCGCGCCGCTGTAGCCTAAGTCGATCACGGCCTGCAGGATGCGGTGGAAGTTGCCCGTCATCTCCGGCGAATCGTCGTACGCCCGGCGGAGCTTCACCGTCAGCGGCACATCCTCGCCGACCGCGTCCACCACCGCTTCCAGGATCGCGATCGCCTCTTCCGGGGCGCTGAGCAGGTGCCCGCCGCGGGCCTTTTTCTTGATCTTCTTTACCGGGCAGGCGAGGTTCACGTCCACCACGTCGTAGCCGAGGTCCACGAGGATCTTGGCACCCGCGGCGATGTCGGCCGGGTGGCTGCCCATGAGTTGCCCGCAGAGCGGAGTATGATTGCCGTGGTCGCCGGGGTAGAGCCTGGCATGCTCCAGGCCCTTGCCGCCCTGGATCAGGAAGTGGTCGAGCATCGCCTCGGTGATGCAGTAGGGGCAGCCGTGACGGCGTGCGACCACCCGCATCGCGGCGTCGGAGTACCCGGCCAGGCCGGCCTGGTAAAACGGCGCATCGATCTGGATCGGCTCGTAACGCCGGCCCGGTTTGCCCAGAGTCAACATCATGGTCATTATACGCCCATGCGAAAAACGCTCGTCCCCCTCCTGGCCGTGCTGCTGCTCGGGCTGCTCCTCCCCGGCTGCTCGGCCCTGCGCGACACCACCGCACCGCCTCAAACCGTCAAACGCCTCGCCCAACTCGACTACCCCGAGAATGCACCGCACGGCCCGGACCTCGATGTCCTGCTCGTCCGCAGCGGCGGGCAGGTCCGCCTGGTCAACCGCACCGCCAACACCTACGGCGGGATGCAGCTCTGGCTCAACCGTCAATACGTCCGCGACTCGGGTACGATCCAGATCGGCACCGACAACCTCCGCGAGCTCACCGACTTCATCAACCTCTACGAGGAGCCCTACCCTGTCGGCACGTTCCTCAACCCCGACCAGACCGCCCCGCTGGTCCTGGCCGAGCTCTACAACCCGCGGCAAAATGTCCGCTACCGCCTGGTCGTACGCCCGGGCAACGAGGCGACAATCGTCCCGTTTGAAGACCTGGATTAAACAACCAAGAAACGAGCACCCCCATGGACGCCAACCAACTCTGGCAACGCTACCAAGACCTGCTCTGCGACTGCGGCGACCTCGGCATCGCGCTCGATGTTTCGCGCGTGCCCTTCGGCGATGATTTTATGCATGGCATGGAGCAGCCGATCCAGCAGGCCTACGACGCGATGACCCGGCTCGAAGCCGGCGAGATCGCCAACCCTGACGAGGGCCGCATGGTCGGGCACTACTGGCTGCGCGACGCCGCGCTCTCCCCAAACGAGACAATCGCCAAGGACATCACCAAAACCCTCAAAGGCATCAAGCAGTTCGCCAAGAAAGTCCACGAAGGCAAGACCGCTCCGCAGAAGGCCAAGAAGTTCACCGACATCCTGCAGGTCGGCATCGGCGGCTCGGCACTTGGCCCGCAGCTCGTCGCCGACTGCCTGGGCACTTCCAAAGACAAGATGCGCGTCCACTTCCTGGACAACACCGACCCGGACGGCATCGCGCGGACGCTCAAGTCCCTGCGGAGCAAGCTGAAGAGCACGCTCGTGCTCGTCGTGTCCAAGTCTGGCGGCACCCCCGAGACGCGCAACGGCATGCTCGAGACCGAGGCGGCCTATAAGAAGGCCGGGCTGAAGTTCGGCCGGCACGCCGTAGCCGTCACCGGCGAAGGCTCCAGGCTCGACGACTACGCCAAGAAGGGCAAGTGGCTCAAGCGCTTCCCGATGTGGGACTGGGTCGGCGGGCGGACCAGCGTTATGAGCGCGGTCGGCCTGCTGCCGGCAGTGCTGCAGGGCCTGGACATCGATGCGATGCTCGACGGCGCCGCCGAAATGGACCGCCTCACCCGCGAGCGCGACACCCGCCGCAACCCCGCCGCCATGCTCGCGCTGATGTGGCACTTCGAGACCGGTGGCAAGGGCCTCAAGGACATGGTCATGCTGCCCTACAAAGATCGCCTGCTGCTGCTATCGCGATACCTGCAGCAACTCATCATGGAGTCGCTGGGCAAAGAACTCGACCTCGGCGGCAACCAGGTCAACCAGGGCATCGCGGTCTACGGCAACAAAGGGTCAACCGACCAGCACGCCTACGTCCAACAGCTCCGCGACGGGCTGAACAACTTCTTCGCGACGTTCCTGGTTGTGCTTCAAGACAACGCCCTGGCGAACAAGCCGGAGAAGAAGGCGCTGCAGGTCGAGCCGGGCGTGACCAGCGGCGACTACTTGAGCGGGTTCTGGCAGGGCACGCGTTCGGCCCTCTACGAGTCGGGCCGATCGAGTCTGACGCTGACGCTCAACCAACTCGACACGCGCACGCTCGGAGCGGTCATCGCGCTGTACGAACGCGCAACCGGGCTCTACGCCGAGCTCGTCAACATCAACGCGTACCACCAGCCCGGCGTCGAAGCGGGCAAGAAGGCCGCCGGCGTCGTGCTGGACATCCAGAGCAAACTGCTCGGCAAGCTCGCTGAGGACAAGAAGACCGCCTACACCGCAGACGAACTCGCCGAAGCGATCGGCAGCCCTGAATCGGTCGAGACCGTGTTCCACATCCTCGAGCACCGCGCGGCGAACAAGCACGGTGTTACCAAGAAGGACGGCCGCTACCGCGTATCCTGATTGGGTGGCGTCGCTGTGTTGAACGCCCCCTGCTTCATCGCGATATACAGCGGGTTGCTCAACGCGTAGACCCCGCCCATCGGCCAGGGCGCAGTCGCATCATCTTCTGCTTCGATTGCGCTGACCGGCAGCTTCGCCGCCAACGGCCGTAGTGACAGCGTCGGGTTTGAGCCCTCGGTGATCGCCGAGAGGCGAGAGGGCCAAGACGCTTCGAACACGTTCCCCAAGGACATCACTGCCGTCTGCCGCCACGCTGCAGACTCGTTTTGCAGCGCATTGAGCATCGCTGGCACCGCGTCGTACTGCCCGACCCATGCCGCGGTCTCCGCCGCATCGAGGCTGACCCACCGGTTACGGCCCCAGACCTGATTGAGTTGATCGCCCTCAAACTCGCCAACCACCGCCAGCGCACGCAACGCCGCACGCCTGCCGAGCAGGTCGCCGACGCCCAAGACCTGGCCGGGGCGGGTGAGGTAGCGCATCGCCGGGCCGACCACGCGGTCCTCGCCGAGCATCGATAGCGCCAGTAGGCCGTAACCCAGCACCGCCTCGTCACCGGCCCGGAGCTTGCCGAGTTCGATCCCAAGCTCCGCCTTATAGCGCTCATCACCAGTCAGGCCCAGCGCCATCGCGCACGCCGCGCGGTACGACACCGGCTCGCTGCCGTTCGCCACCGCCCGCATCAAGCGGATCCCGAAGCGGCGTTTGAGCCGCTCGATCTCGATCGGCCGCTCCACGATCACCGGCCGCTGCGCGTGCAGTTCGGTCCCTTCGGTCGCCCGGCGGATCAAGAACCCGGCCGCGAGCGCCGCATAGCCGCGCACCTCGTTGCCGGGCTGCCTGACAAACAGGTCCTCCTCCGTCGGCTCCTCGCCATCTTCGAGCTTATCCAAGACACCGGGGTCGTCTTTGAGCAGCGATGTAAAACCACGCAATTGGTTGTAAAGCAGGTCTCGGTCGCCTTGCATCCCTTCGCAATGCATGAAGTACGCCAGCGTGTCGAAGCCGCGGTTAAAGTCCATCGCCTGGGCGCTGTTGCCCGGCACCATCCGGCGACGCACCTGCGACAGCAGAAAGCCCTGCTCTTGCTCGTCGGTCAGCAGCGGCTGCTCGGCGATCGCGAGCGCCGCCGCGACCCGCGTCTCCATCGCCAACCGCCGTGGCGTGCTGCCATACTTGCCCTGAGCATCAAGCCGAGACAACGCGCGGTACCCCTGCCAATCGCGCATGTCTGGGTGGTACCGCAGCACATCGACCAGCCACCCCGAGCCGCCTCGCCGCTGCACGTAGGCCGAGTTACCCAGCACCGTGCTGATCAGGAACGTGCTGGGCAGCTTTTCCAGCACCGCCCGATAGGCCTCATCTAAAGATTCGTCATCGTGCTGCGCCATCGACCAGGTACACCAGCGTTTAACCTCGAGCGACTCCCCGCCGTCGTCCAACCGGTCCAGCAGCCACTTGGCGTGCACGCGGTCGAGCTTTCTCATGAGCCCGATCGCCACCGCCTGGCCCACCCGGTCGATCTCCGCCGCCGCTTCGTCCGGTTCGACCCCCAGCGCCGCTCGCGACGCCCGCGTCTGCAGCAAGCCCAGCGACACCCACGCCGACAGCCGCACCTCATCCGACGCGTCCAGCAACATTCCAACCTCGTCGCTATCCCTCGGCAGCACGCGGTCGAGCAGGCCTTCATGCCCGATCCGCG
>JAHQVV010000037.1 GCA_019634195.1 Phycisphaeraceae bacterium | reverse complement strand
TGCAAAGAAGGCAGCAAGACCCGGTCAGTCAATGGGTCGCTGGTCGAGGCCGAACTTGAGTCCGGCAAGCACATCCGCGCCGAGGCGCTGCTGTACTCCGTCGGTCGGCAAGGCGTCTGCGGCAAGCTCGCTCTGGAGAACGTCGGGATCACCTACGACGACCGCGAACGGCTGAAGGTCAACGAGCACTACCAGTGCATGAACACGGAGGACCCCGAGAACCCACACGCGGTCGAGCATGTTTATGCCGCGGGCGATGTGATCGGCTTCCCCGCGCTCGCATCGACATCGTTTGAACAAGGGCGACGCGCCATCTGCCACGCCTTCGGCGTCGAGGTCGAGGGCTGGAACCAGGAGCTGTTCCCGTTCGGCATCTACGCGGTGCCCGAGATCTCCATGGTCGGGAAGACCGAGAAGCAGCTCACCGACGAGGGCATCCCGTACGAGGCGGGCATCGCCCACTACCGCGAGATCGCCCGCGGCCAGATCATCGGCGACGACCAGGGCATGCTCAAGCTGCTCATCCACCAGGAGACGCACGCGATCCTCGGCGTCCACGCGATCGGCACCGGCGCGACCGAGTTGATCCATATCGGCCAGACCTGCATGGCCCTGGGCGGCAAGGCGGAGTTCTTCATCAACAACGTCTTCAACTTCCCGACCCTGGCCGAGGCGTACAAGATCGCCGCCTACAACGGCCTGAACAAGCTGGCTCACGTGTAAGCAGGCTCGGGCGTACGCTTTCTGATTGCGCCCGGCGGTTCTCCGAACTGCCGCTTGTATGCACGGCAGAACGATGCTTCGGATTCATAACCGATATCGATCGCGATCTTGCCGACCGGGTCGGTGGTGTCGCGTAGTTGTTGTCTTGCCACCTGCATCCGCCATCGTGTGACGTACTTCATAGCGGGCTCCCCGACCAGGTCGGTGAATCGGGCCGCGAAGCCCGAGCGGGACATGCAGGCGACCTCGGCGAGTGATTCAACCGACCAGGGCTTGTGCGGGGCGATGTGGATCTGTGTCATGGCTTGGCCGATCATCGGGTCTCGCAGTGCCGCAAGCCAGCCGGTCGCGGCGTCGCCCTGCCGATCGATCCAGTCGCGGATCATCTGGATAACGAGGATGTCTGACAGGCGGGTGATCACCGCCTCGCTGCCTGGGCGCATCTCGTGTGCCTCGCGCACCATGAAACGCAGCGTGTTGTGAAGCCAGCCGTCGGCGTGGTCGTCCCATGCGTCGAGTGTCATCACGGAGGGCAGTAGCGGGAGCAGGTGCTCGGCCGACGTATCTTCGAGCTTCACCAGCACGCAGAGCATGCGCGTCTCCTCGCCCCCGCCGCCATAGCGCATGACTTCGTAACGCTCGCTGAGCTTTTCTACCGGGATGTCGAACAGCGGCTCGGCCTTCGCGTCCGCCAGGCTGCGGAGGGTGTGCCCCTCGCCGTGCGGGACCAGGGCCATGCCGCCCTGCCTGAGGACGACGGGCTCGTGTTCTGGCCGCTGGATCATGGCGGTGCCGCTGGTGACGATATGGAAGATCATCGAGCCGGGGAACGCGGGCAGTTCGATCCCCCATGGCGCGGTGTACTCGCCGCGGCAGTAGAAGCTGCCCGTGAGCCTGAGCAGTTGCAGGGTGCTGGCCAGGGCATCGCCGGTCTTTGCAAACGGGCTGGGGTTCGGTGTTGCCATGTGGGTATTGTCGGCATGGTATGCGGAAAGTCAATTATAAATAGACGATCTGCATATAAATATAGACATTACGCCATAGATAAGATGCCGATGTGTGGGTTTAATGGTCATCGTTGATCAACAGATGATCAAGCTTAAAGACCCCAACCGAAAGGACAGACCCATGCAGAACAACGCTTCTAATGATCTCACCCTCGTCATCGGCTCCTCGGGCAAGACCGGCGGCCGCATCGTCCAGCGGCTGGCCAAAGCAGGCCGAGCGGTCCGGCTCGGATCGCGATCGGCGAACGTCCCGTTTGATTGGCACGACCCGTCGAACTGGCCTGCCGTCCTCAAAGGCGTCAAGTCGGTGTACATCCCCTACTACCCCGACCTGGCGGTGGCTGAGGCGCCCGGGCATCTGACGCAGCTGATGGAGGCGTGCAAGGCGGCGGGCGTTGAGAAGGCCGTGCTGCTCTCGGGCCGTGGGGAGGTGAACGCGCAGAAGTGCGAGCAGGTTGTACGTGACAGCGGGCTGCGATACACGCTCCTGCGTGCGGGCTGGTTCAATCAAAATTTCGATGAGGGCCACTTTCTGGGCAGCGTGCTTGAGGGCGTCATCGCCCTGCCGATCGGCCAGTCGGTCGAGCCTTTCGTGGATTGCGACGACATCGCGGACGTGGCTTTTGCCGCCCTGGCCAATGAAAAACACGATGGCGAGCTTTACGAGCTGACCGGGCCTGAGCTGCTGAGCATGGACCGGGTCGCGGAGATTTTGTCCGATGCTGTGGGGCACGCGGTGCGCTACATGCCGATCAGTTTCGAGGAGCACGAAGCCGGGCTGACCAAGCACATGGGGCCCGTGTTTGCGAAGTTCCTGACCGATCTGATGCGGGAGGTGATGGACGGCCGTAACGAGTGGCTGGGCGACGGCGTGCAGCGGGCACTGGGCCGTGAGCCGAAGCCCTTCGCGGTGTATGCCGAGCAGGTCGCCATGACCGGCATCTGGAGTAAGCCCAGGCGGTCGCTCAAGTCACGCGTCAAAGGCCTAGTACAACGGCAGGGCCCGGGCCGTTGTAAGGCTTCCTCTCGCCGGTCATGCCATGCGGGCGGTGCCGGCAAAGCAGCGGCTCAGGCGGTTTGACCGGGACGGCGGGTGCTCGCGGTGAGCCCTGCCCCCGGCTGCTTGATCTAGGCGGGAAGCCGATGCGGAATGATGGATTAGCCAATAAAAAAGGGTCTTAGGAAGTTAAGCGGCCTAAATTGGGTCTTCTCGGAGCAGTTTGAGTAGCACGTGGTACAGGCTATCACGACGGTGGTTGAAGCGGAACTCGGTCTCCTTCAGGTGCAGGTAGAACGTATGACGAGCGACACCTTTGAACTTGGTCAACCGATGCTTGGCGAAGGCCCAGAAGCTCTCGATCCCGTTGATGTGGTTGGTCCCATCGGCGAACTCATTGTCGCCATGGTTGACACGCAGGTGCTTGGCGTAACCGACATCGACCAGGCCATCGTAGCCCGGCCAGCCGTCGGAATGGATGATGGTGTCCATCCCGACCTTGCCCCGAACCGCCTTGCGCAAAGTGTTTTTCTTCACATCCGGCACGATCTGGGTGTAGACCTGGCCCTCACGTTTGAACACGCCGAAGACGATGGTCTTGCCGCCCGCGCCTCGGCCTCGCTTGCCCCGCACACGCTTGGGCCCGAAGTACGACTCGTCGATTTCGACTTCCCCCCGGAAGGGGCTTTGGGCCTCACACTGTTCAGCGATGCGCTGCCTGATCTTGAGGTAGATGGCGTTGACCGACCGCAACGAAAGCCCGGTCAACTCAGCGGCATCGGTGGCGGTGAAGTCCATCGCAAAGGCCTTGATGAGGCGACGGAATTGCTTCTCTGCGATTCGGGAACGCCGGTAGTAACGGTTTTTCCTTGTTCCCATAGGGCCAGCAGTAGTTTACTGGCCGCTTAACTTCCTAAGACCCTAAAAAAATCTATTTCTGGCCGATAGTGGTTTGTAACACGCCCGGGCTAGGCTCGTCCATTCCTACAGCAAGGCACCTTTCGCGCCGGGCAGATGAAGGGACCACGATGACCGATCAGCGACACAACCCGATTGACCGCGAACTGCGGGAGCAGGAGGCCACCGAGAGCGGCCTGACCCTGTTTTTCGCCTCGCTTGTGCCCCCTTTTGGTGCCAAGGAGCGCCTGCTGGACAAGCTGGACAACACGTTCCACGAGTCCATGCTGACGCTCGACGATCAGGGGCCGTACAGCTTCGAAGAAGCCGCCGCGATGGCCCAGATCGATGAGGTCACGACGGACCTCCTCGCCGCGGGCCTGGAAGAAGAACCGATCGACGATGATGACGTCGACGAAGACGAGTAAGCCTCAAATAAGTCAACCGACCACGCACGGCCGGGACGTCTTGTCTTTCTCCTCCTAAGACACAGGCGCCCCGGTTTTTTTATACGCCGGTATGGGTTGATTGTTGAGTGCGTCTACCTTTTGTCGCGGCCGGTTAAATGATGTTGATGCCAATTACACACAACGGCCTGCGGGTCTTTATGCCAATCTTGATGGTCGCCTTGTTGGTCATTACTGCGCAGAGCGCCTCGGCGAAACTGTCGACGCCCCTGCAGGGCGAGCCGACGGGCTGGAAGGGCTTTCCCAAGCATGATTTCCAAATCGATGGCCGCAAGTGTTATGTCGTCGCGCCCAAGCACGCGGCACCGGGGAACCCCTGGGTCTGGCGGGCGCGGTTCCCGGGGTTTCATGCCGAGGCGGATATGGCCCTGCTTCAACGCGGCTTCCATGTCGCGTTGATGAACACCAATGGCATGCTCGGCAGCGACGCCGCGCTGGATCACTGGGATGTGTTCTACGACAGGCTCACTAACCAGCACGGTTTGGCCCAGCGGGTTGCGCTGCAAGGCGTCAGCCGGGGCGGTTTGTTTGTGCTGTGCGTCCGGGCTTTCACAACGTCGACATGCTCGTCGGGGATCAAAGCGGCGACAGCTTCTCCTATACGTTTACCGGCAGCGGCGTCGGGCGCGTTGTCGTCGCCGGGCGTGACGCGGGCGAGGTGTCGTACCGTGTCGACCGTGGCGGCTGGCAGACGCTGGGTGTGGGTACGCGGCACAAGGGGATCCACCTGCCGAGGCTGCACGTGCTCTTCGATGAACTCGACCCCAAGAAAGAGCATACCCTCACCGTGAAACTCAATGATGGGCCTAAGCCCACCGCCTGCCGGATCGTCTACCTCGCGGTCAATGGCGAGTAAACTGAAACACCTAAACGCTTCTACTGAAGGACTCTAATTATGAACCGCCTCTTCGCCCTGCTCGCCCTGACCTTGCTCATGGTCTGCCAGGCCACCGCACAGAACGACAAGCCCAACGTCGTCATCTTCTTCACCGACGACCAGGGCTACGGCGACCTCTCCTGCTTCGGCAACCCCACGATCCACACCCCGCACCTGGACAAGATGGCCGGCGAGGGCATGAAGCTCACGCAGTTCTACGTCGCTTCGCCGGTGTGTTCACCCTCGCGTGCGGCGCTGCTCACGGGCAACTACCCCAAACGCATCAACATGCACAAGCACGTCATCTTCCCGCATTACGACTACGGGATGCACACCGATGAGCACACCATCGCCGACATGCTCCAAGACCACGGCTACGCGACCGGCATGTTCGGCAAGTGGCACCTGGGCCACCGCCCCGGGCTGCTGCCCACCGACCAGGGCTTCGACACGTGGTACGGCATCCCGTACTCCAACGACATGTCTAGTTTTCATCGAAAGAACACAGACAAGTACAAGTTCAACCTCCCGCTGATGCGTGACGACAGGGTGCTTGAGTGGGAACCCGATCAGCACGTCATGACGAAGAACGCGACCGAAGAGGCCGTCGCATTCATTGAGAAGAATAAGGACAAGCCCTTCTTCGTCTACATCCCCCACGCGATGCCGCACATCCCGATCTACGCCTCCAAGGCATTCGAAGGCACGAGCAAGCGCGGGCTCTACGGCGACGTCATCGAAGAGATCGACTGGTCCGTCGGCCAGGTCATCGAAACGCTCAAGAAGCACGGCCTCGATGAGAACACCATCGTGATGTTCGCGGCCGACAACGGCCCGTGGGCACCCTTCCGTCAGTACGGCGGCTCGTCCGGCCCGCTCCGCGGCGCCAAGGGGCAGAACTGGGAAGGCGGCCAACGTGTGCCCTGCATCGTCCGCTGGCCCGGGAAGATCCCTGCCGGGACGGTGACCGCTGAGATGACGCGCTCGATCGACATCCTCCCCACCCTCGCCGACATCACCGGCGGCAAGCTGAGCGAGAACAAGATCGATGGCGGCTCGATCAAGGGCCTGCTGCTCGGCGAAGAAGGCGCCAAGTCGGCCAGCGACACGTTCATCTACTACACATCCCGCGGCGACCTGGCCGGCATCCGCAAGGGCCCGTGGAAGCTGCTCTTCGCCGGCAACGAAGCCAAGGGCGGCCCGTTCCTCTATCACCTGGAACACGACATCTCCGAGCAGTGGGACATGGCCAAGAAGCACCCCGAGAAGGTCGAGAACCTTAAGGCCTTGGCGGTCAAGCTGGACGAAGAGATCACCGCCAACGCCCGCCCGACGCGGAAGGTGAAAGAGACGCTCTGGGAGTGGCCCAACAGGAAGTTCGCCGACCCCAACCCGAACCAGCAAGGCCGGGGGTACTGAGCGGGTTAGGGCCTGCAAATCAGTTAAATTCAGACAAATTTCGGGAAAAAACTTGTTTTGCGCGCAACATAGCAAACTCTTCGGGGAACTTCTCTTTGGGGAGCAGTTCTGCTGCCCGAAGCAACTATGTCGCAGCGCTACCTCAACACGCAACAGGCTAAGCAACTCGCGGTCCACTGGGCCCGCACCGAGCCGATCGTGCGGATCTACATCGCCTCGGCCATCGGTCAGCACCACCTGATCGACGACATCGTCCAGGAGGTCGCCACGATCGTCACCGAGAAGTTCGAGGACTACGACCCCGAGTTTGAGTTCTCCCGCTGGGCGATCGGCATCGCCAGGAACCGGATCGCCAAGAGCATCCGCAGCAAGGTCCGCGACCGGCACGTCTTCTCCAGCGCGATGATCCACGACCTGGCAGGCGTCGTCAGCGAGATGCAGCCCGAAGTCGATGCCCGCAAGTCCGCACTCAAGGACTGCCTCGAAGGGCTCAAGGGCCGAAGCCGCCGCATTATCGAGATGCGCTACCAATGGGGTCGGCAGGTGCAGAAGATCGCCGAGGAGTTGGGGATGAGCCGGGTCGCGGTGTCGGCGGTGTTGTTGCGTAGCCGCAAGGCACTGGGTGACTGCATCGAAGCACGCCTAAAGAAGGAGGACCGGTCTCCGTGAATGATTTTCAGGAAATGATGGCCGCCTATGTCGAAGGCAAGCTCAACGCGACCCAGGTCGCTGAGCTGGAGGCTTGGATGCGTGAAGACCCGGACCGGTCCAAGGCTTTCGTGCTCCAGGCCATGCTCGACTGCCACCTCGCCGAACTGCTGCACGAGCGGAACGTGCATGACGTCGCGGCCGACCTGTCGGATGACTCTAACTTCGGCTCGCTCATGCAGGAACTCGAAGCGCCCGAAGGCGCCGCCGGCCCGGTTCATTTCACGGAAGTGATCCAGCGTCATCGGCATGAACAGGCCGAAGACCCCGGCAGCCTGTCGGCTCACGACCTCGCGGTCGTCGGCGGGTACGTGCTGCGAAAGTTCTTTATCAACAAGAAGGTGATCACGACGGGCGTCTGTTCCGCCGCCGCGGCGATCCTGCTACTCACCCTGATACTCGTGACCCCGTTCGCCGGTGATGCGCCCGGCTTGGTCGGGCTGAATACCGATATCCCGACGACTGCTGTTGCAACGATCACTGCGCAGCATGAAGCGACCTGGTCTAACGCTAGCCACGCGGTCGGCAAACAACTCTGGCCCGGCCAGCGGCTGACGCTGATCGACGGTTTCGCAGAGATCACGACGGATGAAGGCGCGGCCGCCATCCTCGAGGCGCCCTGCACCATCGCGTTTACCAGCCAGGCCAACACGATCCAGCTTGAATGGGGCAAGCTCGTCGGCAAATGCCCGACCCGGCAGAGCAAAGGCTTTACGGTTCTGACACCGAATGCCCAGGTCATCGACCTGGGTACAGAGTTTGGCGTTGAGGTGGAAGGTACTGGCGAGACAAGTGTTTTCGTTTTCGACGGGCTCGTTGCCTTGGCGGGCCCCGACGACGACCTGCGTACCGCGGAACTCACCGAGATCGCGGCTGGGCAGGGCAAGCGTGTCGATCGTGCCGGCCAAATCACCGCGATCGATCCGACTCCGATGGGGCGGGTGTTTGTCCGCTCGGTCGATCCCGACACCCGGTATGAGCAGATGGTCCTCGCGGACAAGCCGTTGGTTTACTATCGCATGGACCAGTTTATTGGCGGCGTCGCGCGGAACCTCGCGGCCGACCGTTACCACGCGAAGGTCTTCGGCGACAGCGAGACGGTGACCGATGGCCTGGGCTCGTCTCTTTCGCTCGGTTCGTTCGGCGATTACCTCCAGACCCTTGAACCGCTCGTGGAGCTGCGCGGTGCGGCGTCGTACACCATCGATTGTTGGGTCAAGCCGAGCCGTCATGACTTTGGCTTGATTTGTTTGATCGGCGCGAAGAATACGGAAACCGACGTCGGGGTAGACACCGCCGCCCGCCTTGAAACAACCGAGCCGCTTGGACAGATCGGTACGCAAAAACGCTTCCGTTTTGTCCACGCCAACACACCGGACGCGAATCTTCCGGGTGCAGGGCGTGACGGGCTAAAAGAACTGTTTTCTAGGACGGAACACAGGCTGAATCGATGGATCCATGTCGCGGCAGTGAATGACGCCGGCACGTTGTTTCTATACATCGATGGCGTACGAGTCAGCGAAGGTTCAGTCGAGACGGGTCTGCTCGATCAAGAACAGCTTTTAACCATCGGGCGTTTCTCGACGGCTGATATCGACCTTAGCGCTCAGACCCGGCAGTTCCTTGGCGAACTCGACGAACTCGCCATCTACGACCACGCGCTATCGCCCGACGCGGTCCGCGCACGGCACGAAGCCGGGCAATTCTGGCTTGCAGACGAATAAACCCACACGGAGCACACCACCGCCGTCGTAGCACGGCGACACCACGGACGACTAGCTACACGCCGATCACATGCCACGCTCGTGGCAGTTGGCAAAGGCACTTGGACGCTTTTTGATAACTCTCTTATGGAGAATAGGATTATGAAGACTACGGCCCTCGCACTACTGTCCGCAGCCGCTCTCATCGGTGCTGCCCAAACCCAGGCCGCAAACCTGATAACCAGCGGAAACATCAACACGCCAGGGAACTGGGACACTGGCGTGCTCCCCGGGTCTGGCGAAACGGGTAACGTCAATATCGACGCGTCTTGGCCGGTGACGTCTGGATCTGGTGACTTGGCGATCGAAGGCGATCTCGTCTTTGGGGGTGGCAGCACGCTGACGGCTGCAATTGATATTGTGGGTGTCAATCCTAGCAGCGTGACCTTTAACGATGTCACCGTCAACGTTGGTGACGATATTTTCACCGGTGGCGGCGGCGTTGGCAATTTCATCTTCAACCCCGGCTCGGTCACCAATGTCGATGATGATTTTGAGGCCAATGGTGGCGGCACTATCACGATCAATGGCGGTACGCACACGGTTGGTATTAATCCTGGTGGCGGCGCTCCTCAAGGCAACTTTGGTGCTCAGAACAATTCCACGCTGAATTTCTTGGGCGGCACTGTTACGGGTGTTGATTTATTCCGGTCGACCGCCTCTGGCGATATCTTCGTTGGCGGTGATGCCACGCTGACAGGTGACGCAGTCAGCTTGGAAGGCGGCTTGGATTTCGCGGCTGGCTGGACCGGCTCGTTGACAATCACTGGATTCGATGGCACGGCTCAGTGGCAGAGCATCCTCACTGGTGGAGCGACCCTTGACAACGTTGCGATCGATGGCGCCGGCTTTGCCAACGAATTCGTCGTCACAAACAATGGCCAGACGCTGGCGCTTGTCCCCGAGCCTGGCTCGCTCGCGCTGCTTGGCCTGGGCGGCCTGATGACCGCCCGTCGTCGGCGTGCGTAAACAAGCTTTCTCCTTCAAGTGGTGCCACGCCTCGAAAGAGGCGTGGCGCCTTTCAGGCCTCGTTCAATCTGCTCTCGGCCCTCTCTGGAGTCTTGTTCTTGCGCAAAGCGTTTACCCTTATCGAACTGCTGGTCGTGATCTCGATCATCGCGCTGTTGATCGCGATCCTGCTGCCCGCGCTGAGTTGGGCGCGTGAGTCTGCGAAGATCACGCAGTGTTCATCCAACCACCGGCAGCACGGCCAGCTCTATGCCATGTTCGCGGTTGACTTCAAGGACGCGGTTCCTCTGAACTACCGTGCGAATGCGCGTCGCCACAGCTTCTTTATCAGTGTTGCTCGGCAGAACTACAACTACATGCGGTTCTGGCAAACAAACCTGCTCGACGATATCAATGCCCTGAAGTGCCCGTCCTTTACGCGTGACAACTTCAATACAGGTAGTAACGATGTGGTCGGCGGCTTCGAACCGGGGTTTAGGACCTTCGACGAGATTTTCGCAAACACCTCAAATGCGGTCGCGCTGACCTATCAAGTCCGTCCGCAAGTCAACGTGACAAACGTCGGCGGGCCTGATCCGGATATCGGCGACTTCCTGACGAAGCTCGATGACCTCCCGCTGACTGCAGCGATGACGAGCGATTCGTTCTATCTGATGTTCGACCGCACCGCGTCACCAGACCCGTTCCACAAAGAGAGCGGCTTGCCGGTCGGTTATGTCGATGGCAGCGTTCGATTTATAGAAGGGCGAAGCGATATCCTCCCCACGGCTGCGGCCGCGAATAGCAACAACGCCTACTGGCAGGACACCGACGGTGACGGCAACCCCGACCCGCCAAGCCTCTGGGGTCAGCTGGACTCGTTTGGTGAAGACTGAATCTTCTTGGACGGTTATGAGATGGGGGCAGATAAAAGGTTCTGCAAGGGTGCCGGATACCATTCTTTGAGTCTGGTAGAAGTCCGAAGCCGTTTTAAGGTTTCACACACCGCGTGCATGAAGCGGGAACCGACCGAGGTTGTGCGATTGGCGTGTTGGCTTGCGGGCGTTGCGGGGTGAGGATGGCTGGCGATGCGCGGGCCCGAATCGCTCCGGGCGCCGAGCCGATGCGTTTGCAACTCGAAGTTGCTGAGCCCGCTGAGGTTTACTTGCGCCAGCCTGTGCCTGATTGGCTCGGGGGTGGCTACGACCCAACCACAATGAAGGTCGCGGTCCGGTTCTCGAAGTTTAAGGAAGAAACCTGCTTCGTCCGGCAGCGTGGCGTCCGTCGATGGCCACACCGAGCCGTTCGAACAAACCCTCCTCTTTGAAGGCGCCAGCGACCCGGTCGATTTCACGGGCATGCGTGGCTCGCCCCGGGATGCCGATCGGTAAGCGGGAGTAGAGGTAGCTTTGCGCTATTGAACGCTTTATCAGTTAGCACGTCGACAGACTTGAAGCATCGATCTTGCGAGTGGCTGTGCGTTGTTGTTATGCTGTGCCTTCTTCCTTGAAGGAGGCTTCACCCTTAAAGAGGTCTCTAAATGCCAGAACAATTGAACTCGTTGTCTCGCCGACGCTTGCTCGCCGGTGCTTGTGCTGCCGCCATCGCCCCGACGATGCTGACCGGGCGTTCTTGGGCGCAGGCGACCGCGAACAATCAGATCGGTGTCTTGTCGATCGGCTCGGGCAAGCGTGGGCCGTCGACCCTCATGAACTACTTCATGAAGGACAAGGCGTTCCGCGTCGTCGCGTTGGCCGAGGTCGATCAGACACGCTTGGATAACCACGCGAGCGTCGTCAACAAGTTCAATGGTGCCAACGACTGCCGAACCGCGCAGAACTATCTCGACCTCTTGGACAGCGCTGACATCGATGTGGTCGTGATCAACACGCCGGACCACTGGCACACGATCCCCGCGATGCAGGCGGCGCTGCTGGGCAAGCACGTGTACGCCGAGAAGCCGTTGACGCTGAACCTGCGTGAGAGCCAGCAGATCATCAGGGCGCAGCAGAAGCACAACATCACCTTCCAGACCGGCAGCCAGCAGCGCACCGAGTACCGCGGCGTGTTTGCCACCGCGGTTGAATACGTGCTCAACGGCCGGCTGGGCAAAGTCGAGTTGGCCGAGTGCGGCTGCGGCGACCCGGCCCGTCCCTGTGACCTGCCAACCGAAGACATCCCCGAAGGCCTGGACTGGAACCTCTGGCAAGGCCCGGCCCCCGAGCGCGGCTACCACCCCGACCTCAGCCCGCGCGGTGTGCACAAGCACTACCCGGCCTTCCGCCGTTACGAAGAATACGCCGGGGGCATGCTGGCGGACTTCGGCGCACACATGTTCGACATCGCCCAATGGGGCATGGGCAAGGACCGCGAGAGCCCGGTCAGGGTCATCCCGCCCAAGGACCCCAAGGCGGTGCGCGGCGTCGAGATGATTTACGCCGACGGCAAGAAGATCGTGCACGCACCGGGGCCGTATCAGACCAAGTTCATCGGCGAACTCGGCAGCATCACCGTCGGCCGAAAGGGTGTCACCTCCGAGCCCGCGTCGATCCTTCAAGAGCCGCTGACCGACAGCGATATCCGCCTGCCCAGGTTTAAGAACCACGGCGTGAACTTCCGCGACTGCATCGGTAAGAAGCAGCAGCCAGTGTGTGATGTCGAGGTCGGCTCGCGCACCGCGGCGCTGTGCCACCTGGCCAACATCGCTTACGACGTGCAGGAAGAGCTGGCCTTCGACCCCGAGAACTGGGCGTTCAAAGGCAGCGAGGCCGCCAACGCGAAGCTGGACTACGGCGAACGCCGCAAGGGCTTTGAGCTGCCCGAGATCGATTAACTTCAGGATCTACGTAACAACCACATGGCTGGGCGGGTAAGCCACCCGGGCAGCCGTTTTGGACCGCACGACCTCGATGAAAGGGAGCAAGACCTATGACATCACACCGCAACGACGCAATCTTGTTAGCTCTGATATGCAGCGCCATCGTCGTCGTTGGTTTCCTGGCCGGGGCGGGTACCAAGGACGTAACTGGCCGCGAGGATGCGGCCTCACCTAAGCACAACACCGCCCCCGAGGGCTGGGCCGCGCTGTTCGACGGCGAGACGCTCGACGGGTGGAAGGCCATGAGCGGCGAGGCCAAGTACACCGTGGATGACGGCGCCATCCTCGGCACGACCGTCAAGCAGACGCCTAACTCGTTTCTGTGTACCGAGAAGACCTACAAAGACTTTGAACTGACGTTTGAGGTTCTCTTGCATGACAACGAATTGAATTCGGGCTGTCAGGTCCGGTCCCACGCGATCGATCAAGGCAATAAGAAGTATTTGCACGGCCGGATCGTTGGTCCGCAGATCGAGATCATGCGGGGTGCAGGCTACTCGGGCCACTGCTTCATGGAGGGGATCGGCGGCTGGCCATCGCTGTACGTGGATGGCAAGGAAGTTCAGGACGAAGCCCGCGCCGCCAAACGCCACAAGCATTTCAAGAACGGTCAGTGGAACCGCTTCCGCGTCCGTATCGTCGGCGACCACTACCAGACGTGGGTCAATGGTGAGAAGGTCGCGGACTTCAAGATGCTCGAGAAGCACCGCGAGCGATTCGCCGAGGGCGTGATTGGCTTGCAGGTCCACGCGGTGCAAGACCGCGGCCCGTTCAGCGTCCGGTGGCGGAACCTGTACATCAAAGAGATTGGCGAGTAGGGCCGTCGTTTGTTGCAGGGGTTATCGCGCAACGCCGTGTGCACAAAGATGGATTGATTCGTGACGCGCGTTGTCGCGCGTCGCTTGGCGGGCGTTGCGGGGGGGAGGAAGGCTTCGGGGTTGTGCGCGCGGGGAGAGGGGGTGGGGCTTGATTGATGGGGTCGCGCATTGGGGGGGCTTAAGCCCTCCCGCCTAAGGACGCGCGTGCGCGGCGGTGCGCCGGTTGTGCGCGCTGGGGGTTTTCGGGGCCTGTCATTAACACTGCGTGAGCTGCACGTTCTGTGTCACGTCGCGGTGCTGATGCCGTAGTGGTGGGATCAGTCGCGAATGGTGATGGTCGGGGTGGCCTGCTCGAGTTCGAGGGAGACGGTGGCGACTTGGTCGGCCACGGTGCTGGCGAGCGTGCCCAGTTCGCTGGCCAGTTGCGGGTCGCCGGTGAAGTTGGCGATGGGGTCGCCGGCGTCGGCGTTGTAGCGGAGGGCGGTGTTGATGGGGATCTGGCCTAGGACGGGCAGGCCCATCTGGTGGGCGAGCATCTGGGCGCCGCCCTTGCCGAAGAGGTCGTACTCCTTGCCGTCGTCGCCGATGAAGTAGGACATGTTTTCGACCAGGCCGAGCACCTCGATGCCGAGCTGTTTGAACATGGCGATGGCGCGTTTGGCGTCGTCCTGCGCGACCTTTTGTGGCGTGCAGACGACGACCGCACCGGTGAGCGGGAGGAGCTGGGCCATCGTCAGCGGCACGTCGCCGGTGCCGGGGGGCAGATCAATAATCAAATAATCGAGTTCGCCCCAGTTGGTCTGGGTGGCGAGCTGTCGGAAGGCGCCGTGGGCCATCGGGCCGCGCCAGATGAGGGCCTGGTCGTCTTCGACAAGGGAGCCGACGGACATGGCTTTGATACCGTGGACGTTGTAGGGGATGATGGTGTTGCCGACGGCCTTGGGGGGGTAGGCGGAGGTGCCGAGCATGGTAGGGACGGATGGGCCGTAGATGTCGCCGTCCATCAGGCCGACCTTGTTGCCTTGTCGTGCGAGCGCGACGGCGAGGTTGACCGAGATCGTGGACTTGCCGACGCCGCCCTTGCCGGCGCCGACGGCGATGATGTGCTTGATGTCGGGCAGCGGGTTTCCCTCGCGGGCCTGGTCCTGCGGGTTCTGCTGGGGTTGCTCGGTGCCGGTGTTTGCCTTGACGGGCTGGGGCTGGTCCGGCGCGGTGGTCAGGCCGGCGGAGAACTCGATCTCGATAGTGGGCAGGCCCAGGGGGGCGAGGGCGTCTTCGATGTCTTGCTTGAGGCGTTGCCGGATCGGGCCGGTGAGGGATTCGAGGCGGATGCCGATGCGGGCGGTGCCGTTTTCGGTGATTTCGACGTGCCGAACGCGGCCGAGGGTGACGAGGTCGCGGTGCAGTTCGGGGTCGTTGACGCCTTGCAGGGCGGCGTAGATGGCGTCAGGGGCGGGATTTTCATGGCTTTCGGGCATGGGCGAGCATTCTAGACCGGCCTGAACGCGGTTGCAGCAGGATTTTCTCGTTGTGAAGAGTAATATTGTTGCAATAGGCTCGGTTACCAGGCGTTGTGCGTGTGTTAGAGCGGGTTAGGCAAGGTGCCAACCCGCCGACCGAACCAGTTTAAAAGGAATCGCCCCATGAAAAGTTCACACCTCCTCGCCCTGACGACTGCCGCCCTGTTTGCTACTGGTTCCGCTTTTGCGGGGCCGAACTGCAAGAAGAACTGCCCGAAGGACGGCGCATCGGATGAGGGCGTCTACGAAGTGATCGCCGAGGGCGAAGACAAAGGCAACTGCAAGAAGGGCAAGTGCGACGGCAAGAAGCGTGAAGGCAGCGAGGAAGGCGTCTACGAAGTCGCCGAGCGTGACGACGACGCGAAGGAAGGCAAGCGTGGCGAACGTGGCGAACGAGGTGACCGCAAACGTCACAACCCGCTGCGTGGCCTGGACCTGAGCGACGAGCAGAAAGAAGAAGTCCAGGCCATCATGGAAGCCTCCCGTGAAGAAGCCAAGGCCATCATGGAAGAAGCCAAGGCTAGCAAAGAAGCCGGCGAAGAGGTTGACCGCAAAGCCGTCCGTGAGCAGATGATGGAGGTCCGCAAGGGCGCGATGGACAACGTCTACGAGAACGTCCTTAGCGATGAGCAGCGGGCGAAGGTCGACGAACGCCGCAAGGCGATGGAAGAGCGACGGGCCGCGCGTGAGAAAAACCGCGAAGGCAAAGACGGCGAGCGACCCGAGCGTCCCCGCCGAGACAAGGGCGATGACGAGCTTGACCTGTAAAGCACCGGCCAGACGCTTCGCAGACTCAGCGCCATAGTCAATCATCAAAACTTCTACGACGTGTCCCAGTTCAATGAGCTGGGGCGCGTTTTTTGTTTACTGTTCTGTTCGTTAACACCTTGTAGTTTTAAGAACATTGCTCAATGATTAATTTGATAAGTAAACTGTAAAAACGCTCGTTTCTAGCTCTTTCGGGGAGTTTCATCCGTTCTCAAGGCTGGCTATCTTCTCTCTCGACGTTGGTGGTTATAGATAAATTCTGTTGTCCTTCTAATCAAAGTTTGGAGTAAGTAATGAGAGCATTCATAGCGATTACGACTTGTGCAGCAGTGTTGACTCCGTCCGTATTGGCGGGCACCTTTACACCTGGCCTGCAGGAACTGGTCGTCATGACCGGCACCGACGGAACGATGAACTGGAGCGAGACGCCGAACAATGTCATGGTTCAAGGCAACGGCGACTACGCTTGGGGCGCATCGTGGGGTGGCGCTGGCAACGCTGGCACGCCCTTCCAGATCACAACGATGAATACGGATGACAGAGCCGAGCTCGCCAGCTTTCTGGGTACCAACGAGAGCGATTACAACATGCTCTTTGAAGGCAACGTCGATCCGGTGCTCGCTGTCAACTTCAGCCTTATCAACAACACCGGCTCGACGCAGAACTATGTATTGACCTTCTCGCTGCCGGTTGGTGTGAACGGGCCCTTCACGCTTAACGGCGGCTCGACCGGCGTCACTGTGACGGACATCAATGGTGACGGCGCAACGGTGGACGTATCGGCCGGTGGCATCCCCGGCTCGCTGACCCCGAACAGCTTCTACACCGCGGGCATCGACGGCACGGACCTGCCAGGCGGATCGATCGGGCTGGGCGGCCCGCTCTCGGCTGGCGCCTTCCTGACCAGCACCACCTCCGGCACCTTCGGTCCCCCCATCCCTAGCCTCGCGGGACCCCAGGCCGACGAGAGTATCGACATCCGCTACGAGTTTTCGTTGACCGCGGGCGACCGGATCGGCGTGACCGGGGTATATGTCGTCGAACCTGTCCCCGAGCCCGGTGCGATAGTCCTCATGGCCGCAGGTAGTTTCTTGATTCTTCGTCGCCGCCGAACTGTTTGATCTGACCGCTGTTTTTGAAAACTATAATCGCAACGCCGTCCCTTCAGGTTGACGGTGTTGTTCTTTATCCCTTGAACCAGTAATAAAATAGAATCATGAAATGCCTAGCGCTTCGCTCACCACCGTGCTGACCGGGGTCAACTCGATCGGCTTGTTCGCCTCGCGCGCGTTCGTCTCGGCCTTCGCGGTCGCGGCGGCACTCAAGTTCGGGCCGGACATCGCGTTTATCAAGAACACCGGGCTGCTCGCCCAGGTCCACAGTGTCCCGAGCTGGTTCACGCACGACCTGACGGTCACGCTGCTGGGCTTGCTTGCGCTCTTGGAGATCGCGGCGACCAAGTCGCCGGATGCGCGGGCGCTGCTGACGGAGGTCGACTCCTACCTCAAGTCGGGCATGGCGTTTATCTCGACCCTGGCGGTCAGCGGGGTCATCACGGCCAACGACGAGGCGGTGATGAAAGAGATCATCTCCTGGCAGGAGCCGGTCCGGGCCGGGCTGGGTGAGAACGCGCTGGGGGTGGTCGTCGCGGGGCTGACGGCCGGCGGGGTGTTCGTGTCCAGTGTTGTCCGGCGCAGCCTGCTGGGGGTGCTCTCAGAGGCGGACCCGGACGACGACACAATGATCGGTGGGCTGCTGAGCTGGCTCGAAGACCTCTGGGCGCTCTTCGGGACGATGCTGCTGATCCTCTTCCCCGTGGTGATGCTGCTGATCTCGGGGGTGATCTTCACGGTGATCGCCCTGCTGCAGTGGCGGGCTAAACGGCGGGAAGAAAAATCGAAGGTGCCCTGTGCGAGCTGCGGCGAGCCGATGTACCGCAGCGCGATAGCTTGCCCGGGTTGTCAGGCGGCGAATGAAGCGGTGCATGCCGTGGGCTGGCTGGGGCAATCCAAGGACAAGCTCGCGCAGGACGCCAGTACTCAGCCGGTCCGGCTGACGCAGAAGCAGCGGTGCCCGGTGTGCGCGACGCAGCTGGAGCCGAGGCGGATGCTCCAGCAGTGCCCGGGCTGTGGGTATGAACTGTTTGAGGGCGAGGCCGACTCGAAAGCGTACCTGGCGACGCTTGACCGGCGTTATCCCAAGGTGCTCATCGTCACCGCCCTGCTGAGCCTGATCCCGATCGTTGGGCTGATCCCCGCGATCATGGTGTACCGCCTGCGGCTGATCGCCCCGCTGCGTCGGTACCTCACGATCGCGAGGCGGATGCCGCTGGGGATCGGGCTGAGGCTGTTGTTCATCGTGCTGATCTGGGTGCAGGTGATCCCGGGTGTCGGTGCCGTCGCGGTGCCGATCATGGCGTCGATCAGCTACGGCACGTACCGCGGGGTGTTTGCGGGGCAGCTCAGGTCAGAGCGTGAGAAGGCTGTCGAAAGCACGGTGTAGCGGGTGACGCGCAGCGTCCTGTGTAAACTATCTAAGACGATCCGAACGGGCCGCTGCGCGTCACCCGCTACACAAGCAATGAAATAGCCCCCTTGAACGGGTGGAATCGTCCAAGGGGGCGGAGGGAGAAGAAGCGAGCGTTTGGCCGGCCCTGGCCAGTGGTGGGTGGGTTGGTCATGGCGTCGTGCCATGCTCGGCTGCGGTCCTTCGCATCGCGTTCCGTCGCGGGGAGGTCAACCGGTCCCAGTGTTTCGTCCTAATCCGTCCCCTGAGGGGCGCTGTTTGCTCGGCTTCTGTCTCTGTTTTGTAGGCCGGGCTTTAGCCCGGCAATCGATCGTCTCTATTAGGTGCCGGGCTAAAGACCGGCCTATTTCAATCCACCTTCGGCAGCACCAGCCCCGTCTGATCCTGATACTTCCCGGCCTTGTCGGCGTAGCTGATCTCGCACTCGTCCTCGGCCTTGAGGAAGATCATCTGGGCGATGCCTTCGTTGGCGTAGATCTTCGCGGGCAGCGGGGTCGTGTTGCTGATCTCGATCGTCACCTTGCCGCGCCACTCGGGCTCGAGGGGGGTGACGTTGACGATGATCCCGCAGCGGGCGTAGGTGCTCTTGCCGACACAGATGACCAGCACGTCGCGGGGGATGTTGAAGGTCTCGACGGTCTCGCACAGCGCGAAGCTGTTGGGCGGGATGATCACGTGGTCCTTGCCGGTGTCGTCGGTATCGACGGTGACAAAATTGCGGTCGTCGAACTGCTTGGGGTCGACGATGGAGGCCCCGCCGTCGAGCGGCGCGTTGGTGAAAATCTTGAAGAGCGTGCCGACGCGGGCGTCGTAGCCGTAGGACGAGACGCCATAGGAGATCCGTCCCGGCCGTTTCTCGGCGGGTGTGAAGGGCTCGACGACGAGCTGGTCTTTGATCTGTCGGTCGCTGAGGACTGGCAATGCGGTTCTCCCTGACGCGTTGGCCGGGGTCGCCCGGCGGTGCTGTGCTGAACACTGTACCGCAAGATATGGTGCTTGCAAGGCGTCAAGGGTACAAAATATCGGTCTTTGAGAGATTTAACGGAGACGACACCAAATGACAGGTTATCTACCGAATGGGCGACAAGCAGGGTGTCTCGGGCGATGTCTTTGACCCGGGCACGAAGCGTCAGCGAATGACCCGATCACGCTTGCTTGGGTCACTCGTGCTCGGACAAGGCGGAGGCTGCGGTGGTGCTGACGGCCCGGGTCAGCGCTGCGACGATGCGTGGGCGGGCCTGGGCGATAGGCTCGTCGATCTTCGCGCCTGCGGCGCGGGCGTGCCCCCCGCCGCCGAAGGTCGCAGCAAGTTCGGCGACGTTGACCGCGTCGGCCAGCGGCTTGCTGCGGAAGCTCACACGCGTCTGCGGGCCCTGGTCGGTCTGGGCTTCGCTGATCATGGCGATGACCTGGACGGAGCCGACCTGCTGGGGGATGTCGATGAGCCGCTCGGTTTCTTCGGGCCGTGCCCCCGTCTCATCGAAGTCGGCGGCGTGCAGCGTCATGACGGCGGCGCGGTCGTCGGCGAGCAGTTCCAGCGAGTCGACCGCGCGGATCAGCAGCTTGAGCTTCTCGGGGCGCTCGGCCTGTTCAAGGCGTGCATACAACCCCGTGTGGTCCACCCCCGCGGCGATGAGGTCTGCGGCCAGGCGGTGGGTCTGTGGCGTGACGTTGGAGAAGCGGAACCAACCGGTGTCCGAGGCGATGCCGGTGAAGAGCGCATCATTGATCGTTTGCTTGGCTTGGCGGTCGATGGTGGTGTGGTCGCTGAGCTTTGCGATTAGGCCCGCGATGATTTCGGCGGCCGCGGCCGCGCTAGCATCGATGTATTGGTGCAGGGCCCCGACATCACCAGAGAGGTGATGGTCGAGGATGAGCGTCCTGTCGAGCAGCGGACGCACCACGTCGACGAGTGGGCCAAGCTGCGAGTAGGCGCCGGTATCGACGATGACGAGCTGCTTCGTGTCGGCGGGGAACTGCGAGGCATCATCAATGATTTCGATGTTGTCGCTATGGGCAAGGAAGCCCAGCGAGGAAGCGATGGGTGGGCAGAGGATGCCGCGGGTCTGCTTGCCGATGGCGTTGAGCACGGTAACGAGCGCGACCAGGGTGCCGGCCGCGTCGCCATCGGGCTTGGCGTGCGTGATCACGGTGATCGGTCCGTCGCATTGACGCAGCAGGTCGGCGGCTTGGTTGAGAGTCAGGTTGGCGGTGTAGTCGTTCACCATTGTGCGTGGATGAGTCTTTGGGTCAATCGTAGGCGGGGCCCGGTTGGGCGAGGATGTTTTTGCACTGGTCGATGTCGCGTCGCAGTTGCTCGGTTAACGCCTCAATGCCAGGGAAAGGGTACTGGTCGCGGACCCAGTGGGCAAAGCTGAACGTGGCGGGTTTCCCGTAGAGCGCATCGGGGTGCTCCGTTGTGTAATCGATCAGGTGGGCCTCGATGTTGAGTTGATCTTGGCCAAAGGTTGGTTTGACGCCGACACTGATCGCGGCGGGCTGTGGGGTGTTGTCCTGGTCTGTTCCGGGGGCTAGCGTGACGGAGCCCGCGTACACGCCGTCCATCGGGGTGATGAGGCCATCCCATGACTGCGGGTCGAGATTGGCGGTGGGCACGCCGATGGTCCTGCCGCGCTGTTCGCCTTTGACGATTGTGCCGACGAGTTCGAAGGGCCGACCCATACAGGCCGCGGCGTCCTCGACACGGCCCCTGCCGATGAGCCAGCGTACCAGCGAGCTTGAGATCGGCGCGACACTGCGGTCGCTGAGCGGCACCTCGACGCGCGGTAGCGCCTCGACGGCGAAGCCTTGCTCCCGGCCCATCTTCGCGAGCATCGTCATGTCGCCGCTGCGCTTGGCACCGAAGCGGAAGTCGTTGCCCTCGACGAAGCCGATGGCTTGGTGCTGATCGATCAGCCCCGCGATAAAGCGTGGCGCTTCATGGGAGAGGAGGTCTTTGGTGGGCTTGAGTACGACGACCCCGTCCGCGCCGGCGTGCCTGAGCGCAGCGATACGCTGGTCGATTGTGCCGAGGTGCGGCGGGCCTTCGCTGGGCCTCAGCACCGCGACGGGCATCGGGTCGAACGTCACCGCCAGCACTTGTGCTTGCTGCGGGGCGGCGAGCTGCCTGGCGGATTGCAGGATCGCCTGGTGGCCGCGGTGGACGCCGTCGAAGTTGCCGATGGTGATGATGCTGGGCATAAGTGCGGGGCGCTAGCCGATCTTGACCGGGTCATTGATGAATCGCATGGCTTCTTCAACGTTCTTCTTGCTGCCGATGGTCAGCGGAGTACGGTCGTGTACGTCTTTGGGCTCGATGTCCATGATGCGCTTGCCCTCGGCACCGAAAGCCAGGCCGCCGGCCTGTTCGGCGACGAACGCCAGCGGGTTGCACTCGTACATGAGACGGAGCTTGCCGTTGGGTTGTTCGGTGGTCGGCGGGTACATGAAGATCCCGCCAGTGATGAGGATGCGGTGGAAGTCCGCGACGAGCGAGCCGACGTAGCGCGACTTGTAGCCGCCGCCCTCGGGGTGCTTGGACCAGTGCAGGTAGCGCTGGTAGGGCTCGGGGAAACGATGCAGGTACGCCTCGTTGACCGAGTAGGTCCCGTGGTGCTCGGGCATCTTGATGTCTTCGCGTGTCAGCAGGTACGCGCCGAACTGCGGGTCGAGGGTGAACTGGTGGACGCCGTTGCCCGCGGTGTAGACGAGCACGGTCGACGAGCCGTAGAGCACGTAGCCCGCGGCGACCTGTTTGGCGCCGGGCTGTAGCACGCTCTTGGCGGCACCTTCTACTTCCGGCGGGTTCCGGAAGATCGTAAAGATCGTGCCAACCGAGACGTTGACGTCAATGTTCGATGAGCCGTCCAGCGGGTCGAACATGACGATGTAGGAGTCATCGGCGTCGGCTTCCTGCAAGACGCGTGGCTCGTCGTCTTCTTCCGAGGCGATGATCCCGACGTTGCCACGGTAGCCGAGTGTTTTCTTCAGCGCGTCGTTGGCGATGATGTCCAGCTTCTTGACCTCTTCGCCCTGGACGTTGGTCGAGCCCTGGTCGCCCCAGACGTCGATGAGCCCAGCCCGGCGGACGTAAGATGCAATCATCTTTGTCGCCAGTGTGATCCCCGACATGAGCCAGGAGAACTGGCCCGAGGCGCTGGGGAAGTACTGCTGTTGCTGCTGGATGTGCTGGCCGAAGGTGATGTATTGGCCGTCTTCTGTAATTGCCATGATCGTGGGTTCCCTGTTCTGCCCGCAGGTTGGGCTTGTCTAAACGATAAGCGTACACCACCTATCGGCCGGTGTGTTTGTCAACGTCACGAAAAAAGCGAACTTCATCAAGATGTTGGTTTCGTGGGGGGATGCGTGCCCGAAACCAACCGGCCTAGCGTGTCAAGGCGTAGCCCAGGGTGTTGACATTGATCAGCCGGGCGTTCTTGATCTCGCTGCCCCCGCAGCAGCAGCAGTCGCCGCCAGCGTTGCCCGTGTCGTTCAGGCCCAGCGGGGAGTAGAGCACGCGGACCCGGCCGTCGCTGGTCATCGCCTGGATCGGGTCGCGCCCGCCGGGACGGCTGACGGCGATGTGGTCGATGTCGTAGACCGTGTGGAACAAGGCGTGCTCGGTATCGAGCCCGGCGAGTTTGTCCTCGCCAAACAGCTCTTCGAAGACCGCCTCGAAGCTGCGCGACCAGGCGTTGTTGGAGCACCCGGCCGAGGCGAGCACGAAGCCGCCCCGCTCGATGTACCGCTTGAGGTTCTTCTTCTCCTTGTCGGACAGGGTGAACGCTTCTTGGCCGCTGAAGACGACGAAGGGGTACTCGAACAGGCCCTCGCTGCCCAGGGCCACCTGCTCATAGCCCCGCCGGACGTTCTGTCCGGTC
>JAHQVV010000036.1 GCA_019634195.1 Phycisphaeraceae bacterium | reverse complement strand
TACCAGACGTTCTGCGGGACATAATGGTGGCTGGCCTAAAGGCCCGACAAGATCAAACGCGCGGGTCATGCACCGGGTGAAAACCCGGCCTACTCACTTCGCCGCGTCCCAGATCGATCCTCTCCAGTCACCGCCGGCAGGGTTGACCGCGCCTTCCAAGAGCCGATCAAAATCTGCCTGCTCGACATGCCCATCAAGGAAGCTGAAGTTGGCGCGTTCATCATGGCCGCTCAAGAAGCGATCCGGATCCGTTATGAGAAACTCGGCCCGGGTCATCCGCGCGTTGATATTGCCCACCACCTGGAACTCGGTCCAGTGGTCGATGGTCCAAAGCGTGTTGGAAGGCTCGGTCACCTGCTGCAGCGAGCGTGAGGCCGGGTCGTTCTCACTGTTGGTGTACGTTGTCGCAGTGCTGTCCCTGCGGTTGTTGGTCACCATCGATGGCCGGAGCGCCTCGTTGTTGTTGGGATCCCACTCCGCGGGGTGGTAGCTGATCGGTGAGCCCTGCACCGTTCGGGTGATATCGTCGGAAGGACAGAAGTAAATCGGCGCGGGCAGAGCGGCCGCACTGTTGGGCAGGCCCGTCGCCCTGGCCTGAGCCAGCGTGAGCGATCTGCCGTCGTAACCGCCGACACCAAGCCGGTCGTTCCACATATAGCTGTTGAAGTTCCAGGGGACGTACTGCTTGTGATCGATCGAAAAATTGATCGACGCGATGCCGAGCTGCCGCTGGTTGGACTTGCACTGGGTGGCCTGCGCCGCTTCTCGCGCGGCGCCCAGGGCCGGCAGCAGGATCGCGATCAAGAGCGCGATGATCGAGATGACCACCAAGAGTTCGATGAGTGTAAACGCGCGGGTTCTGGACATAAGACCTCCCTACTGAGTTGTTGCGAAGCGCAGACGCTTGCCAAATTGAGAAAAAATGCCTGTCGGCAAAAACCGCAGGCCACCCTTCAGCGGCCAGCGGTCGTAAAGGAGGCGATGAATCAACCGCGGCGGCGGCGTGCAATCAGCAGGCCACCCAAACCAATCAGCGCCAGCGAGCTGGGTTCGGGGACACCGCCGACCGATTGCAAAGTCGTGCCAAGCTCGAATTCGTCATAGATGATCGCCTCTGCGCCACCGAACGCCGCGAAACCGATACGGCTGAAGGTCAGGTCGGTGCTGTCCGCAAAACTAATCACGGAGCCATCGGCATTGATGAGGTTGAACCGGTCACCGGCGTTGGCATAATCGATGCGGAAGAAGATTTCACGCGTTGCTTGAGCAACAACCGTCGGTAGTGCCAGGTCAACACCGTCGCCGGGGTCTCCCGCGTTGGTATCCGTACCCACACCGCCACCATCCGGGTCGATTACCGCGAAGTCTTGCGTGCCAGGCGTGTTGCTAGGCGCTTCGCCCAGAACCATCACGCGGTTGGTATCGAAGCTTCCCTGATCGAGCTCGATCCCGGTAAACCCGCCAGCCGTGGTGGGGTTGTTGACCAGGTAGCGGCCGTAGATGCTGGTCCCGTCAACGCCAAGCTGCGAAACGACCCCCCCATCGAACGAAGCAGTGATGCGAGCGGCGTTCTCAATCGACAGAGCGCCTGCACCTTCCAAGCCCGCCGTACTAACCGCCTCGGGATCAGAAGTAAAAGAACCAACACCAACATTACTGCCGTTAACACCCGAGTCGAAATTCACATCGACCAGCAGTGTCGCCTCCGATGTTGTCGGAACACTAATCGCGGCAACAGCGGTGAGACTTAAAAATATGGGAAAAGACTTCATGGTAAACCTCCTAAAGGGGTGAGAAAGGAATGATTGCCTACAAGGCAGAAGCTAAAGTGAGCAGTCAGTCGATCGACTACTCGTTCTTGTAAATAAGCCAGTGCGATTTGATTTCTTCGTGCGACAGCGCCCGGTCGTAGACCGCGACTTCATCGATTTTGCTTTGTACGAGCCAGCGGTCCAATCCGAGGTGGCGGCCGATGACGAACACGGCGTCCTCGATGTCGTGTTCGTTCTGGATCGGGTACCGACCGACCTCCACCCCGTCGAGGTAGAGCTGCAGTTCGGGTCCGCTGCGGTTGAGCACGACGTGGTGCCATTGCTTAACCGCGTATGGGGACCGGCTGAATAAGCCGTGGATATCGCCGTCTTCGTATGTCGTATCGGTATAGGTCGCGCGGATCGAGCCGGGGCGCCACTGCGGTACCGCATCGATTGGCTGGAGCTCGATATGCACCAGATGGTTTTTGCTGCCTTTGATGGCGCCAAACTCGGCGAGCGAACCGGAGCCGGTTTCTTGATTAAAGTGCTGGCCGATCCTGAACCAAAGCTCGATCGACAGGTCGCCTTTCGTATCGATGGATTGCATCGCGTGCCCGGTCTGAAAGAAGCCGTCTTGCTTGTCGGTGTTATCAAGCCATGCAGCTTTCCCGATCAGGCCGTCCCCGATAAACGATGCCGAACCGTGAGCTTCGAGGTCGTCTCGCCCGGGCTGGATTTCATTTTTCACTGCCCTGCCCGTGTCGCCTTCAAAGCGCCAGTACGCTACCGGTGCACTATCGAGGACCGCTCCTACGTAAGGGTGCGGGGCCCGCTCGTAAAAGACAGGCGCTTCAGATACGGCGATCATCTCAAGCCTGCCGGACTCCGGCTCAACACGGCGGGCCTGCGACTCGGTCAGCACCACCGGCTCGAACGCGCGGGGTGATTCGGGTGTCGGTTGGGCGCGGACTTCGCCGTCCAGCACCAGCACCGTGCTGCCTAATGCCGCGTCCGCCTCGACGCCGAACTCGGTACCCAGGTCAACGACGTCCATGCCCGGGGCGTGGACCACAAAACCCTTGCTGTCAGGCGTCAGGCATCTGCCGACGAGTTTGCCTTGGTGCAGCCGGATGGCGTTGTCGCTGCGGGTCATCTCGATCGTGCACGGGGCCTGGAGCAGAACCGTCGCCCCCCGGCCTGTGGTGAGTTCGGCGAAACCCTTGGTTAACGTCAGCCGGTCTGACTCCCGCAGCGGCGTGCCGACGGGCAGGTCCGCGGGCAAATCACCCGAGCGCCACTGCGCGCCGGACGCGTCGGTGATCGTCGCCAGGGTGGGGGAGGCCGGCGGCTGCGGACCGGGCGTTGATCCGCTGGGCCAATCGGGCACCTCCGCGATCGGCCCGTCGGCGTCGGGCCCGCTGAGCAGCACGATCGCGAGCACCACCCCCAGCAGCAACGCGGCGGCGGTCGCAACCACCGCGACTCGCTTGGGCGTGATGGCGTGCTCGAGGACGTAAGACAACGCAGTCTTGATTTGATGCTTTGTCAGCGGGTCGTACCGATCGATGTGGATCTGCGGCGTGGCAACCCGAGGAGCCGCGTCCTCGGCCTCTTGCAGCTCGGCAAGGATGTCGCTGTTGGATTGCACCCTCGCGTGCTTGACCAGGCCGTGCTCCAACGCGGTCAGGGACGCGATGTACCGGGCGTTGTCTTTCGAGGCTTGGACCCAGCGTGAGAGTTGCTCCGCCTGTTCCTGGTCGAGTTCGCCTTCGAGATAGACGCTGATCAGCTTGTCGGGGACGTTGTCCATCAGGCGCCCCTCCCGAGTCGTTCTTCGATGCAGGACGCCAGGGCCTTGCGGACGCGGTAGATCAACGCGTTGACCGCAGTCGTTGAGGCGCCGACACGCTTAGCGATCTGCTCGGGCGCCAGTGCCTGGCCGTATCGCAGGTCGATCGCGTGGTGGTGGCGGTCGCTGAGTTTGGACAGGCAGGCCTGAAGCGCATCGAACCGGTCGTCCCTGCTCTGAGTCAGTTCAAGGTGCGCATCAGCGATGTCCTGCAACGCTTGATCTGTGAGGGTCAGCGGCGAACGGCCTTTTTTACGCCAGTAGTCCACGACCCGCCGATTGGCGATCGCGATAAGCCAAGGGCCGAACGGCTTGGCCGGGTCGTACTGATCGAACGTGCCGGCGGCCGAACGGGCGATCTCCTGGATCACGTCCTCGGCGTCGTGGAAGTTCCTGATCCGCATGTAGACATACCCCGCGAGCATGTCCTGGTTCTCCAACCAAAGGTCGGTGAATCGCTGGATCGGGTTGTTGTTTTCAGTCGGCATCGGCCACCACCCGCATGAAGCGGCGTAGAAAAGAAGAGACTCGTCAATCAGTAATTCGTAGCAGTCTGGCGCAGATGACGCCGACATGCCGAATTTGTCGCTTTTCTTTCGAAAACGCTCGGCATAACGAAGTTGATGTGCCCGGCGACGCAGGCTTTATATCGTTGTAAATTTATATAAAAAATAGATTTACAATGATCTACCGCCAACATTGCGAGGGCGAAGAGCTAGCAGATTGTGCGCGGGGGAGCAGACGGCATCCAGCACTTTCACGGCCTGCACGATGCTACACAATCGCCTACGAAAGGCCTCAGCGACCGCACCCGATCGAGGCCCTCAACGACTTACCCGCGTTGTGCTTCAGGATTGGATCCGCCCTTTTACTTTCTCACTGGAACCCTGTCATGGCCTCCCTCGCTTTGGCTTCATCGCGATCCAGCACCGCGTAAACCGTGCCGGTTACCCCGCGCCGAGGCCCTTGGAGAGCTAGACACGTTTCATGTCGCTTCGCTTGATCTAGGCAGTGATCGCCGATCCATCGACACGCGAGACGGTCATCCGTTCGTTGTGCCGCTCATTATCGAAGAACTCTCAAGCGGGCCGGCAAAAAAATCAGGGCAGAAATCCACCCGGATACGCGACGTTTGTAAACGTCTCGTTGAACTTGATCATGCGAACGTGCGAGCCGTGCGCGATGCCGTCGTAGCTGGTCGTGCCGTCGATCAGGTTGTCTTCGTCGATGCGTTGACTCGCCAGCCTCGTGGCGCCAACATCGGCGCTGCCCTCATAGGTCGTGTGCCCGTCGTTCCATACCAGCGTGCCTTCCCACCCGTCGGTGTTCCACAGGCTGCTGCCAACCGTCGTCACGGCGGTCGCGGTGCTGCGGTCCGACATGACGGGGGTCTCGCTGCCCAACTCACTTCGCCAGGAAGCCCGTGCCGGGCTGTCGTCCACCGATATATCCAGCGCAGCGTAGCTCAGATGCCTGTGGGTAAAGCCGCTCGTCCCGTCCCACGCCTCACGGTCCGAGTCTTGCCCGGAGACCAGGTCCGGGTAATCCACGTAGTCCCCTAACGCAAGGATCGCGTACCGCGGCAGCACCGACGTCCCGTTTTGGAAGAAGAAGCTGCCCGCACCGGTGCCGAACTTCTGCTCCAGCTCGGCCGTGGTGAAGGGGCGTCCCTTGTTGTCCAGGCCGCTATAAAAACCTTTGTTGTCCGAGGCAAACCCCACCTGGGATTGGTGGAGGGACCGCAGCCCAGCCGCGTTTTTGATCCTCGCCGCCGACTCGCGTGCCTTGCCCAGGGCCGGCAGCAGGATCGCGATCAGCAGCGCGATGATCGAGATCACCACAAGAAGCTCGATCAGCGTAAATGCGAATTCCTGTTTTTTTAGCATGGTAATGCTTCTAGGTCGTACTAATTAGGGAGTCGCTAAAGTCGTCTGAATATTTCGAAATGCATCTTCACAAACAAGCATCGCATTCGCATCACCATCAATCGCAGCGCCGGGGGATACGGGAGATTGCGTGTTGCCAGAAGACGTTTTCTGTCGGCTGAAAAGGTCGTCGATGTCGTTTGAATGCCGCCCGTACTTCGTTTCAAACAGAGCCGTATTCTGGATTTCGGTGTGGTTGTCGTTCCAGACAACACTCCACTCCGCTCGACCGGGATCTTCGTTCCAGACACTCACATATGCCGAGGGGTCGCCGAATGCGCCCCCATCAACGTCTAGCAGCCGCTCGCCACCGACGATAGATTGCGCATTCATCGTGTCACGCCATTCACTCACTAGGACCGGCTTTCTAGCAGATGGTGCAGAGCCTCCAAAACCAATCTCTAACAACGCATAGGAGTTATTCACCGTGCCGAAGGCCGTACCACCCCCAGGCTTGTAGGCTTCGTGCGGGATCGGATCGTTCGGGTGAATGATGTAATCGGGCGTGAAATACTCGCCTTCGAGCATGATGGACATCCGCGCCTCGACGGTATTGCCACGGGTATTGGAGTAATTATCCGCAGCAGCCGTCCAATCCTCGCCATCGCTGGTGATGCCGGGGTAATAGCCCTTGTTTTCATTTGCGTGGACGACCATCCCTTGATGCTGTCCACGGGTTTGTGTCGCGCTCTGCATCTTCCTTGCAGACTTTCGTGCGGCACCGAGTGCGGGCAGCAGGATCGCAATGAGCAAAGCGATAATCGAGATGACGACAAGCAGTTCGATGAGCGTAAAGGCGCGGCGCATGCGAGGTCTCCTGAGGGTAATAATCAGCATGAAAAGCGCCGCGTCCCTTCCGGGGCGCAGCACTGTTGAAGGAGAAGCAAATGGATCAGCCGCGTCGGCGCCGGGCGATCAGCAGGCCGCCGAGGCCGATGAGCCCGAGCGAAGAAGGCTCGGGCACGACGTCGTAGGAGACCGTTGTGATCGGGAACAGCGCACCTGCTTCGGTTGTGTCGCTGACACTGAGCACCAGCGTTTGACCATCGCTTGCGGCGAGGTTGCCAAACGTAATGAAGTTGTCCGGATTGGCGAAATTCGCAAGCGGGAGTTCGATCTGAAGCGTGCCGGTGCCGCCGAAGTAAGTCACGGTATTCACGCCTGCCTGAGGACCGCTAATCACTGCGAGCGGGTCGGCAGTAAAACCCGAGATAAAGACGCCGGACTCGGCGTTGGGGCCATCGGCTCGAGCGAAATCCCAGGAAAGGCCCGAGAGGCCAAACCCCGAGGCGAATTGAAACGTCAGCGTTTCATCGTTCGCATTGCCAACGGTGGTATCCGGATCAGAGAACCCGTTAGCATTTGATGTGCCGGCGGGGTCCGCGCCCAACCGACCCGCGGCACTGTTGAATGTCGTCGCGGCACCTCCAAGAAGCGGCGTCAACGTGAGGTTGCCATCGCTGAACGACACGGTGTTGGTGTCGCCGCCATGGATATCGGTTGGCGTCAGTGTCACGGCGGAGGCCGAAGCGGTGGCCAGAACGAGGGCGGGGGTCAAAGCAATTGCGTTGAAACAAGTCATCTCGGGTTTCTCCATAACGGGGAAGGGGCTAGATCGATTAAGAAAGGTTCCCTATAAACACATTCAGAGCTTTGTACTGTTCGAAATCATTAGTAGAGATTCGTATAGAGGTCTGAGACAAGCATCGCGTTGCCTGCCGCATTGCCTGTCGTCTTGCCCGAAGGGGTCTGCACGTTTCCGCTGATTGTCGCCTGCCGGGAATAAATGTCATCGTTGCTGTTGGCAATCGTGCCGTACTTCGTTTCGAAAAACGGGGTGAGTTCTGACTCGGTGTGGTTGTCATTCCAAACCACCCCCCACTCGGCTCGTCCGGGGTCGCTGTTCCAGACGCTCACATAAGCCGATGGGTCGCCAAACGCACTCCCCACGACGTCCAGCAGGCGGTCGCCCAATACGATTGCCTGGCTGTTCATCGTCTCGCGCCACTCGGCGACTTTGTGTGTGCTGTTTGCCGGGGCGACGAATTGGCCGTTGCCGTTGTTCGTTCTGACAAGCTCCAGCATCGCGTATGAGTAATGCGAGTTGTCCAGGTTACTGCCGCCGTTCACGTCGTAGACGGTTCGCTGCTCGGGCTCGGCGGGATGGATCGCGTAATCGGGCGTGAACAGGTCTTCTTCCAGCATGATCGCGAAGCGCCCCGGTACCGAGGCGCCGGTCAACGCCGAGTAGTTGTCCGCTGCGAGGACCCATTCCTTGCCCTTGGCGGTGAGCCCCGGATAGAAGCCCCCGTTGGATTGCGCATAAATCACCATGCCCTGCTGCATGCCACGCATCTGCGTGTTGCTCTGGATCTTCCGGGCGGATTGTCTGGCCGCGCCGAGCGCGGGCAGGAGGATCGCGATCAGCAGCGCGATGATCGAGATCACCACGAGCAACTCGATGAGTGTGAAGGCACGGCGCATGTAGGGTCTCCAAGTAAAAACATCAGGCATGAAAAGCACCGTGCACCTTCCGGGGCGCAGCACTCTTGAAGGAAAAACAAATGGATCAGCCGCGTCGGCGCCGGGCGATCAGCAGGCCGCCAAGGCCCAGCAGCGCCAGCGAGCCGGGCTCGGGGATGACGGCGAGGTTGCCAGCGACATAGGTATTAAAGGCCGCTCCACCAAACGTGTTTGCGCCGTTGAAGCGGGCATCGAAATAACCCGAAGCCGCAGAGTTTGCGCCAGCGCCCCTAATATCATCATTAAGCACGTAGCCGTTGCCTTGTGTGTTGTTGTTTCCGAACGGGTCACCGTCTGCAACGGCGGTCGCCGACAGGATGTACCACTCGCGGTCACCGGGAGCAGCGCCCGGCGTTTGTGGGTTGAGGATCACGGCCGTGTCGAGTTCGACCCAGCGATAGCCACCAACCAACTCAGCACTGAGGCTTTCGGCGGCTGTGATGGTTGCGGTAGCAACGGTCGATGCGATGCTCGCGCCGTTGTCGTTGCTGAAGGACAGCGTGATCGTGTGGTCATTCACCAGGCCGTCGCCGTCTTTATCCCAGAAACCCAGGTGGGTCACGGTCTGCGCGGTATCGGTCGCGAACAGGATGCCGATATCGCCGGTGAAGTTCGTGCGTTCATTGGGCGGCACAACCTCCGTCGCCGGGGGAACCGGCTGGAAAAGCATCGTATCGAGGGTGACCGTCGCGGCAGAAACCGAAGCGGCAGACAGGACAAGGGCGGGTGTCAGAGCGAGTGCGTTGAAACGAGTCATCTTAGATTCCTCCATAAAAGGGAAAGGACAAAGGGAGAACGGCCTGCCTCCGTTAGGCAGTTTTAAAAGTCGGGGGTCAGATTTTCTAGGGGCTGAAGGACAACGGTCGGGTCGCCTAGCACGATCCAGTCCTGGTGGTTATTGTCTCCGCCGTCGGTGCTGACCAATGTCAGATAGCGGTTGGATGCATACAGGCTCAGGTCGATTTTTGCGACGCGCTCGTCGTCCGGCGCGGACCGGACAAACGTGCTGCGCATCGCGGGGTCGCTGTCGAGGTAGACCAGGAACTCGCTGCGGGAGGCGTCGGCCGCTTCATCTTCCGTGCGCCCGCTGGCGTTGCCTACCACGGCCTGGAACGAGACCACCTCAAACCCCGGGTACTGACTGCGGATCGCATCGAGATCGATAATGAGCCCGGCGTTGGTGTGCATCACCATGGCCGGCTGGCCGGCACCCACGAAGTTGTAGCCCGGCAGCTTGGCGGGGATCGAAGTGTCGTACTGGGCCGTCACGCTGGGCATCATCGCGCCGGACCAGATGACGCCATAGCCGATCCCGTTCGTCTCCGGCAGGTTCGGCAGCGTGAGCCCGATGGGCAGGCCGCTGAGTTGGCCGTCTTTACTGGGAATGAAGACGCCTGTCACGTAGGGGCTGGCGGGGACCGGCTGCGGCCGGCCGGTGCTGATCAACCCAACCAGTGCTTGGTTGCCGGCGACTTGGCGTGTGTATTGCCCCGTCAACAGGTGCAGGCCGACGTTCTTACGCCCGGTCGTGCCATCGCCGCCCATGACCAGGTCGGCCAGGTCGAGTTCTGTCGTGATCTCACGCTTGAACGCGAGTTGATCGAAATCAATCGTTTTCGGAGGTACTCCTGCAGCAATCAGGGCCGACTGTGTCTCGACGAGCGTGACAGGCTCGCTGATAGCCTCCCGATTGTGTAGTGTGGTGGCCTGGATCTCGCCCCGGTAGACCTGCACTTTCGTTTGCGTGTCACCGTAAACAAAAACACCAAACTCGGTATTGCGAGTGGTCTGCAACGTGCTGACGCGGACGACCCCTGTCGCGGCCCCATGATCGAAGCTGTATTGCCCGCCCGTCTCAACGAATCGCGCGCTGGGTGTATCGAGGATGAAGCCGGTGCTTGCTTTGGGCACATCGACAACCGCTCGGCCGTCGAGCATGTCCATCATGTTGATGTCGGTCAGCACAAAGGTGGCTGGCGATTCAACGACGACGCGCGTCCCGCTGAGCAGTTCGAGTTCAACCATGCCCTGCGTCAGGGTATGCCTGCCCTGGCGCAGGTAATCGGACAAATCTTCATCGCCCTTCCACTGCGCATCGAGGCTTCTGACGACCGCGGCGAAGACCGGCGGGGGTGCCGGCGTCGCCTGCTCGGAGTCGGGAGACGACGCGGCCCTGTTTTGATCTCTATTGGGTTCTGAGAGATAGAACAAGAGCGATGCCGCAAGGGCCACCGCGGCGGCAAGCCCGACCCAGACGGCCGCCTTGGGGATGGTTAAGACAACCTGCTGCTTGCGCGTGGCTCGCTGCGGGTGGTTGTCCTGCTTGTTCTTACGGGCGGCACGTTTCTGCTGTTTTTCCAGCCGTTCACGTTCCTCGACCCGGTCCGTCAGATCAACGAGTTGAGCGGGGCCGGCGTCGCGTTCGAGTGCCGACAATTCTTCCAAGAGCAGGGAGTCTTGGCCCCTTGGCTTGCATTGGTTGGCGACCGCCACCGCGAAGTAGGCGTCCTGCGCCGCGAGCAGCGCAAATACCTGCGCGTTCTCGGGGGACGCGACGATCCACGCCGACAACGCCGACACTTCTTCAGGCGACGCGTCACCCATCAGGTAACGCAGGCATAGGACTCTGCTATCCACGTGCCCCCCTATCCGCCGACATGCGGGATTCGATGCACTTGGCCAGCGTCTCGCGGATCCGCCTAAGCAGCACCGTGACCGAGTTGGGAGCGATGTCTAGTGAGTTGGCGATTTCATGGTGGCGGGCCCCCTCGTAGTACTTGCGGTAGAGGGCGTCTTTACTGCGATCATTGAGCTTGCCCATGCATTGCTCGAGCGCATCCTGCTGCGGCAGGACCTTGTCCTCGATCGCAACAAACGCGTCGGGCAGCATCCGGATGACTTCTTCGGAGAGCACACGAGCGCTTCGCTGCCGCTGCCGGATGCACTCGAGGACGCGGTAGCGCGCGATCCCGATCGCCCAGGCGACGAAGTTGGTGGACAGATCGAACTCGTCAAAGTGCTCGACGATGTACTGGACCGTGGCCTGGGTGACATCTTCGCTGTCGTGGTGATCCCGCAGCGACGAGCGGATATACGCGGTCACCGTCGGCTGGGCCTTGCCCCAGAGCAAAGCGAGCTTCGACATTTTTTTCGAGAATTGCTTGTCGTGTTGTTCAGACATGGCGATACCCACTGAGAGTAAGGACAAAGGGGAGGCGAAAGGTGACGGGATTGATATCAAAAATGATTTTGTTCCATTAACTTTTATTTTTACTCGGTTTATAAATACAACACACGCCCCGAAAAACAACAGGGCGCGCGAAAAAATGCGGCCTGCTTCCTGAGGTTTTGAGGCTTGATGGCCTAAACACACGCCACACAGAGGGGGAGGCGGGGTATCGATTCAGGCGCGGAAGACCAAATCAAAAACCCGCACCGTGCTGTCACAAGGTGCGGGCTTGAGGTTCTGTCACAGATTTGGGGCTTAGCCGAAGCGGCCGTGGATATAGTCCTCGGTCTGCTTCTCGCGTGGCGCGGTGAAGATCTGTTCGGTGGCGCCGTACTCGATCAACTCGCCCTGGAACATGAAGGCGGTGGCGTCTGAGACGCGGGCGGCCTGCTGCATGTTGTGGGTGACGATGATGATCGTGTACTTCTCCCGGAGCTCGGCGATCAGTTCTTCGATGGCAAGGGTGGACTTGGGGTCCAGCGCGGAGCAAGGCTCGTCCATCAGCAGGGTCGTGGGGTTGACAGCCAGGGCACGGGCGATGCAGAGGCGCTGCTGCTGGCCGCCGGACAGGCCGATGGCGGACTGGTTCAGGCGGTCTTTGACTTCTTCCCAGAGCGAGGCGCCGCGGAGTGATTTCTCGACGATCTCGTCGAGGTCGGTCTTGCCGATCTTGTAGTGCAGGCGCGGGCCGAAGGCGACGTTGTCGTAGATCGACTTCGGGAAGGGGTTTGGCTTCTGGAAGACCATGCCGACGTGTCGGCGGAGCTCCACGACGTCGGTCTTGGGTGCGAGGATGTTGTTGCCGTCGATCTCGATCGTGCCTTCGGCACGGGCCGAGTCGATCTGGTCGTTCATGCGGTTGATCCACCGCAGGAAGGTGGACTTGCCGCAGCCGGACGGGCCGATGAGCCCGGTGACTTTTTTGACGGGCATGTCGAGGTTGAGGTTGATCAGCGATTGGAAGTCGCCGTACCAGCCGTTGACATTGCGGACACGGATGGGCTCGCCGCCGGTGTGCTGGATGCCGGGCGAAAAATCAGCTACCGTTTTGGCATCGGCGGTTTCAGAAGTCATCGTGGTGGCGGGCATGAAGGTGGTCCCTGGGGTTAGTCCGTTGATCGACATAATGATGCAATTTGATTGTTAACGTTTCATGAGCGATTGTTAATTCTCATGAAGTTTATGTAAATGTGGATAAGACAATAAGTTTTTATTAATGATGGACTTACATGGATAATCGCCCCACAATCGGGATTACGGTCGATAATAAAGGCAACTCGGCCCAGACGGGGACCTACGAGTCGGCGATCCGGTACAGTCAGGCGGTCGAAAAGGCGGGCGGGCTGCCGGTCCTGCTGCCGCACTGCCCGGGGCTGGCGGGGGCCTACCTCGACCGATTGGACGGCCTGATCCTCACCGGCGGGGCCGACCCGGTCATGGAGCAGTTCGGCTGCGCAACCGACGGCCGGGCGCGACGGATCGATCAGAACCGCCAGGCCTTCGAGCTCGCACTGTTAGCGGAGGTCGACCAACGGCGGTCAGACAACCTCACGGGCGCGGCGGACCTGCCCGTGCTCGGTATCTGCCTGGGCATGCAGCTCATCGCCCTGCACCGCGGCGCGACGCTGGATCAATACATGCCCGAGTCGATGGGCGACGACGCCGCGCTCGTTCACGTCGACAACGCCGAGCACACGCTGGTCTTCGAGCACGACGACGGCGTGCTGGGCCCGTCGGACCGGCCCATCGTCTCCTCGCACCGCCAGCGCATCACGGACGCCGGTCAGCTGCGCGTCGTCGCGCGGGCGGCGGACGGCACGATCGAGGCGATCGACGACCCGGCGCGGCCGTTCTACGTCGGCGTGCAGTGGCACCCGGAGCGTAAAGACAGCAGCGCGGATGATCCGCTGAACCTCGGGTTGATCTGCAGGTTGGTGAAAGCCGCGGCGGGCGATAGATGATGAGCGTATGCAGGGGACGCTTCGCGTCACCCGCTAAAGGTCAGGGCTTCTGTTTGCTTGCTTTGGCCTGCTTCATCTCGCTAAGCCAGCTCACGACCAGCACCAGGCCGACGCCGCAGAGCAACGCGACATCGGCGATGTTGAAGATCCATGGCCAGAGCCCGGTCGAGGGCAGCATGTGCAGCATGTCGCGCACCGCCGAGTAGAACGCCCGGTCGTAGAGGTTGCCGAGCGCCCCGCCGAGGATCAACGCCAGGCCGATGTGGTACAGCCGCGCGTCGGGCGAGCTGCGGTAGAGCAGGAACATGATCACGAACACCGCGACGATGCTGACGACAAGAAACACGGGCCGGGCGCCCTGGCCCATGCCGAAGACCGCGCCGGTGTTGAGTGTGAGTTGGAAGTTCAGGAGCCCGGGGACGACGACGATCGGGTCGTGGGCCGGGACACGCTCGGGCCGATCGGGATCGGTTAAGCCGATTTCGTGGGCGACCAGCCATTTCTCGCTGCCCCGCGCACGGACGAGCACCTCCGGCCCGCCGCTTTCGGCCGTCCGTACCTTCACAGGCACATCGGCAACGTTTTCGAACGACCAGTACTTGAGGCCGAGATCCGCCGCCAACGACGCCGCCACGATCGCGAGGAACAGCAGCCAGACCGTCCAGCGCATCCCGGTCCGTTCGGTGGGCTTCGCGTCCGGCTGGGTGTGGTTGGTTGGTTTGGTCATCGCTTCCAAGCGTTTAGGGTCCGGGGCCTAGACGCAGGGAGGTCACCAGCCGCTTTGTTTGTCTTTGGCACGGGCGACGTCGATGCAGTACTTGGCCCAGGGAGCGAACTCAAGGCGCATCCGCTGGATCGGTCGGCCCGACTCGAGGCAGACGCCGTAGTACCCCTCGCGCATGCGAAGGATCGCCTCGTCGATCTCCCGGAGCAGCTCGCGTTCCGACTCCATGAGCCCGAGGGTGAACTCTTGCTCGAAGTTGTCGCTGCCGACATCGGCCATGTGCAGGGGCATGTGCGCGATGTCGCCGAGCGAGGCGTTGCGTGCGTCCTCCATCCCCTTCACGTTGCCGACGATCTCGGCCCGCTTCTCGAGCAATTGCTGCAAGAACGCTTCTTTGTCCTTCTTGTTCAGGCCGGTCTTAACGCGCTTGAGCTGCGGGATGGTCCACTCTTTCTCGATCGCCGCCTCGAGTGAACCGGGTGCGGGGCCGTTGGGTTTCGCGGCGGGCTTGGCGATCTTCTTCGTCGTTGGCTTCTTGGTGACCTGTTTCGTGACCTTCTTCTTGGTCGTCGGCTTCTTAGCCACCTTCTTGGTCGTCGGCTTCTTGGCAGGCTTTTTCTTTGTGGTCTTTTTCTTCGTGACCTTCTTGGTCGCCGCTTTCTTAGCCGGGGCCTTCTTGGCGACCTTCTTCTTGGCGGCCTTTTTGGCCGCGGCTTTCTTCTTGGTCACCTTCTTGGTGGCCGCCTTCTTCTTGGTTGTTTTTTTCTTGGCCACGGGTCACTCCGTCCCCCAATGGGGCGTACGACACAACCAGCTAAGTGCCTGATTGCCATGGATTTACGGGGGAAATGCGAACAGCGCCGGCACCCCCCGCGGTGCGGGCAAGCGAGGGAGTGTATCCCGCGGCTGGAAACGTGGCAAATCTTGCGGGGGGAAGGGGTTGTGGGGGCATTCGGCAGGACAGGCATTCCTGCCTGCCGGTTCGGCTCAGCCGAAGGCTCGACAGATTAGGCCTTGGGCCTATGGACAAGCAAGAATGCCCGTCCCGCCTCAGGAGCATCAGTCCCCGTGCTTCTTCCGCAGCCGGCCGGAAAGGCGGAGCAAGAGCTGCACCCGCTCGAACTGGTCGCACCAGTCCGCCAATTCTGCGGCCAGTTCGTCATCCGGGATCGGCGCCCCGGGCAGCGGGCAGCCGGCGCCCTGGAGCTGGGCCGCGAGGATGCGGTACTTGGCCAGCGGCTTGTCGCCATACCAGCCGACGGGCTCGAAGTCCTCGGCCGCGAAGACAACGACGGGCACGCGCTTGCCGCCGCAGACCATGACCCGGTCCTGTAGGTCCATGTGCGCATCGCGGTCGCACCACCTGAGCTTGATCTTGCCGTTGGAGGCCTCGGCGATCTTCTGGAACATCGGCCCCTGACGGACGCAGTCGCCGCACCATGCACCAGACAACGCGATCACGTTCATCTCGCGTACGGATGAGCCGAGCACCTCTTTCTGCTTGTCGGTGAGCTGGACCTGGTCGTAGACCTTCTGCCAGGCGGCTCGCTGGTCATCGGTCGCGCCGGCGAGGTAGTCGGGCCAGTCGAGGCCGGCGTCGTGCTTGGCTTTGAAGAATTCAGCGTTCATGGGGTGGCTCCGTAGTTGCGTCGCGAGCGGCATGATAGGCCCGATCAATCGGGCTGGGAGAAGTAGGCCTGCATGAGACGCTGCACATTCTCTCGCGCGACACGAGCCGCGTCGTCACGCCCGCTGACTTGGCGCATGACGAGTGCACCCTCGAACATCATCGTGTAGGCGTCGGCGAAGGCGTCAGGGTCCTGTGCAGCGGCCTTCGTCGCCAGCTCATGTACCCAATCCCAGAACTTGCCCAGGTGCGCGGCCGCGGCCTGATGGATCGGGTCGTTGGGGTTGGGGTACTCGGACGCGGCATTAATGAAGATGCATCCGCCGAAGTCTGGGTCGTTAAACCAGCGATCAAGCACGTCGAACATCGCGAGCAACTGTGCACACGGGTCCTCGCCGGCGAGCTTTTCGACCGCGCGCATCCACGCCTTGGTCTCCCAGTCGTCGCGCATCTGGATCGCGGCAACCAGCAGGTCGTCCTTGCTCTCAAAGTGTTTGTAGAACGTCGTCTTGGTGACGCCCGCCTCGGCGAGGATCTGATCGATGCCCACCGCGTTGAATCCGTTGCGGTAGCAGACCTCGACCGCGGTCGCGACCAGGCGGTCTCGGCCGACCTTCGGCACGTCCATCACCCCCAACAGTTCCACCACGGTTTTTCGTGAGCACTCGCCGGACATTGCACCATTGTTGCCTGCCCAAGGGTTGACCACAAGTGCACGGGGGGTGTACCTCGAGTGCTCTTTTCGTTCGGCGTTTCACGGCGATACTTCACCTGTTGCCTGAGACCCCCCCCTAGCTGAAAGGAGCTTAACCATGACCACCGCCAACACCAACACCAACACCCCGACACGACTCAATGGGATCGACCCCCGGTCCGTGCAGGCCCTCATCGATGGCGCGACCGCCGACGCCAGCAATGCGCAGACCCACTGGAATGTCGTCTCCAAGTGGCAAGGCGGCGCCCGCAACCAGGCGGCCGTCAAGCGCGTCGAGATCGGCGGCGAAACGGTCGACACCCCCTGGCTGATCGACATGGACGAGCCCGAGCAACTCTGCGGGACCAACCTGCGGCCCAACCCGCAGGGGTACCTGCTCGCGGCGCTGAACGGCTGCATGATGGTCGGCTACGCGGCGCTCGCCACGCTTCACGGCATCGAGATCGAGTCGCTCGAGATCGAGACCAAGGGCGACATCGACCTGCGCGGGTTCCTGGGCATCGACCCCGATGTCAAGGCCGGCTACGACAGCCTGCAGTACACCGTGCGCATCAAGTCCAACGGCACGGACGAGCAGATCCAACGGATCCACGAAACCGTGCAGAAGACTTCGCCCAACTACTTCAACATCAGCCAGCCGGTGAAGCTGGATGCGGAACTGATAAGCGAGTAGCCCCTGGCAAGCCCATTCGAATGAGTGAAAGGCCCGCTTCAAAGGCGGGTTTTTTATTTGATCGCAGAAGCGATCAATGCCTCGGCCACCTGACGGGCCTTTGCCGCCGCGTTGTTGTCGCCCGAGACTTGGCGGTGGGTCAGAGCGCCTTGCATCAGCATCGTGATTTGCTCGGCTACACCGCGCGGGTTGGACAACCCCGCCTGATCGGTCATCCCCTCCAATGCATCCGTCAGGTGTTGGTAGCTCTCAGTTCCCGCCTTGTGGATCGGGTCGTTGGGCGAGGGGAACTCGACACAGACATTCAGGAACAGGCACCCGTGGTAGTCCGGGTGGTTAAACCACTCATCAAACACATCAAACATCGCGAGGATGGTGGCCTTGGGTTCGCCTCCGCCCAACTCGGCGGCGCGATCCATGAAGGCCTTGCCCTCCCACTGGTCACGGCGCTTGAGCGCCTCGATGATCAGTTCGTCTTTCGACTCAAAGTGGTTGTAGAACGTCGTCTTCGTGACGCCGACCTCGTTGAGGATCTGGTCAAGCCCGACGGCGTGGAAGCCGTGGACGTAGAAGCGGTCGATCGCGACCTCGAGCAGCTTCTCGCGTGTCGTGGTGGGCTCGGCGCGGCCGCCGAAGAGTTCGAAGGCACGTTTGCCGGTGTGGTCGAGGTATGGCGCGGTGCTCATCATCGTTTCCTTTACGCGGGTCGTTGACCCCGGTCAACTTGACCATGAGTCAACGCACAACCACCGGGCGAGGGCGTAAGGTTGTCTGCGTTGACGGTTGGCCTGAACCCTTTGGATTCTACGCCACCCCGAGCCCGCCCCCAAACCTCACGGAGAGGAACCCGCCATGACCGCACGGGAGACCCCCATCCTTGATCAAGCCAAAGCCGAACAATTCGCCCAAGGGCTGATGGGCACGATCAACCAGGCGTCGTTGGCGCTGATGCTCTCGATCGGCCACCGGACCGGTTTATTCGACGTGATGGCGACGCTGCCCGCCTCGACGAGCACGCGCATCGCCGATACGGCCGGGCTGGACGAGCGGTACGTCCGCGAGTGGCTGGGCGCGATGGTGACCGGCCGTGTTGTGGAGTACGACGCGGGGCAGAAGACCTACGCCCTGCCGCCGGAGCACGCCGCGTTCCTCACCCGCGCCGCCGGCGGCGACAACTTCGCCAACACCATGCAGTGGATCAGCGTCCTGGGCGGGGTCGAGACCGAAGCCGTCGAGAAGTTCGAAAACGGCGGCGGCGAAGGGCTGGGCACGGTCTGGGGCGAGGAATTGGCGGTTAAGATGCTCGGCGAGGCGGGCTTTGGGGATTTCACCGTCGAGCGGTCGGACCACGATATGATCAACAACTACTACATCTGCAGGTAAATCAACGATGCCGACACTAATCATGCAACCCTCGATCGTCGAAGCCGCAGGCACGCCTCCCAAGCGGATCGAGGAGTACGCCGGCCGAGTGAATACAGAAGACCGGGGCATCAGCATCGCTCGGATGACCTCGCCTGGCGGGTGGGAGGAACCGGGGCAACGCCCCGCGTTCCGTGAATTCACCATCGTGCTACACGGCTCCCTGCGCGTCGAGCACGAGGGCGGCGTGCTGGATGTCAACGCGGGACAAGCGGTCATCACCGAGCCAGGCGAGTGGGTGCGCTACAGCACGCCGGGCGGGGAAGGGGCCGAGTACATCGCGGTCTGCCTTCCCGCCTTCAGCCCGGATACCGTGCACAGGGATGGGTAGGCCGGGTGCCCGGTTCATCTGCAGAGCGATCTTCCGTACAATGCAAGGCTTACTAATCGTTGCGTGGCTGACCGACATCCACCCCTTGCAAACCGAGGCCCTATGCACATCCTCCGCCTGACCGCCCTGCTCACGATCGTTATCGCTATCGCTGGCTGCAAGTCCAACTGCGATAGCTGCGGCTCAAGCGCGCCCAAGTCTTTCTCGCTCTACGACGGTAAGACACTCGATGGCTGGTACCCGGACGTCCCCGACGCCGACGACAAGCCGGACATCGAACCGAGCTTCATCATCCGCGACGGGATGCTCGTCTCCAAGGGCCGGCCGCTGGGCCACCTGATCACAAAGAAGTCGTTCAAGGACTACCGGCTTGAGGTGCAGTACCGCTTCGCCGACAAGCCGGGCAACTGCGGGGTCCTCGTGCACACCGACGGCGAGCGGCCCCGCGTGCTGTACGACATGTTCCCGGCGTCGATCGAAGTCCAGCTCCAGCACACCGCGGCGGGCGACTTCTGGTGCATCCACGAGAACATCGCCGTGCCCAACATGGCCGAGCGCCGCAAGGGCGACCCGAAGAACTACGGCGGCAAGAAGGGCCAGTCCCGCCACATCAAGAACCTCACCGACGGCAGCGAAAACGACCTGGGCGAGTGGAACACGATGATCATCGAAACCCTCGGCGACAAGATCCGCGTCTGGGTCAACGGCGACCTGGTCAATGATGGTTTTGACGCGACTGCCAGGGAAGGGCAAATCGCGCTGCAAGCCGAGGGCGCTCATGTCGAGTTTCGGAAGCTGGAGATGACGCCGATTACGGCGTTGACGGCGTTGACGGCGGCGAAGGATTTACCGAAGGCGGAGTGATTCGTAGACCAGCGAGGGATTCATGAAGCGTTGGCTATTATCTCTGGCAATCTTGATAGCTCTACCCGTACTTGGCTTTGGCATCTACCTTGTTGCGTATTTCACCGTCGATCCATCCTTCGATGCAACGGCAACAGAATTGGCAAACGGGGACTACGAGATACAAATCGATCCGAACTTCGTCGTCCACAGCGTCTATCGAATTGAAGTAAGTAATTCGAGTGGGGTGCTCGCAGTACGAGACGAGCCGACTCAAGGCATGCAATCAATCGTCATCCCAGGCCCGCTCCCCTCAAATCATATGGTGACGATAAAAAGTGACCTCGTTTACGATCGCCCGATGCCGAGCATGACGACGCATACCGAGACGATCCGATTACGTTAGAGACAACCCCCACCTTGCGGTGGGGGCTATTTTTCACTGTGTTTGTGGCGGTCAATACGGATCGTTTACTTCGCGATCATCCCCTGCTGCCTTGCGTAGCCGAACACCCCACCCGCATCAATGATGGGTTTGACTTCACCTAATGGGTTGAGCGTGAAGCTCTTGCCGGTGGTCTTGTTGGTCAGGGTGCTGTTGTCGATGTCCAGCTCGAGTTCGTCGTCGGTGGAAACTTCGCCTTCGATGAGGCGGGTGTCGCACTCGGCGGGGAGGAGGTAGCCGCCGTTGACGCAGTTGCGGTAGAAGATGCGGGCGTAGAACTCGGCGATGACGACCTTGGCGCCGGCCTCGGCGAGCGCGAGGGGTGCGTGCTCGCGGGAGGAGCCGCAGCCGAAGTTCTTGCCGCCGACGACGAAGGTGTAGTCGCAGCCGAACTCGCCTTCGGGGACGAACTTCTTGTTGCCCTCGGGCAGGCCTGACTTGGCTTCGGGGACGCCGACGCAGGCGTACATGCCGAAGTACTTGCGTTCTTCGGGGTCGGAGGGGTCGTAGGACAGGTAGATCGCGGGGATGATCTGGTCGGTGTCGATGTCGTCGCCGAGGACGAAGGCTTTGCCGGTGATTGTTGACATGGGGTACGGGGGTTGGGGTATGGGGTTGGGAATGGAGCAGTATAGCCGGATGCCTTGTCAGAGCACGGAGCGTAAGCGAGGGACCGTACACAATGGTGCATGGCCCCTCGCTTACGCTCCGTGCTCTGATGGTGCAGCGATCAGGGCGTGTCGGGCGCTGGCGTCGCGTCTTTGATCTGGGCTTCGAGGATGGCTAGCCGTTCGGCGTTGGCGGCGGAGAGGGCCTGGCCGAAGACCGTGCGGATGCCGGCGATAAGTTTGGCGGCGTCGCCGGCCCGGCCCTGCTCGATGGCGGCCTTGGCGACCTCCATGAGCTCGGCGAGCAGCGGGGTTTTGTTGGCGTCGTTAACGAGCGTGCCGCCGGGCTTGAGCAGCTCGGCGATGAGCGTGACGGTGTCGTCGGTCCGCGCGTCGGCGAAGTAGGCCAGGGCCAGCCCCTTGTGGGCATTGTATCGCTGGGCTTCGTTGAGCTTGCCGGCGTGTTGTATCGCGGCCTCGTAGTCGAGCACGACCAGGGCCGGGGCGTCGGCCAGGACACGCACGCGCGCCCGGGCGAGCAGCAGGCTCAGGCGGTCGGCGGACGGCGGGTCTTCTTCGGCGGACTGATCGATGGCGGCGGTCAGCATGCGCTGGCGGACCTGGCGGGTCTCGCCGTTCTTGTCGGCGAGGGTGTT
>JAHQVV010000035.1 GCA_019634195.1 Phycisphaeraceae bacterium | reverse complement strand
TAGCCCGCCGATCCTCTTCTTCTTTCTGGGCGTGTTCGCCACACTGGTCAAGTCCGACCTGGAGATGCCAACACAAGTCGCGCGTTTCCTGTCGCTGTACCTGCTCTTCGCGATCGGGATCTACGGCGGCTACAAGCTCAGTCAGAGCCCGCTGGACAGGCAGATTGTGCTCATGCTCGGGGCCGCGATGGCAACATCGGTCCTTATCCCACTTTGGTCGTTCGCCCTTCTACGCCTGAAAGTACCCGCGCCCGATGCCGCCGCGATCGCCGCGACCTATGGCTCGGTCTCCGCGGTCACCTTCATCACCGCAGTCAGCTTCCTCAACGCGGTCAATGAGCCCTACGGCGGGCACATGGTCGCGGCGATGGCGCTGATGGAGTCACCCGCGATTATCGTCGGCGTCCTGCTCGCCCGGTACTTTGGGACCAACGGCGAGGGACAGAAACAAAACTGGTCGAGTCTGGGCCGAGAAGCGTTCTTAAACGGCTCGGTCCTCGTGCTGCTCGGCAGCCTGGGCATCGGCTGGCTCACCCGCGAGGATGGCTGGAAATCGGTTGAGCCTTTTGCGCTCGACCCGTTCAAGGGCGTGCTCTGCCTGTTCCTGCTGGACATGGGCCTGGTCGCGGCCAAGCGGATCCAGGACCTGAAATCGTCGGGGGTTTTCCTGATTGCGTTTTCGATCATCGCGGCGGTGGTGCACGCGGGGCTCGGCATCGGGATCGCGAAGCTGCTGGGCGCTTCGCCAGGCGATGCGCTCTTGCTCGCGGTGCTGGTGGGTGGTGCGAGCTATATCGCGGTGCCCGCTGCGGTGCGACTGGCGATCCCCAAGGCCAACCCAAGCCTGTACGTACCCATGGCGCTGGGGCTGACGTTCCCGTTTAACGTCATCATCGGCATCCCGCTTTATTACGCCATCATCAAAGCGATGTGGAGCTCAACATGATCGCAGTCAAACGTCTCGAGATCGTCATCGACGCGGCACACACGCCAGAGCTCGTCCGCGTCGTCAAGCAGGCCGGCGCGCCGGGCTACACCCTGCTCCGCGATGTGCAGGGCTCCGGCGACCGCGGCGAGCGTTCCGGCGACGGCTTGAGCAACGTCTACCGCAACTGCTACCTCGTCACCGCGGTACCCGAGGACATCGCGATGGCCATCACCGAAGCGACCCGCCCGCTGCTGGAGCGCTACGGCGGGGTCTGCCTGATGACCGACGCGATGCTGCTCAAGCACTGATCACGCAACCTCTATAATGCGTCCTTCTCGACCCAACCCGCGAGGACACGCCCGATCGACAAAGCACTCCAAGACAACGCGAAATTCTGTCAGAGCTTCCACGAAGGCGACCTCAGCGCGCCGCCCGCCCGGCACCTCATGATCATCACCTGCATGGACGCGCGCATCAACGTCGAGGCCGCGCTCGGCCTCAAGCCCGGCGAGGCGCACATCCTCCGCAACGCCGGCGGCAGCGTCACAGACGACGTCCTGCGATCGGCCATCATCTCTACCAACCTCATGGGCACCCGCCAGATCATGGTCATCAACCACACGAACTGCGGCATGATGAACTGCTCCAGCGAGGAACTCCAGAAGCAGTTCGCCCAAAAGTACGGCAAGGCCGTGGTCTCCCCCAACAGCTTCTACACGATCGACGACCTGGACCAGCACGCCCGCGAGCAGGTCGCCAAGCTAAGAGACCACCCCTGGATCCCAGAAGGCACCGTCATCCGGGGCTTCACCTATGATGTGCATACCGGCCGGCTGCACGATGTCGAAGGCGCCTGACCGGGCCACACCATGAGTGAGAACGAACCTACAACGACGGACACCCCGCCGGACTTCCCCCTGCGTCGCGACGTGCGCATGCTCGGCTACGAGCTGGGCAAGGTGCTCAAGTCCCACGGCAGTGACGGCCTTTACGACCTCGTCGAAGAGGTCCGCGCGCTGGCCAAGGGCCGACGCGATGGCGACGCGGAAGCCGACCAGACACTCCGCGGCCGCATCGCATCGATGTCAGAGGAAGAACTCGGCGAGCTGATGCGGGCACTGGCCTGCTTCTTTGACCTGGCCAACCTGGCCGAGGACCGTCACCGCATCCGGGTCCTTCGAGAACGCGAGCAGGACACCTGGCCCAGGCCACGCAACCAGTCACTGGGCCACGCGATCACCAAGCTCGCGGACGAAGGCGTCACCGCCGCGCAGATGCAGGCGATGCTGGACGAGCTGGATGTCGACCTCGTCTTCACCGCCCACCCCACCGAGGCCAAGCGGCGGACCACCCGCTTGACGCTGCGTCGGCTTCGCGACGACCTGATCCAGCTTGATCGGCCCGACATGCTCCACCGCGAGCGCGACGAACTGGTCCGCCGCATCCGCTCGGACCTAGATTGTTTATGGGAGACCGACACCCTCCGCCCCAACAAACCGAGCGTGCTCGAAGAAGTAGACCGGTCTCTGTTTGTGATCGACTCACTCTGGGAAGTCGTTCCACAGCTCTGTTATTCGACAAGGAGGGCGCTGGAGCAGGCCTACCCCCAGAACACCCCGACGCTGCCAGTGGTGATACGGTTCGGCTCATGGATCGGCGGTGACCGCGACGGCAACCCATTTGTGAATGAGGCGGTCACGCGCGAGACACTGCTTCGACTCCGAAGGGCCATCATCGCCAAGCACGTCGAGCAATGCAGGCAGCTTGCACGCGTCCTCAGTATCTCCGACAAGCACCACCCGCTGAGCGAGGGCGTACAGGCGATCATAGGCGATGCGCTGGAGCGATGGCCCGGACTGAAAGAATCGATCGAGCAAGTCAGCCCACATGAGTCGTACCGGCGCGCCTTGCGTGTCATCCGCCACCGGCTGATCGCATCGACAGAAGGCGACGTCTTTGCGAACGACAATGACCTTGCCTACCGCAGCGGCGCGGAACTGGCGGCCGATCTCAAGGCCATCTCCCAGTCTCTGCAAGACAACGGGCACGACGAGTTGGCCAATGGTGCCCTCAGGGGCTGGCGAGACAGGGTGGACGTGTTCGGGCTGCACTTCGCACGCCTGGACATCCGCGAGGACTCAAGGCAACTGCATAGCGCGATCGGTGAGGTACTCAGCAAACTCGATTCACCGGTTGATTACGCCGCGCTCGACGAGCGTTCCAAGCAGGCGTTGCTGACTTCGCCGATCGACCTCGATGTAGACCGATTTGATGGGTTTGCCTGGACCGAAGCAACGCGTAAAACGATTAACCTGTTCCGCCTCCTCGAACTCGCGGCAGAAACCCTTGGCACCGAAGCACTCGGGGCGTTGATCATCTCGATGACGCATGAGCCCAGTGACGTGCTGGCGATGCTATGGCTGGGTCGGCTTGGATCGGCGTTAGCGGGCAACGAGACGCCGCGCGCACTGCTGCCAATCGCACCGCTGTTCGAAACCATCGACGACCTGGCCAACGCGGACAAGACGCTCGACGCGCTGCTATCGAGCGAGCCCTACATGGCCCACGTCAAGGCCACCGGCGGGCGGCAGATGTGTATGGTCGGCTACTCCGACTCGTGCAAGGACGGCGGGTACCTCGCCTCCAACTTCGGGCTCTTCGACGCGCAGACCCGACTCGCCAACACCGCCAAGCAGCACAACATCGGCCTGGTCCTGTTCCACGGCCGAGGCGGCGCACTAGGCCGGGGCGGCGGACCGGCCGCGCGCGGCGTCTTGTCGCTGCCCCCCGAAGCGGTCGGCTACAAGGTCCGCATCACCGAGCAAGGCGAGGTCCTCTCCGAGCGGTACGACGACCCAGAAGTCGCCTTCCGCCACGTCGAGCAGGTCGCCTGGGCGACGCTCTTGGTCAGCGCCGAGCAGGCCGACATGGTCGACCCGAGCTGGATAGATACGCTCGCACAGGCTTCGCAGGCCTCAACCGACTGCTACCGTTCGCTGCGTGACGACCCGGCCTTCCTCGCGTACTTCGACAGGGCTACGCCGATCAACACGATCGAGACGATGCCGATCGGCTCGCGCCCCAGCCGCCGCCGAGGCGCACGCGAACTCAAAGACCTGCGCGCGATCCCGTACACGTTCGCATGGACACAGAACCGCCACCTGCTCACCGGGTGGTACGGGCTAGGCACGGGGCTCAGTGGTATTGACCTCGATACCCGCCGGGCGATGTACGCGGGTTGGCCGATGTTCCGCGGGATGATCCACAACGCCGAGCTCGCGCTGGCCAAGTGCGACATGCAGATCGCCAAGCACTACGCCGAGCTTGTTGATGACGGCCAGGCCACGCGGCTGTTCGAAACGATCTGCACCGAGTTCGACCGCACCCGGGCACTGGTTCTCGAAACCGCCCAGCGCGACGACCTGCTCTCGGGCATCGATTGGCTGCAGCGCTCCGTCCGCGTCCGCAACCCGTACGTCGACCCGCTCAATCTGATCCAGGTCGAGCTGATCCGCCGCGGCCTGGACCCGCAGGGCGACCTGCTTCGCCAGAGCGTCCAGGCGATCGCCGCGGGCCTGCGCAATACGGGGTAAGTACCAGACGCTTCGCTCAGCGTCGGCGTGAACCGGACAGCATTTCACTGCGCTTGAATCCGAGGTTGGTACACTGTACGAACTCATCCATGACGAGTTCAATGCATGAAGAAATTCAGCCCAAAAACCATCGCATTGTTGGTCCGCACGCTGGTCGGGCTGCTCCTGCTGATCAGCGCGGGCAGCCTGATGGCCTACCTTATCGCAACCAAGCCGCAGGTCAGCAAAAGCGACCTCGCGGAGCAGTCCGTCGCGGTGCAGGTCATGCGCATCGAGCCGGTCGAGGTCGCTCGGCAATGGCGTGGCTACGGCACAACGCAGGCCAAGGACAAGGCCGACGTCCCCGCACGCGTCGGCGCGACGGTGGTCACCCTGCCCGACGGCATCGAGGTCGGCCGAGTGGTCCGTGCCGGGCAGACCCTCGCGGAATTGGACAGCACGGATTTCAGCAACGCGCTCAACGCGGCCGAGAAACGCATCGCCGAGGCCGAGGCCGTCCTCGAGCAGCTCACGACTGAACAAGCCAGCCTGAAGAAGAGCCTCGCCGTCGAGAAACAGGATTACGAACTGGCGCGAGCGGACTACGAACGCCAGGTCGAGCGGCGGAATTCAGGCGCTGCAACGGCGAGCGATGTTGACCGCGCTCAGCGGACACTGCTCAACACAGAACGAGCGGTCATCGCAACGCAAAACCAACTCGACGTGATCCCGCCGCGCCGGCTCGGCATCGAGGCCCAGCAAGCCGCCGCCACCGCCGACCGAGACACCGCCAAGGCCAACCTCGCCCGCACCACCATCACCAGCCCTATCGACGGCATCATCGAGATGCTCGACATCGAGGTCGGCGAGAACCTCGCGCCCGGCCAACGCGTGGCCCGCATCATCGACCCGCGCGTCATCGAGCTGCCCCTGCAGCTGCCCGCCAGCGCACGCAGCTACGTCGCCACAGGCAACAGCGTCACCATCACCACACGCAGCCACCCCGACGACTGCCCGCCCTGGAACGCGACGATCACCCGCCTGGGCATCGCCGACAGCCCGACGCGCACGATCACCGCGTTCGCCGAAGTCGATCAGTCCCGTATCCCGCTGCGCAACTTCGCCGAGGGTACCGGGCCCTACAAGCTCTCGGCCGGCGCGTTCACGCTCGCTAGGCTCGACACCGCCGATCCGCAGCAGCAGACCATCGTCCCCGCGCGGTCGATCCAGGAGGGCCGGATCCGCACCGTCGTTGACGGGCAGGTCGTCGGCCGTACCGTTGACGTCGCGTTCGACCTGGAAGGCGCCTACCCCCAGTACGGCACCGAAGACACGCAGTGGGTCGTGCTCAAAGAGCCGCTGGAGCCCGGCACGCTCGTCGTGCTCAGCGCCTCCATGACCATCCTCGACGGCCAACGCGTCGAGGCCAAAGTCACCAACGACTCGGCAACCACCGCCACCACTACCGGGGTGTCGCCATGAACCTGGGCATCAGTGAGTTCGGCGTCCGCAAACCCGTCGTGGCCAACCTGCTCATGGCCGCGCTGATCATCGGCGGGCTTGTCGCGTCCACCACCCTCCGCAAACAGTTCTTCCCCGAGACCGACCCCGACACCGCGACCATCGCACTTCCCTACCCCGGGGCCGCGCCCGAAGAGGTCGAGTCCTCCCTGGCGATCAAGGTCGAGGACGCGCTGCGCGGCATCGACGAGGTCGACGAGATCCGCACGACCGTCGCGGAGAGCGGCGGCGGGATCACGATCAAGTTCAAGGAAGGCGTTGATGTCGACAAGGCGATGGAGGACGTTGATCGCGAGATCGATGCGCTGCAGGACCTGCCCACCGAGGCGGAAGAGATCACCACGCAGCTGATCGAGCCGAGGCTGCCGGTGATCCGCGTCGTGCTGGCGGGCATCGAGGACCCGTACGCGATGAAGCAGGCGATCCGAACGGTGCGCGACGACCTGCGGTCGCTTCCGGACATGGGCGAGATCCTCATCGGCGGGACGCGTGCCTACGAGATCAGCCTCGATGTCGATCCCGTCGCCATGCTCGAGTACGGCCTGTCCCTGCCCCGCATCAGCCAAACCGTCCGCGACTGGATGACCGAGATCCCCGGCGGCACGATCAAGCACGATACAGGCAACGTCTCGCTCCGCACACTCGGCGTCGAGGAGCGTGCCGACGCCATCCGTCAGATCCCCCTGCTCGCGGCCGAGAACGGCACCGTCATCACCGTCGGCGAGATCGCCACCGTCACCGAGGGATTCGTCGACAGCGACCTCGAAGCCCGCTACGACAACAAGCCCGCGACAAGCCTGACGATCTTCAAGGTCGGCGACCAGGACATCGTCAAGATGGCCCAGATGGTGCGGGCCTACGTCGATGGCCGCAGCGGCGTGCCATACGACCTGACCGTTGCCGATCAGCTCATGCAACTCGCGACCCAGCGCCAGCCCGGGGGGCCAAGCAAATCCGACACGCAACAAGCCTGGGAACTCGGAGCCGGCGCACTCAAGCCGCTGCCCAACGGCGCCTCGATCCATGCAACGACGGACCTGGCCCGCTTCGTCGAGGGCCGGCTGGACCTGCTCACCCGCAACGCGATCTACGGCGCGATGCTGGTCTTCCTCACGCTGCTGATCTTCCTGAACTGGCGTGCGGCGATGTGGGTCGGCGTCGGGCTGAGCACCGCGATCTGCGGCACGCTCATCCTCATGTCTGCCATAGACATCACCCTCAACCTGCTGACCATGTTCGGCCTGATCGTCGTGCTCGGCCTGCTCGTCGACGACGCGATCGTCGTCGCCGAAAACATCCAGTCCCACCACGACGACTCGGGCGAATCCCCGACCAAGTCCGCGATCAACGGCGCCAACGAGGTCTTCTGGCCGGTCGTTGCGACGGTGCTGACGAGCATCGTGGCGTTCCTGCCACTGACCTTTATCAAAGGGCAGATCGGGACGCTGCTCGGCGCGCTGCCGGTGGTGGTGGCCTGTGCGCTTGCGATGTCGCTGATCGAGTCGCTGCTGATCCTCCCGTCGCACATGGGCCACTCGCTTGAAAAGGGCGAGCGAGCGGATAAGACGCGCCTGGCCCGTTGGCTTCAGTCCTACGAGGCCGGGCGTGACAAGCTGATCAACGAGCGTGTGATCCCCGCGTTCGGGCGGGTGCAGGCGGCGCTCTTGCGGGTGCGTTACCTGACGCTTGCGATCGCCGTGTCGGTGTTGATCGGCTCGGCCGGGATGGTCGCGGGTGAGCGGCTGCCGTTCAACTTCATGCCGGCGGACGACGCGGAGTCGTTCGTGATCGACGTGCGGATGCCCATCGGCACACCGGTGTCCGTGACGCGCGATGTCGTCAAACGGATCGAGGCGGTCGTCCTGGCCGAGAAACCCGAGGTCAAATCGATCGAATCGCTTGTCGGCGGCAGCAACGACCTTGAGACGGGCTCGTCAAACGCCCCGGCGTCGCACGTCGCGCAGGTCTTCGTCGAGCTCGAAGCGGTCGAGAAACGCAGCCGAACCTCCCCGCAGATCACCACCGCGATCCGTAAAAAACTGCAAGGCCAGATCGATGACGTCGAGCGGATCAGCTACATGCAGCAGGCCGGCGGGCCCGGCGGGCCGGACGTCACGATCCGCCTGACCAGCGAGAGCCCCGAACAGCTCCGCGCCGCGACGGCCGAGGTCAAGAAATTGCTCTTGAAGTATGACGAGCTCTTTGACGTCGCCGACGACGCGAACCTCGGCCAATCCGAGCGGAAAGTGCGCGTGTT
>JAHQVV010000034.1 GCA_019634195.1 Phycisphaeraceae bacterium | reverse complement strand
GTCCGATCGCATGAGGAAGATATCGGCAAGCGGACGGCTTGGACTTCATCGGGTGTGAGAGACTTGCTGTAATGAAACAGCGGGCGACGCGTTACGCCCTGCCTGGCAGCTCATTTGCGGCTCGGCACGGGACGCTTCGCGTCACCCGCTACACATGCAGGTATGACGCCCTAGAATCCCCGCATGCAATACCGCCGATTCGGACGTACCGAGCTGAACATGCCTGTCATCTCCACCGGGGGGATGCGCTATCAAGACGGCTGGACCGACAAGCCCCTGGGCGAGGTCGACCCCAAGGTCCACGACAACCTCGTCGCCACGATCGACCACTCGATCAACGTCGGCATCAACCACATCGAGACCGCCCGCGGCTACGGCGTCAGCGAACGCCAGCTCGGCACTGTCCTGCCGAACTACCCGCGTGAGGACCTTATCGTCCAGACCAAGATCGGTCCCGAGGACGACCCTGCCAAGTTCACCGCCCACTTCATGGAGTCGCTCGACCGGCTCAATCTCGACCACGTCGACCTGCTCGCGATCCACGGCATCAACAACGATGAAACACTGCGGCAATCGATCCGTGCGGGCGGCTGCCTCGACGCGGCGCGCGAGCTGCAACGCAAGGGCCTGTGCAAGCACGTCGGCTTCTCGACGCACGGCCCGCTGCGCATCATCCTCGACGCGATCAACGCCGAGCCGCGCGGCGCCGCGTCCGCGTTCGACTACGTGAATGTCCATTGGTACTACATCTTCCGCCGCAACTGGCCGGCGATCCAGGCGGCGAACGCGCTGGACATGGGCGTCTTCATCATCAGCCCGTCAGACAAGGGCGGCAAGCTCTACGAGCCGAGCCCGCAGTGGGTCCGGGCCTGTGACCCGATCCACCCGATGGTGTTCAACGACCTGTGGTGTCTGCAACGCCCCGAGGTGCACACGCTCAGCCTCGGCGCCGCGCGGCCCAGCGACTACGACCTGCACGTCCAGGCCGTCGAACTCATAGACCGAACGGAAGAACTCGTCCCGCCGATCGATGCGACGCTCACCGAGATGATGCGTGCCCGCACCGGCCTAAGCCACCCCGAGGGGATGAACGCGGGCCTGCCCGAGCCGGAGGACACGCCCGGCGGTTTGAACCTCGAGGTCATGCTCTGGCTCCGCCACCTCGCGGTCGGCTGGGGCATGGAGACGTACGGCAAGATGCGGTTTAACCTGCTGGGCAACGGCGGGCACTGGTTCCCAGGCGTCGCGGTCAATGACAGCGAGCAGATCGACCAGGACGTGATCGCCCAAGCGGTGAAAGGTTCACCCTATGCCGAGGCGATCCCGGAATTGGTGGCCGAGTCCTTCGACCTGCTCGGCGGCGAGCAGGTCAAGCGGTTGAGCGAGGGCGAGTAGGTTTACATATAGCTCATCGCGATCATCATCGCGAGCATGCCAATGGCGATCGGGCCGATGACATAAATCAGGAGCATGACCCAGATCTCGTGGCTCTCCATATCGAAGAGCTTGACGCAGATCGGGTAGAACGCCGCGAACACGACCGAGAATCGGATGCCCCAGCCGATGAATCCGAACCCGCCGGTGGCCAGGTCCATGAGCAGGTTGACCATCTGGTCCAGGCTCACGACGAAGACGGTCAGTGCAAAGAGCTTGAGCAGGGCGGTAAACAGGTTGCCAAACGCGCTGCCGAAGACTGCGGCCATAAAGAAGATGCCCCCGAGCAGCAGCGGCATCATCATGACTAGCGTCAGCGCGTACGCGACGATGTAGGCGATCATGGCCTCTCTGTTTGAGATCGGCACCCAGGCAGCGCCTTTATTGTTGATCATCTCATTGACCGCGGGGGCCAGGCCCAGGGCATTGATCAGCGCGAACGCCAGCCCGAAACACACCAGCACGATCGGCAGCGTGTACTCCTGCCAGACGAACGCTTTGTGCGTATCCGCAGCGACTTCCATATCACGTTGCAATCGCGCGGTCGTCCTGTCGGTAGGCGCATCGTCCGAGTCGGGTTGGGGGGCGGGTGCGCTCGCCGCGATTGCGGTCTGCAGCTTCTTACCCTCGGCCATGTTGAACCCGCAGTTCATGCAAAGCACCGCGCCATCCCGCACCGGGCTGTTACAACTCGGGCACTTACCGCCGTTGGATGACGTTGCGTGTTTGACTACCGGGTTGTCCTCGGCGTCGAGGTCCAACTCGTAGGTGCCGTCGTCGGCCACCGGCGCAAGCGATATGCCCGTGCCCGGTGCGCTGGGGACTTCGAACTCGGTACCGCACTGCTTGCAGGGCACCTTCCGGCCGACGAGTTTGGACTGCCAGCGGTATCCCTTGCTGCAGTTCGGACAGGTAACGCGTTCTTGCGGATCACTCATGTCGCTTCAACCGTGGTGTGAGAAGTCGGAAAGGGCTAGGACGGCGGGGCGGTCCCGCATGGTGTTGTGCAAGCCCTCGTCCATCGCATCAGAAAACGCAACCATCGCCCAGTAGATGATCCCGAACAACACCAGCAACGCGATCACGATGATCAGCGATTTGTAATCACGCCAGGAACGCTCGGCTTCGCTTTCGGCCGCTGCGATCCGCTGCGCCTCACGCCGCGCCGTTTTAGCGGCTTCGCTGAGGTGGACTTGCGGCTCTGAGGGGTCGTCTGCTTCGGCGTCCGCTGATTCTTCCGCAACGTCGGCCGAGCCTGTTTCGACGACGGGCTCAGCGGCCGGTGCGGCCTGCTGCTCGGCCGGCGGTGCCTTCGGCACCACATACGCGGGCGGCTGCTCCGGCTCGTCATCCGGGTCCGCCGCCAACTCGTAGATCCCATCGTCGGCAGGCTTCGGCAGCACGCCTTTGCCCGGCCGGTCGGGGATTTCAAACGAGGTGCCGCACTGCTTGCAGGGCACGCTTTTGCCGACCAGTGAGGGCTGCCAGCGATAGGCCTTGCCGCAGTCCGGGCAGGTGACGTGTTCGCTCTCGGATGACGGCATGGCGTGGCCCCTCGTGGCGATGAATGCGGCAGCGATGGTAACACACAAACGCGTGGCGTTGGTATGCTGGTGACCGTCATTTTCCTCATGGATGAGTAGATTTCTATGGCCGTCCCCCTCTACGGATTGATCGAAAACAATCGGCAGCACCTCTCCGACTTCCGCGCCGCGTTCGCGGAGGTCGCCGACTCGGGCCAGTTTATTCTTGGGCCCTGCGTCGCCGAGTTCGAACAGCAGCTTGCGCAATACTGCGGCGTCGACCACGCGATTGGCGTGGGCTCGGGAACCGACGCGCTGATGCTCACCCTCATGGCGCTCGGGGTCGGCCCCGGCGACGAGGTGATCACCTCGCCGCTCAGCTACGTCCACACCGCCGGCAGCATCGCCCGCCTCGGCGCGACACCCGTGTTCTGTGACATCAACCCGCGGATCTACAACGTCGCGATCGAGTCGCTTGAGGCCTGCATCACCGACAAGACCAAGGCCATCGTCCCCGTCCACCTCTACGGCCAGATGGCCAAGATGGACGCGATCATGGATCTGGCCAGGGCTAAGAACATCAAGGTCCTCGAGGACGGGGATCAAGCAATCGGCGCAAAATTCGGCGACGCGATGGCCGGCTCGGTCGGCGACGCCGGGATCTTCAGCTTTTTCCCCACGAAGAACCTCGCGGCGATCGGCGACGCCGGGGCCGTGGTCACCAACGACGCCGCGTTCGCCGCGAAGGTCCGCAAGATGCGTGTGCACGGCCTGGAGCCGGGTTACCGCGTCAAGCACCTGGGCGGTAACTTCCGGATCGACGCGATCCAGGCCAAGGCCCTGTCGATCAAGCTGCCGCATCTGGACCAGGAGATCGTCCGTCGCCGGGAGCTGGCCGACCGGTACAACCGCCACCTCGAAGAGCTGCAGGTGTCGGCCCCCGTCGAGGCGGAGAAGCGATACCACACCTACAACCACTACACGATCCGCGTGCGCTCCGGCGGGCGTGATGCGCTGATGGCCCACCTGGATGCGTGCGGCATCCAATCGCGGGTGTACTACCCCGTACCGCTGCACCTGCTCGAATGCTTCGCGTACCTGGGCTACCAGGAGGGGGAGTTCCCTGTCGCAGAGAAGGCGGCGGCCGAGGTCCTGGCGCTTCCTATCTTCCCGGAGATGACCAATGCTCAGCAGGACGAAGTCGTCGAAGCGGTGCGCGACTACTTCCGCGCGGAGTGAGCTCGCTCGGCAACCCTCAGGGAGCGTCTGCGATGACAACGCAGCAGGACAGCCCGGCGGAGCAGGTGCAAGGACCGGTGCCCGGTGCGCCGACGCCCATCGTCCAGATCCAGGGCCTGCAGAAATCCTTTGGCACCAACAAGGTCCTCGACGGGATCGACCTGGCCATTGAGCGCGGCAAGGTCACGGTCATCCTCGGGCCCTCCGGCACGGGTAAGAGCGTGCTGCTCAAACACATCGTCGGACTCATCAAGCCCGACCACGGCGAGGTCGCCTTCGATGGCGTACGCGTCGATACCCTCAGCGAAACGCAGCTGGTCCAGGTCCGCAAACGGGTCGGCTACCTCTTCCAGCTCGGGGCGCTGTTTGACTCGATGACCGTCGGCGAAAATGTTGCGTTCCCGCTGGTCGAGCACACGCAGCTGGACGCCGGCGAGCGTGACGCCAGCGTCCAGCGCGTGCTCGGGCTGGTCGGGCTCAGCGGCTATGCCGGCAAGAATCCTGTCGAGCTCTCTGGCGGCGAGCAACGGCGCATCGCACTGGCCCGGGCGGTTGTGCTCCAGCCGAGCATGGTGCTGTATGATGAACCGACAACCGGGCTGGACCCGGTCCGTGCCGACCTGATTAACGAACTGATCCTCGCGCTGACAAGAAAGATGGGGATCACCAGTGTGGTGGTGACGCACGACATCGCCAGCGCGAACAAGGTCGCGGACCGCATGCTGCTGATGCACGAAGGCAAGATCATCTGTGATGGCAAGCCCGAGCAGGTCCGTGACACCGAAGACGTGATTGTCCAGCGGTTTATCCAAGGCCAGGCCAAAAAAATGGACCTCGCCAACATCCGCCGCGCATTTGAGAAGACCACGGCCGCCAGCACGATCGAGTAAGCGAAGCAAGGCATGGAACGACGCACCGCATCCCGTGAACGCAGCCGCGACATCGTCGTGGGCATCACCGCGCTCGGGGGGCTGATCGGCTTGATGGTGCTGCTGGTCGCGTTCGGCTACGCGCCCGCCTTCATGAACAACCGGTACAGCGTGACGGTCTATATGGAGGACGTCGCGGGCCTGCACGAGAACAGCCGGGTCACGCTCTGGGGCCGGGAGATCGGCGAGGTGCAGTCCGTCGGCTTTGCCGAGCCGGGCGACCCGAACCTGGCTTACGTCACGCTCGCGATCGACGAGGCGATCGATGTGCCAAGCGATGTGCAGGTGCGCATCGAGACCCCGCTGTTTGGCGGCGGCCCTGTCGTTGCGCTGGTCGGCAGCACGCTTGATGCGCAGGCCCTGATTAAGGACGGCAGCGCGGTCCTCACAAGCAGCCGGGTGGTCGACCCGATGATGCAACTCGAGCTCGTCGGCGAAGACCTGGCGGAGCTGAAAGAGACCTGGGTCGGGGTCGGCGAAAACATCAACGAGCTGTTTGGCGGCGAGGGCGAAGGCACGCCGTCGCTACCCCGTGTGGTCCAGGGGCTGGAGGATCGGCTGGGCGAATTGCAGCGCGTGTTCGCCGGGGCCGAGGCCTGGCTGGGTGATGAGCAATTGCGCAAGAATGTGACACAGACGGCCGAGAACGCGCGCGAGCTGAGCGACACCCTAGAGCAGACGGTCGCCGCTCTGGAACAGCGGTACCTCAAGCTCGCGGATGCGGCGGAGTCGCGTTTTGAGGCCGTTGACAAAACCCTCGCGGCCGCGACGCAGACCATCGACGGCGCGGCAGCGAGCATCGGCGAGATCGAGAAGAACTACGTCGCGCTCGCCGACGACGCGGCGAAGGTCGTCTCCGTTATCGACAAGATGGTCGCCAAGGCCGACAGCAAAGACAGCACGATCGGCCTGCTGCTCTCCGACCCACAGCTGTACCACAACCTCACGGACACGGCCGAGCGCATCAAGCTGATGACCGACGAGGCGCGTCTGCTGATCGAGAAGTGGAAGGCAGAGGGCCTCCCGATCCGCGTGTTTAACTGATGGATAAGCGAGCAGCAGGGCGTTCATGAAGTATGCGATCGTGATCATGGGTGGTGCGGCGGATCGGCCCGCCGAGGTGCTTGGCGACAAGACGCCGCTGCAGGTCGTCAAGGCTCCGGCGCTGGCGCGCATGGGCAAGACCGGCCGGCTCGGGCAGGTGCGTATGCTCCCCGACTCGATCGAGCCCGGTGCAGATAGTGCCGTGATGTCGCTGCTCGGCTACGACCCCGTCAAACGCTACGCCGGCCGAGGGCCGCTGACCGCCACCGGCATGGGGATCGATGTCCCCGCCGGGGCCTGGGCGATGCACCTGTCGTTGATCACCGCGTCCACGGGTGACCTGGTCGCGTATGACGATGAAGCGCTGCCCGCCGCCGAGGCGCGGACACTCGTGCAGGAGCTGCTGCCGCAGCTGGAACTGCCCGGCGTCGTCGTCCACCCCGGCCAGGGCGCGATGCACGTCCTCATCGACCTGGCCAAAGAAGACGACGGTTACCGCGACTGGTTGCCGGTCGTCACCGCACCGCCAAGCGTCGTGTTGAACCGTTCGATCCGGGAGCATCTGCCGATCGGTGATGTTCAAGGCGAGCGTCTGCAACAGCTCATCGCCCAGAGCGCCGTTGCCCTGGAGAACCACGAGATCAACCAGGCCCGGCAGGAAATGGGCGAGCCCCCGGTGACCCACCTCTGGCCTTGGGCGCTGGGGCAGACCCCAGCACTGCCGCCGTGGACGAAGCGCTTCGGCAGGTCGGCGGTGCTGATCAGCCGTGACCCGTCGGTACGCGGTTTGGCGCAGCTCGCCGGTCTGGAGGTCATTGATCCGCCCGCCGCTGAATCGATCCAGGGTGAGTTGATCCGGATGAGCGCAGACAGCATCGAAGCGCTCGAGCAACACGACTTGGTCATCGTCCATGCGGACGCCCCGGCGGCCACTGGGCTGGACGGCAACGTGGTCGATAAGGTCCACGCGATCCACCTGATCGACGAGCATGTCCTGCAGCCGATGGAGCACGCGCTGGCCGCGCGCGGTGAACACCGTCTGATGGCCACGCCGCTCTACGCGGTACCGACCGACGACCGCACCGACGTTGCCGATCCGGTCCCCTTCGTGATCACCGGCTACAAGATGGCCGGCGTCGTGCAGCGCGCCGTCACCGAAGCCGCCGCCGCGACATGCGACCTGCAGGTCGAGTACGGGCACGAGCTGATGGAGTTTTTCCTGAAGAGCGGGGTGCGGGGGTGACTGGTCGAATCAATGCCTATCGCCCCCAGCCGTGTGTCGACGCGCTGCCGGAGCCTTCCCACTGCGCCTGCGTCCCCATGGCTTGCAACTGATCGAGCTGGCGTTGGCCGAGTTTGACGCGGAGCTTGACGCCCCCGTTGGTGTAGTCGCGATTCAAGATGACGGCTCGGGTTTCGAGGAAGTTCAGCGTCTTGCCGTCGGCGTGGGGGATGAGCATCTCGAGTTCGCGGGTGGTGCCGCGCGAGGCCTCGCGCACCGTTTCGACGACCTTGTCGATGCCGACGCCGGTGACTGCACTCACGGGGATCGACCCCGGGATCTCGCGGGTGAGCATCAATATTTCCGCGTTGTTGTCGAGTATGTCGGTCTTGTTGAGCACGACCAGGCGGGGGTTGTCCTTCGCGCCGATGTCGTCGAGGACCTCGCTGACGGTCTCGTACATCCGCCGGGCGTTGGCGTCGGCGGCGTCGATGATGATCAGCAAGAGGTCGGCGTTGACCGCTTCTTCGAGCGTGGCTTTGAACGACGCGACGAGGTGGTGCGGCAGGTTTCGGACGAAGCCGACGGTGTCGGAGAGCATGACCTGGTCGCCGTCGCCGAGCTTCCAGAGGCGGGTGCGGGTCGAGAGCGTGGCGAAGAGCTTGTCGTCGGCGTAGGCGCCGCCCTCGGTGACGGCGTTGAAGAAAGTGGACTTTCCTGCGTTGGTGTAGCCGACCAGGCCGACGGTGAAGTGGTCGACGTTGCGCGCGGCGACCTCTCGGGTCTTGCGTTGTTGCACGGCCGCGATCTCGCGTTTGAGCTGCGCCTTCTTGCGCTGCACGATCCGGCGGTCGATCTCGAGCTGCTGTTCACCGGGTCCGCGTGTGCCGATGCCGGCCGGTGCGCCGCCGACGATGCGCTCCAGGTGCGACCACATCGCGCGCAGGCGGGGGTAGGTGTACTCGAGCTGGGCGAGCTCGACCTGCAAGCGCGCCTCCGATGTCTTGGCACGCGAGGCAAAGATGTCGAGGATCAGCTCGCTGCGGTCCAGCACCTTGCACTCGACCGCTTCTTCGACCTTAGCGATCTGCGACGGGCTCAGGTCGTTTTCAAACAGCACGACATCCGCGCCGTGGAACTGGACCATCTCCTTGAGTTCCTGCACCTTGCCCTTGCCCAGGTAGGTCGCCGAGTCTGGCTTGGACCGTTTCTGCATCAGCGCGTCGATGACCTCGGCCCCGGCGGTGTCTGCCAGCGCGCGCAGCTCCCCCAGCGGGTCGTGCGGGTCCAGCCCATCGTTGGGCAAGAGCACC
>JAHQVV010000033.1 GCA_019634195.1 Phycisphaeraceae bacterium | reverse complement strand
CCCGTGCAAAGCGTGATAGATATAGATGGTTCGCACGGGACGCTGCGCGTCTCCCGCTACACATTCCAGCCCCGCCGGTCGGCTACAATAGCCCTATGACCGCCAACCACTCCAACCTCCCCGACGCCCTGGGACGCTTCGGCTCCTTCGGCGGGTCCTACATCCCCGAGACCCTCCACGCCGCCGTCGAGCAGCTCGCCGCGGAATACGAGAAGGCCAAAAACGACCCCGCCTTCCGCGACGAGCTCGATGGGCTCTTGCGCGACTACGTCGGCCGGGCCACGCCGTTCATGTTCGCTGAGAACCTGACGGAGCTTGCTGGCGGGGCGCAGATCTGGCTCAAGCGCGAGGACCTCGCCCACACCGGCGCCCACAAGATCAACAACTCGCTGGGCCAGGCCCTGCTCGCGATCCGCATGGGCAAGCAGCGCATCATCGCCGAGACCGGCGCGGGGCAGCACGGCGTCGCCACCGCCACCGCCGCCGCACGCTTCGGCCTTGCATGCAACGTCTTCATGGGCGTCGAAGACATGCGCCGCCAAAAGCCCAACGTCCAACGCATGCAGCTCATGGGCACCGAGGTCATCGGCGTCGAGTCCGGCAGCAAGACCCTCAAGGACGCCACCAACGCCGCCATGCGCGACTGGATGGGCTCCTGCGAAGACACGCACTACATCATCGGCTCGGTCGTCGGCCCGCACCCCTTCCCCATGATCGTCCGCGACTTCCAGTCCGTCATCGGCAACGAATGCAAGGCCCAGTGCATGGACCGCCTGGGCAAACTCCCCGACGCGATCGTCGCCTGCGTCGGCGGCGGCTCCAACGCCGCGGGCATCTTCTACCCCTTCATCGACGACACGAACGTCAAGCTCGTCGGCGTCGAGGCCGGCGGCCGGTCAACCGATTTAGGCGACCACGCCGCGCCGATCACCTTCGGCTCCCCCGGCGTCCTGCACGGCTCGCTCTCCTACGTCCTCCAGAACCCCGACGGCCAAACCGCGGACGTCCACTCCATCTCCGCCGGCCTCGACTACCCCGGCGTCGGCCCCGAACACTCCTACTGGCACGACACCGGCCGAGTGAACTACACCCAAGTCGGCGACGCCGCGGCGTTAGAAGCCTTCCAAACCTTCACCAAAGCCGAGGGCATCCTCCCCGCCATCGAAACCAGCCACGCCATCGCCGAAGCGATCACGCTTGCGGGCAAGATGAAGAGCGACGAAGTCATCGTCATCAACGTGTCAGGACGAGGAGATAAAGATTTGGATGAGGTGGTAAGGTTGTTGGGGATATAAAGTAGGCCGGTCTTCAGTCTGCGTACTGCTATCTATGAGACGTCTTAAACAATAGGTACTAGGATGAAAATACTTTCGATAATATTAATTTTCTCTTCCTCAATCATGTCCATAGGGTGTCATTCAGCACTCGACAAGAAACTCTATTCCCGCGTGAATCAAATCTCATCAAAGAGTGAAAGTAATATGCATAAAGCCGAGTGGAAGATCACACTCAGCCGAAATGAATCATTTACAGACATTGCATCATTCAACGTGATTGACACTGTCTGGAAGGTGAATACGTCTGATGAAAGCAGTAAATTGGAAATCGTATCTCCCCCAGGAACACGGCACTCATACACCTCAGCAGCGCTCAAACGCAATCATTGGAATAACAGGTCGGCAGTTGATCAACAAAAATTTATAGATGCACAAACTGTATCTCAGATCATGAAAGGGGAAGAAGTCTACGTAGCCATCTATGGAGGAAGTATTTTATATGCTTCAAATAAACGTTTGATAGAAATTCCTCTACGATTTGAAATCAGATCCAATGGTACAAGCCAACTAACTTTGGGTAATACTCACACCGTCATGGGATATGAATTAATTGATCTATCGCAGGGACAGCCCTTGCTCTTAACTGATTAACATTGGGTGGCAGGTGCAGGTGGCTTTGGGATACCCCGGCGGCGGGTGGCACTGACAAGCCGAATCGTGATGGGCTTTGACTGGTCGACAGGCTCGCACTGACAAGCGACTTGCCGTGCGTCTGAAATTGCTTGTCAGTGTGCAGGGCCATGGCATGATGCGCGATGATCACGAAGGCTTGTCAGTGCCACCCGAGCCAATCACCACGCATTGGGTGGCCGGGCAGGAGGTGTGGCACCCGGCCACCCGCCGATTCAAGTGGGCCAACAGATGGATGGCCCAGTTCAAGTGGGCCACCCGTGCTTGGCCCAGTTGATTTCCATGCTCGATCGGCGGGTGGCCGGTGCAGGCGGCTTGGCGATGCCCCGGAACGAATTGTCTTGAACGCGTAATGCCTGATCTGTTCCGGGTCTTCGCAAGCTCAGACCGCCGGCCACGCTGTGGCAAGATTTGAATCAGGTGCTAGGATTGTTGGGGACATGGAGCTCAAAATGAAATATCGACGCTATCTAGCTTGTCTCGGGCTCATCCTTGCAAGCATGGCATCTAGCCCCGACGCATTGGCCGACGAGGTGTCAAAGCCGAACATCCTCTGGATCATCGCGGAGGACATGTCGCCGGACCTGGGGTGTTATGGCAACGCTGTGGTGACCACGCCGAACATCGATGGGCTCGCGGCGAAGGGGATGCGGTTTAACCGGGTGTTTACGACGGCCCCCGCGTGCTCGCCGAGCAGGACGGCGATGGCTACGGGGGTCTATCAGACCACGCTCGGTGCCCACCACATGCGGTACAGCAAGGCGCTGATGCCACAGCTGCCCGAGGGCATCAAGACCCTGCCGCAGATGCTGCGTGAACGAGGCTATTACACCGGGAACATCCGGGGGATCGCTGGCACAGGCATGGCCAAAGACGACTGGCAATTCAAACACCGGGGCAAGCGGTGGGACACCAAGTCCTGGGAAGAACTGGTCAAAAACCAGCCCTTTTATGCTCAGATCAATAGCTCAGAATCACACCGTCGTTTTGCATCGACAAAGGGGATCAACGCAGAAGACATCCGCCTGCCGCCTTACTACCCCGACCACCCGGTCACGCGCCATGACTTTGCGGGCTACTTCGCAGAGGTCAATCAATTCGATGCCCATGTCGGCAAGATCTTGAAACTGCTTGATGATCAAGGCTTAAGCGAGAACACGATCGTGTGTGTGCTTTCAGATCACGGCCGACCCATGATCCGTGGGAAGAACTGGCTTTATGACAGCGGCATCCATATCCCGCTGGTGATCTACATTCCAGAGGGACTTAAGAAGCCTGCACGCTACCGGCCCGGCACAACCGATGATTCGCTGACCCTGTCAATCGACTTGGTCGCACAGACGATTCAGATGGCGGGTGGAACGCCTCCCGATTGGATGCAGGGCAGGCCGTTCCTGGCGAGCAACACGGAGCCCAGACAGTACCTCCATGCCGCGGCCGATCGGTTTGGTGATGTGGATTCCTGCAGCCGGTCGGTAAGAACCCATCGTTACAAATATATCCGCAACTTCAAGCAGCCCGGATCGATCAATGAATCATCAACTGCTTATCGACGATCGAGCCACCCGATCTATCACCTGCTCAATATCATGGGCGAGAAAAACCTGCTCACCCCGGAGCAATCACGGCTCTTAGCCCCGCTTGCTCCGGAAGAGCTTTACGATTTAGAGAAAGACCCCTATGAAACGGTCAACCTGATCGGCGACGAAGCATACCAAGCGGTCCATCGTGAACTGAAGGCAAAGATGCAGCAGTGGATCGATGCGAGTAAGGATCAAGGGATAGGGCCCGATAGCGAAGCATTGATTAAGCATTTCGAAGATTATGGTGTCAAGACACTCAAAGCACGCCGTGAAAAGATTGAAGAGATGCGGTTGTTTGTCGAACAACACTTTGAGGAATGAATTGCTCACAAGCAGTGATGTAGGCCGGGCTTTAGCTCGGTGTCGGGAGCATTCGTTCACATTGCCGGGCTGAAGCCCGGCCTACGGTCTACGATTGGGTCGGAGTGAAACCGTTTAAAATATACCTGCGGTGAACCTTTTGCCGGCCTTGGCGGCTGAACGTGGGAAGCTATCCATCGGTTCAAACAGAAAGGCACCCGATGACCAACACGATGACGCGGACGCTTGGAATCTTGACTGTTTTGCTGGGGATGGGTGTGGGCTGTGGCGGCGGGCCGATCTCGTCGGGCGGGCTCGGGCCGTTTTCGCCGGACAAGTTTCCGCCGGTTGAGATCACGGCGGGTGGCCGGGGCAGGCGGCTTGGCGATGCCCCGGAACGAATTGTCTTGAACGCGTAATGCCTGATCTGTTCCGGGTCTTCGCAAGCTCAGACGCCGGCCACCCGGCCGATTTCAAGCAAAGATATCGTCCTAGCTATGCTGTGAACCGCTTGCCGCCGTTGGCTACTCAAGCCAAGGAAGGTATCCATCGACTTACCGAGAAGACACCCCATAATGACCACCATGATGCGTCCGCTTGGAATTTCTTGCTTGTTGCCGGGCGCCCTTCTGTTTTCGTTTGCTGCTGGCTCGTCCCCCGGCCGTAGTTCGTTGGCTGCAGACACTCCGCTGTTCATGATGACCCGCACGGTCACGTCTTGAAGGATCGCCTCCGAGGCAATCCCTTTTGAACAGCTTGAATCCATATCCTTGTGGCCGGTGGACGCGACACTTACAATAAAGTGACTGGCCCTGCTGGATACTAGCGCGTGAAGTCGAGAAAGCAGCAAGCCGTTCGTATACCAACGACGATTAATGTGACATTGACTTTCATTCCCTGAGGAATCGCACTTGGCTCGCTTCGCTTTTGGCCGTGCTGAAGAAAGATGCTGCTTAAAAGAATCATCAACAAAATCATCCCCCACGCCGCCGTCCATCACACCAAGTTGTTTTTGTTTTTGATGGCATCGCGGCGGATCACCCGGCGATCGAGCCGGTTGTTCGGTACCCGGCACGTGATTATCCTCACCGATTCGTGGGGCCGGTTAGCGAACCAGCTCACGGTGTTGGCGAACCTCCTAATCTATGCGAAGCGGGCGGATAGTGTTCTCATCGACGCGTCTTTTGCCCAACGCCTCGGGCCGGCGGATTCCGTCTCATCAATTCTGTCAAGCGGTGTCTGTATGGCCCCCCATGCGCCCGGAAAGATGGGGGTGCTCGACCGGCTTTGTTTCCGCTTGTTGCGTTTGGGGAGCGAAGCTGCGTCCAAAACAATCGACCAGCAGCACACCGGACAGCTTCAGGGCCTGTCTACCTTCTCGGGCAAGGGCGACCGCAATCTGTCGCTGGATGTGGAGTGGGTCGGTGGCCCATCAAAGGGCCTGCTGCTGACGGGCATCTTTTTCTCGACACAAAACGTCACCGAGCACGAGTCAAAATGGGTCCGCGGCATGCTGAGGCCAGCGGATTGGAACGAGCGTAGCAAGGGGCTGTTGCTCAACACGGGGACCAACTACACCATCGGCGTGCATGTTCGCCATGGCGATTACAAGGTGTGGCAGAATGGGCAGCACTACTTCACGACGGGACAATACCAGCAGGCCATGCGCTGCATCCAGGCGCAGAATACTGGGGCGACTTATGGTTTTCTGGTCGTTTCCGACGACGCACAAGTTCAACACGATCTGGACGGGCAAGCGGCTCAACAATGGGCGGGTGCTTCGGTGGAGGATGACCTGTTCCTGCTGGCCAACTGTGATGCGGTTCTTGCGACGAACACGAGCTTTGCCCGGTGGGCTTCTTTTGTTGGGGAGTGTCCAATAATCTTAATCGACGATCTACTGGAAAAGGGGAGCCTGAATCAAGCCAGCCTGTCGGTCTGCGCGTTCCCGCAACTCGGAGAAATTACGAGTGCGATGCGGCCGAGCACCCACGAGCTGGGCTTTCGGCCGAGCGACCAAGAGATCCCGTCTAGACGAGGCGAGTCGTCGGGGCCGGGGATTGATCATCTCCAGCGTGAATCTTCTTGATCCAATCATGAACAGCGCCTTCCGGGGACTCGCGGGCCCGTCTCCGGGCACCTGAAGCTTGTCGCTACGTAGATGTGGGAAACGATCTAGAACACTTCGCATCTTTTCTGCATCGGCGGTTGGCGTGGGATATCCCACCGGCGACTCTTCCTTTACACGCCGCGGATGACGCGCCAGGTCCGGCCGAGGGTCCACCAGATGACTTTGCCCGGCCAGACAAAGAGCGCGATCTTCAGCATCGCGCGGTTGTGGTCGTCTTCGAACGAGAAGGGGTTGTTGATCATCGTCCCGCCCAGGCCGAGGTTCGAGGTGTCGGGGCTGACGTCGATGACGTAGGCGGCCATGAGGTAAGTCGCCATGCACATCCAGTAGGTGGTGAACATCCAGGTCTGGGGCTCGGCCACGTAGACGAGGATGGCGATGTGCGGGCCGAAGAGGAAGACGAGCGAAAAGATCAGCGCGAACGCCCAGCCGATGAGCGACTTGACCGAGCGGGGGTTGAATTCAGACATCGTGTGCCTCGGAGGGTTTGAATCGTTGGGTAACGTTTTTGATTACTCGCTCCCGCGCTTCGCTTGCGCGTCGTCGTGTGTATCCGCGTAGTCCTGCCAGATTGCTTCCAACTGCTTCGCATCGGGCTTGCCGTCGTAGGCGACGAAGCGGAACCTGGACACGTAGGGTTTTCCGGGTTTGATCTCGAACGCGTCGAGGATCATCGGGGCGAAACAGAAGTAGGACATCTTCTCGTGCAGGCGGGCGGGTTGGGGCCCGCGGAAGTTGTCGGGGTGCGACATCGCGGCGATGCCGGCCGTCTCGCCATCGACCTTGCCGAACAGCGCGACCCAGTTGGGGCGGGTGTGGTTGCCCTCGGCCTGGTTCTTGCCGTCGCTGGTGAGCATGGCGTCGCCGTTGCTCCAACTGGCCGGTCCGCGGACGCACATCGCGCCGTAGTGGTACTTGCGGAGTTTCAGGGGCTTGTCGGTCGCACACCGCTGCACGGAGACGAGGTCGAAGACGTTTAGCGTCTCGTGCTCGACGCGGGTGAGCGCCCACGTCTCGTGGAGCACGGCCAGGCCCTTGTGCTTGCCGGCGGTGATGGCGTGGCGGAGCTTGACCTTGATGCTGTCATCGTCGGCCTTGATGGTCTCGACATGCTCGATCTTGGCCTGTTTCTTTTGGCTGTTCCAGAAATCGACGCGCTGGCCCTCGTACTCGGCGGAGGTCCAGGCGAACATCAGGCCGTGCTGGTGCGGGTGGTCTTCGGGGAACGCGCCGGTGACGGCCCGGCCCTTGGGCGAGTAGACGGGGTGGATAAAGCCGCTCCGGCCGTACCACGGCGCGTCGGCGATCGGCGAGGGCACAAACGCTGCGTTGTAGGCCATGATCGGGCGGCCGCCGTCGGACAGGGTCAACTGCCCTTTCTCTTCGGCGAGGCAGGGGAAGGTGCAGACCAGCGTCAGCAATACGAGGGGAAAGAGTCGTTCCATGTGTGAATCCTAACCTGTGACGACGCGGGTAACGAATAGACCAGGTGTTATGGGTTGCTGCCACAACTTGCTGAGTAGTAAATGCAGGTCTTGGATATCTGCTCATAGAGCGTTGCGAATCAGAAAATTACTTGCCCTCCAAGCCCTCGACGACGGTTGATGTGCTCAACTCGGTTTCACCGAACACACCTTCGCCCACCTGCATGGGGATTTCGCGGAGCAGCTCGCCGCTGTCGTCGTAAAGGCGGATCGCCGCTCCATGGAGCTGGCCGGCCGCGGTGCTGCCGTCCTTGCGGGTGAGCTTGATGAAGACACGGGCGGTGTCGGTGTCGACCGCGTCGAGCAGCTCGGTCAGCTCGATGCCGACCTCGATGGGGTCGTTCTTGCCCGGCCCGGCGAGGGGGACGTGGCCCGAGTGCGTTCTGCCGAAGAGCGGCCAGCCGTTGAAGGCCTCGGGCGCGACGGTGTGCTCGGGTGCTTTGGCATCCGGGTCGCTGGCGATGCCGAGGGTCATGCGGAGGTCGGTGCGGTTGTCGCAGGCGAGTTTGAGCCTTGCGGTCATGCGGGGTTGGTGCCGGGCGACCTCGACCCGGCCGATGTACTTGCCGCGGGGCCAGGTGTCGTCGGCCATCGCGCTGTAGAGCAGGTAGATCTTGCCGTCGCCGGACCAGTCTTTGCCCCAAGAGTTGACGACGATCCACGCGCCGCGTTCCCAGTCGGCGAGGGTAACCCTGCCGTCGCCGGTGATGTCCTTGTCGTTGGTGATGCTGCCGTCGCCGTTGCGGTCGTAGCCGACCTGGTCGTCGTAGCCGACGCAGGCCATGCCGTGGCCGAAGCCGGTTGCGCTCCACGCGGTCCACAGGCCTTCGCCCTCGGCGTACTCGCCCTTGGGGATCGTGACGGTGACCTTGTCGCGGTCCTTGCCCTTGCCCATGCGGCCGTCGATCGCGAAGACCCCGCCGATGGCTTTGCCCAGCGTATCGGGTTGGTTGCGGTCGTAGAGCCAGCCGCGTGCTTCGTCGAGCTGCGACTCGGTGAGGGCCGGGGTGTAGCGGTAGCCGGCGACGCGGTGGTTCATCGCGTCGCGCCAGGCGTCGTAGCCGTCGGGCCAGACGCCGATCTCGTTGAGGCGGACGCCGCCGTCGGCCTTGGCGGTCGGG
>JAHQVV010000032.1 GCA_019634195.1 Phycisphaeraceae bacterium | reverse complement strand
GTACGCGATCGTCTTGTTGTTCAGCGCTATCCTCAGCACCGCCTCGGCGTAGTCGAGTTGCTCCTCGATCGGGCGGTTCGGGCGGTTGACGTTTCGTGTCATGCGTACGTAATCCGTTGCATCAGGCACCCCTGACGCCGAACACGGCAACGCTGCACCAGCGATTCCCGATCCGGTCGCTGATCGGCAGGCCACGCACGGCCGGCACGCCGACCGGATACCCCTTGCGGATACATCGTTCGTGCCAGGCCGCCAGGTCGTGTTCCGCGATCTCCTGGTTCTCGGTAAAAAGGATGATCAGCAGGCCCCCGTGCTGGATGACGCCGTCGGACCAGATCTTCTTGACGTCTTTCATCACCGGCGACAGCAGCTCGGCCGAGTATCGCTTGAACGCGCCGCCGGTCTCGTACTGGGCGACCGTCTTGATCTCCAGCCAGTACGCGGCCTGCGCGTCGATCGCCTCGCCGGTGTCAAAGAGTGTGTCCTTGACCGCCTCGTCACGCAGCGGGCGTCCCTCCGGCGTTAGAACGAGGTCGCAGCGCAGGCCCTCGGAACGCTTGGCCTTGTGCCAGTGCCCGGGGTACCGCTGCTCGGGCCAGACGCCAAAGCCATCGTCGCGTAAGGCCTGGTTGATCAGCGGGTGCAGGCCGAGCTCGTCTTTCGCGTCAAAACCATAGACCGCGTGCTCGGCGTCGTCTGCCTGTGCTTGTCGCGCCAGGCCCGCGGCTACGGCGTCTGCGATATCGGTCGGCTGCCACCTCATCGAAGCAGCCTACCAGTTGGTGATCTCGCCGGTGAGCGGCTCGACCAGGTCCTTCATGGTTACCACGCCCGCGGGCTTGCCGTCGGGCCGACGAACGATCGCCAGCCCGATGTGCTCCCGCTGCATCTGCGCGAGCGCTTCGCGCACCGTCGTGCTGGCGGGAAGGTACACCGCGGGCTGCATGGCCGCTTGAACCGGCGCCTGTTCGTTTTCGTCGATCAGCAAGGCATCGATCATATCGACCACGCCGACGATCTTGCCCTTCCCATTGATCACCGGCATCCGTGAACGGGGCGTCTCCTCAACCAATCGGCATAGCGCCGCACGCTCGGTCGTTTCGAAGACCTTCACTACCCGCGGCCAAGGCGTGCACTCGGCCAGCACGCGCCGCTTGGATAGCGCCAACGCTCTTTGAGCCAGCTCCGTCTGCTCGCTGCTGATGAGCCCGACGCCGGCCCCCTCGCGCACCATCTGCTCGACACGCTTGCGCGGTGTCAACGCGCCGCCCTCGGCCTTGCCCACGATACGGATCGCTACTTCGCTGATCGCGACAACGATCGGCAACACGCCTGTCCAAGTAAACAGCGTTCTTAAGAAGACAAGCAGCTTGGCCAGGGGGTACATTAGGCGATCCGCGTGCGCGGCGAACAGGTCCTTGGGCAGCGTCTCGCCGAAGATGAACAGCACCAGCGTGACGAGCACGGTGTTGATGAGCACCGCCTGCCAGACGGGCATCGCCATCGACGCGAGGATCACACCCAGCCCGGCCGTCCCCGCGTAGTTGCACAGGTTGTTGCCGATCAGCAGTGTGCCGATGAGCGAAGAGGGCTTGGCGACGATCCGTTCCAACGACTTCGCGGACGAACGCCCCTGCGACGCGTGGACATAGAGCCGCACACGGTTGAGCCGGTACGCCCCCGTCTCCATGCCGGAGAACAGCGCTGAGCCAAGGAACCCCAGCAGCATCACGACAGCCCAGAACACCATGTCAGAGTCAGGCATCTTGCGCCTCCTCTGTGCTTGGTGCGGCCTGGTTTGCGTCGGCAACCGCCACGACCACGGACGTAATGCGTCTGCCCTCGACCTTGTCCACGGTCAGCACGATATTGCCCAGCGCGACGCGGTCGCCTTCGTTGGGCGCTTTGCCAAGCAGCCCCAGCACGACGCCGCCCAGTGTCGCGGCACCGGAAGCGGCCTTGGACATCGCGGGGTTGCGCCCGAACCACTCGTCCCAATCGTGCACCGCCAGGTCCGCGCCGACGCGGAAAACCCCGTCGCGCAGCTGCTCAACGATCGCCTGCCCGTCGCGTTCGTAGGCGCCGGGGATGTCGCCGATGAAGTGCTCGACAACGTCTTCGAGTGTGACTAGTCCGGCCGAGCCGCCGTACTCATCGACGACGATCGCAAAGGTCACCGCTTTTTCACGCAGTGTCGTAAGCAGGTGGTCCGCGGGGGCGATCTCCGGCACGAAGTACACCGGCTTGATCAGTGCTTGCAACTGCTTGCGACTCGTAGGTTCGTTGACCAGCAACTGCCGCGTGAGTATGAGGCCGCGGATCTGGTCCAGGCTCCCCTCGTACACCGGGATGTGGCGCAGCCTGGTCTCACGGGCCAGGGCCAACAGGTCCTCGATCGGGTCGTCCAGGTTGTGCCCACGGATGTCTACGCGCGGGACCATCACGTCGCGGACGTTGATCTGGCCCAGCTCGAGCACATGCCTCAGGAGCTGCTGCTCGTCCTGGTCGATGATGCCACGCTGACGGCTCATGCTCAGCATGATCTCCAACTCACGCGCGGACAGATCCGGCGGCGGGGTCGAGGGCGCGATCAGCCGAGCGAGCGGGGCGATGACGAGGCGCTCGGCCGTGATCCGGATCGGCGCGATCGTCCGGTGGATCGCAAGCAGCGGCACGCCGACCAGCCCCGACCACGCGAAGGCCTGCTGCGCCGCGACTTGCTTGGGCAGCACCTCGCCGAAGACGATCACGCCAAAGAAGGTGCCCAACGCGATCGCTGCCGCGCCGGTTGTCGCGATCGATCCCGCGTCGAGCAGGCGGTCCATCAGCACGGTGCTGAGCGTGAAGTACAGCACGTTGATGACCATGTTGCTCACGAGCAGCGTGACGAGCAACGCGCGGGTTTCGACCAGCAGCGTCGCCGCCGCCAACGCCCCGGCCCGCTTGGATTGGGAGAGCAGCGAACGCTGGTGTGCCGACAGCGAAAAGAGCGCCGTCTCCGAGCCGCTGAACAACGCACTGCCCAACAGAAGGGTTGGCAAAGCGATCAATAGGATGAGCGTGATCGGGTCCAATGTGTCCGGCTTATGCAGGCGCTAAGGCCTGCCCTCAAAAGGGGCTGCTTCCAATGCCGTCCCAGGCGTGCGCGTCGACCGCCTTCACAATCCGCTCCGCAGCGTCCACCGCCGCGTAGCCCTGCTCGGCGGTCACGACGGGCCGCGTCCCCGAGCGGATCGCGTTGACAAAGGCCTTGGCCTGGGCGGTGAGTTGGTCCGCCTCGTCGGCGGGGATGTCCATCTCGAGCTGATCGATCTTGACCAGGTCCATGTAGTTCACGTCCGACAGGTCCGCGCCGTCCTGCAGCTTGGCCCGCACGTCATCCAGGGCTTGAGCGTTCGCGGTTTTGCGCACGACGATGCCCTCGCGCGAGCCATAGTCCAGCGAGACATACGCATCCTCGCTGAACAAGCGGAGCCGACGCTCGGTCTTCAACGCGACGCGTGAGCCCTTGAGCGTCGCGACGCAGCCGCCCTCGAAGGTGAGCCGCGCGTCGCAGATGTCTTCCTTATCCCCCAGCACGCTGATGCCGACCGCCTGCACGCCCACGATCGGCCGGCCGACTAGCGACAGCACGACGTCCAGGTCGTGGATCATCATATCCATCACCACGCCGACGTCCAGCGAGCGGAAGGTCATCGGGCTCACCCGCGTGACCTCCAGGAACCTCGGCGTGATACCCATCGCCGCTACCGCACGCACGGCCGGGTTGAACCGTTCCGTGTGGCCGACCTGCAGGACACAGTCATGCGTTTTGGCAAAGTCGGCCAGCTCAACGGCTTCTTTGACCGAGCCCGCGATCGGTTTCTCAACCAGGCAGGCGACGCCTTTCTCCATCAGCGGGTAGGCCGAGTCGGCGTGGTACTTCGTCGGCACGGCGACGGTCACGGCCTTGACCTCCGGGCACTGCTCAAGCAGTTCACCTACGGAGTTAAACGCGCGGCAGCCGTACTCGTCTGCGACGGTCTCGGCCCGCTCTTCGTCGAAGTCGACGACCGCGACAAGTTTGGCCAGATCCAGGTTGTTGTACGTCCGTGCGTGGTGCCTGCCCATCCGGCCGACACCCACCACCGCGACCGGCAATGCTTGATCCGTCTCTGTCATGCACGCATGGTATCGAAATCGTCTTGATTAAGCCGCTACTATGTAACGATGGCTCAGCTGCCAAGAAAACCCGTCATCGGCATCACCATGGGTGACCCGGCCGGCATCGGCGCCGAAGTGATCGTCAAGGCGCTCGCCGACCCGGCGCTGCGCGGCCAGGCGCGTTTTGTCGTCTACGGCATGAACGAGCTGCTCGCTTACGCCGCCGACCTCGCCGAGATCGATCCGTACTGGCACCGCCTGCAGCACGACGCGGAGCGGGCCGAGCACGCGCTGGTCCACGAGGTCGTCTGCCTGGACTATGACGAGTACTCGATGCTCGGCTCGTCTGTGCACAAACCGACCAAGCAGGGCGGCCAGGCCAGCCGACGCTTCATCGACGACGCGCTCCTCGCCGCGCAGCGGCCCATCGATCAGGCGGGTGTCGATGCGCTGGTCACCGCGCCGATCAGCAAGACCTCCTGGGCCTTGGCGGGGTTTGACCGCTGGCCCGGCCACACCGAGTACCTACAGTCACGCACCAAATCCAAACGCGTGGCGATGATGTTCCACGCCGAGCAGATCAACACCGTCCTCGCGACGATCCACATCCCGCTGATGGACATCCGCAACCAGCTCACCATCGGCCGGGTCTTCGACGCGATCGACCTGGGCCACGACGCCATGCGGCAGCTCGGCGTCGCGAAGCCGAAGATCGCCGTCTGCGGCCTCAACCCGCATGCCGGTGAGGACGGCTTGTTTGGTGATGAGGAAATCCGTTTGATCCGTCCGGCGATCGAGGTCGCCAATAAGGCCGGCATCGACGCCCGCGGCCCGTTCCCCGCGGACACGCTCTTCACCCCGGCCCACCTGAACAAGTACGACCTCTTCGTCGCGATGTACCACGACCAGGGGCTGATCCCCGTCAAGATGCTCGCCTTCGACTCGGCGGTGAACACGACGCTGGGCCTGCCCATCATCCGCACCAGCCCCGATCACGGCACTGCGTTTGATCTGGTTGGCAAGAACAAGGCCGACGCCGGCTCGATGCGGTGCGCGATCCAACTTGCGATCCGCCAGGCGAAGCACCAGGCCGCGGCCGATGAGAAACGCAAAGCGGTTTAGGCGGTAGCGAGAGACGCGCAGCGTCCCGTACGAATCGTCTGTCGCGCCTCGAACGGGACGCTGCGCGTCCCCCGCTAAATACGAAGGCAACTCACATCTAATCCTTCGGCCAGACCTTTTCGCCCTGCGGGTTGATGTAGATCGACTGCTTCTCGAACGTCACACGCGCCAGGCCGTTCTCAAACGGGCGCGGGTCGCCGGGGTGGCCGTAGTCGTCAAATTCGTCGTAGGTCGGCGGAATCACCCACTCGCCTTGGCTGTCGATGTACCCCCACTTGTCGCCCACGCGCGCCGCGGCCAGCCCCTCCGAGAACAGGCCCGCCTCGTCGAACTGCCGCTCGATGACCTCGTTGTCCTTGGGGTCGATATACCCCCATACGCCGTTGATCGCGACCGGGCACAGGCCCTCGCTGAACGTGCCGACCTCGTCGAACCTCGGCGAGATCACGCGCTTGCCGTCCTTGTCGATGAACCCCCAGCTGTCGTGCGATTTGATCCGCACCGCCGCGAGGCCTTCGCCGAAGTCGTTGGCCATCTCGTATCGCGGCTCGATGACGACCTTGCCCTGTCGGTTGATGTAGCCGATGCTCCGCCGAGGGTAGGCCTCCTTGATCGGCTTGCCGTCCGCGTCGCGCACGAACTCATCATGCTCATCGACCCTGTTCCGCTCGTTCATCTCTACGGCTTGGAACCAGGCCAACCCGTCGGAGAAATTGCCTGCCGGGACGCCGGGGTAGTCGCGTTCTGATTCGGCGAAGCGCGGCTCGATCGCCCATTGGCCGGTCGTGTCGATGTAGCCCCACAGCCCCTTGTCATCGCGCACCAGTGCCCGACCGTCGAAGAAGCCAAACGCGGACTGATCGCCCTTATCGCGCAGTTCAAACCGCGGGCTAATCGCCCACTTGCCTGTGCCTTTGAATGAGTCGTCGATGTAGCCCATCGCGCCGTTGCTCTCGGCCAGCCCCAAGCCCTGGCGGTAATCACCCGCCCAGTCGAAGACCATCGGCGTGATCGCGTTGCCCTCGTTGTCGATAAACCCCCACTGGCCCGTCTCCGGGTCCTGCACCGGGAAGTACTCGGCCGTGCTGGGCAGGACCGGGTCGCTGGGCCCCATGAACAGGCGGTAGAGGAAGGGCGTCGCGATCAGCAGAGCGCCCACCGTCGCGAGCACTAGAAAGAGTTTCCGTCGGTCCATCGTGGCGTCCTTGCCCGTTGAGGAGGTTGCTATGAAGTGTATCGGCAGAACGACCGGCAGGACAGAGATTCTTGCCTGTCGATCGGCGAAGCCGAATGAACAGAGCACGGGGCTTTAGCGCGTGCCACGAGCCGCAGATGATTCGAGGCACGCGCTAACGCCCCGTGCTGTGATAGGGCTAACAGGCCTTGGGCCTGATGACAGGCAGGAATGCCTGCCCTACCAACAAGCTTAATCGATCGCGTTCTGCAGGGCGATGACCGAGTAGGCCGTCACCAGCACCGGCTGGCTCTCAAGCCAGCGGGTTTCTTTATTCGCCCACCAGCCCTCTTCGTGCTGTTGGGAGACGACGACGTCGATCAGGTCGTTGGCCCAGTCGCGCTTGATTTGCGCAGGCTTCTTTACGACCTTGATCTCATCGCCTTCTTTGTTCACGCCTAACGAGACGTCCTGGTACCCCTGCTTTTTTAGCTCATCGATTTTCGCGAGGACCTCGTCCAGGTTCGCGTCTGCAGGGGCTAGTACGCTCGCGGTGTTGCTCCCTTCGACCTCAATGGTCGAGCTGCCGTACGCGTTCAGCGCCCGGCCCATCGTCAAGTAGTAGTAGAACAAGCCCTGCAGTTTCTGCTCCTCGGGCATGCCGGGGTTTTGAGCGAGTGTGTAGTTCTTCTTGATCCAGCCCATCGCGGCGACCATGCGTGGGTCGTCGCGGTCGAGGTTGGCGTAGATCATCGATTTGAAGCCGGCGTAGGTCACGCTGCCGTAGGCCCGCAGGCCCGAGACGGGTCGACCGGCTTTGCCCTCGTCGATCTGGTCCTGGCTGGCCTTGGATTCAGGCACGCCGATGTGGTCCTTGTTGATCGAGGACGAGTAGATGAAGCCGCCGTCGAGCTCCTCGAACTTGTCCGCGTTCTTGTCGTTGCTCTCGACCGCCTGGATCCGGTGAAGGAAGGTCAGCGCCCGCTTGAAGACGGGGTCATCGCAATCGACACCGGTGTCGTGCAGGGCTTGCAAGGCAAGCTGGGTATTCGAGATGTCGGGCCGGCCGCTGCCGCCGTAACCGAAGCCGCCGTAGAACGGGTGGTCTTCATCGATAGTCTTGCCGTCGGGGTCCTTCATGCCGACGATCCACTGCGTGCCCTTGAGGAACTCCTGTCCGCCCTTGATAGCGGACGCGGCCTCGGGGTTGCTGCCGCCGATACGGGCGAGCGCGGACAGGCTCAGGGCGGTGTTGTAGCTGGCGAGGATGCCGTCCGGGCCTTTTCGGATCGAACCATCGCCCTGGACGTGCTTGAGGATGTACGCGATGGCCTTGGCGGCGGTTTCATCGTTCGGGCCGATGTCGGGCTGCTCGAGCAGCGCGGTGAGCGCGAGCCCGGTCACCGCGGGGCCCATGTCGGGCATCCAGGACCCGTCCTCCGCCTGCTGTGCACGCAGGTAGGCAATGCCCTTCTCAATCGATTTGTGGGCCATCTTCCAGTGCTCATCATCCTGTGCAGCAGTTGGCAGGCAGACGCAGAGCAGCAGCATCAGGGCAATCAATCGTTGGGGCAGTGTCATGGCATTGTCCTCGGGGGTTTGCCGTATTCTATGGGCCAGTGCAGCGATTGCAGCGGCTTTACATGATTTTCGTCAGTGATCAGGGACGGCGATGAAAAAGCACCTCGGATGGATGATTCGGATGCTCATCGCGGCGCTGGGGGTGGGCTACATCTTTTATACCCTGACCTGGACCGATCAGGTCTACCTGCCGCCGGGGTACGTTGTCAGTGAGGGCATCTCCGGCGGGGAGAGCGGGCGGTCCTATCCCATCCTTGAGGGGCTAAAAAACGGCTACACGCTCGAGCCGCCGGATGACGGGCACGGCCACGGGCCGGACGCGGGCTGGATCGAGACGTCCGAGTTGGTTTCGACCGGAGATGGGCCGCGGTTCAAGCCTTCTTTCATCAGCATCCTCAAGCAAGCCGACGGAACGCTACTGCTCTTCGGCGGCCTGCTGCTGATCCCGGTTGTCCTGCTCGCCACACTTCGGTGGTGGATCCTTATGCGGGCCCGCGGCATCGACGTCGGCGTGGGCCGGGTCGGCCGGCTGACGCTCGCGGGGTTCTTCTTCAACCTCTGCATGCCCGGCACAACCGGCGGGGACGTGATGAAGGCCTACTACGCCGCCAAGGGCACGGACCAACGCGCCGACGCGGTCGTCAGCATCGGGATCGATCGGCTCTGTGGTCTGATCGGGCTCGTGCTGCTGGTGGGGTTCGTCGGCCTGCTCTCGCTACATGACCCGCTGATCCGCAGGCTCACGATCGCGATGTGGTGCGGGCTTGTCACGCTTGTCTTGAACGCCTGGCTGTACACGAGCCCGACGCTGCGTAGCCGACTAGGGCTGGGGGCAAAGCTCAGCAAGCTGCCCGGGGCAAAGGTGCTGCGCAACCTCGATGCGTGGGTCAGCGCGTACCGCCGTCACCTCGGCTCGCTTGGCCTCGCGATCGGGCTGAGCCTGGTGATCCATCTGAGCCTGGCCAGCTCAATGATGCTGGCGGGTTTTGCGTTGGGTGTCGAGCAGCCGGTGCTGTACCTGATCAGCACGATCCCGATCGTGCTGATGCTCTGGTCGCTGCCGGTGTCGGGGCCGCTCGGGCTTGGCCCGATGGACTATGTCGCGGTGCAGCTCATCGTCGGCAGCAGCGGGACGACGGATCAGCAGGCGCTCATGATGTTTGTTGTCTACCGGCTGTACCTCGTCGGCGTCGGGCTATTCGGCTCGCTTGCGCTGCTGGGGTTGGGTGCGAAGCCGAAAGCGGCTGCCGACTCGGCCACCGAGACCTAAAACGCGACCGCCGCGTTGTCCCATACCGGCTTGGCGGACCGCATCGCGTCGAGCGGCGAAGCCGACCCGCGCAGGTCAAGCACCACCGGCCCGATGCGGTCGGGCGCGAGGTCAACCGACACGCGGTACGCCATCACCTGCAGGCTCCCCATACCGACGACTTGTCGGCCGCCGTCGGCCTGGCCCTTGCTCGCATCCGATAGGCGGGCAACACGCAGTAGGCTTGAATGAGATTGCGCGGCACCGGCCGGGTCGCGATCACGGATCAACAACGCCGCGGGGTCCAGCCCCATGCCGATGTGCGGCGCGCCGTGCCCGCTCAGCCAGCCGGCCAGCCCGGCGAGGTCCGACTCGTCATGAATGGCGAGCGTGACGCCGTATGCGTCGGCGCTGTCGGCGATCATCTGGGACAACGAGGGATCGACCTTCTTTGTCGGCAGGTTCAGGCTGACGGGGACTCGGCCCAGGTCGCCTGCCAGCGAGCACGCCGCGACCGCCGCTTCGACCGCACGGTCCACGTGCCGCGGGTCGTGGTAGTGCTCCGCGGGGATGAAGAAGTCGATGCCGGCAATCGTAAGGCCCGCTCGCATCGCGGTGCTGAGCACATCCCGCCTGGCGGTGGTGTCGAGTTCTCTCGGCCGAAGCCCGGGCAGTGTCGCGTCCAGTTGCACGGCCGCAAACCCCTGCTCGCCGATGACGGTTAAGCCTTGCCTCGGTGGTTTTCGCGAAGCCTGCACCACCGGGCCCAGCGTCGGGGCCAGGCGGAGATCAGAGCCATGCGTAAGGGTGGGCATCACGGAAGTGTACGTCTGTACGGCCTGTGATGCCTGCGCGGGATCGTGTGTTTAGGGCATTCCCCCAGGTAGTTAAGCCGCACAAGCGGCCCGTCGATGTAAAAGATAGACGGAGGATTGGTCTTTGCCCAGCAGCAACGAAAAACAATGGCAAGCGATGCTTAAGCGCTTGGCCGAGCGTGATGGCTCTGTCGAGTTGTCGCGGGGTGTCAGCAACGATCAGGCGGCCGTGATCACCTACCGCAGCCGGGCCTTTGAGGTTCTCGAAGACGGCTGCATCATCGTCGAGACCCCTCGGCAGGCGGTGCAGGACAAGTCGTTCAAGGTCGGCCACGACATCGACCTGACCATCATGGTCAACAACGAGCGGATGGTCGCGACGTGTACGCTCCACGAAGCAATCACCTACGAGGTCAATCCTTCGCTCAGAGTGACGTGCTACCGCCTCAGCCCCGGGCGGCGCCCCGTCCGTGAGCAGCGACGCTCGTTTTATCGCGTGTCGGTCGCAGCCATGGACCTTAAGCCGGTGAAGCTCAGTTGCAAGATCGATGAGGACGAGGTGTTTGAATGTGCTGGCAAGCTCTCGAACATCAGTGCCGGAGGCTTTGGCGTGAGCATCCGTGCCACGCGTGAAGTCCTCGGCCAGATCAAACGTACCCGCTTCTTTGAATGCTCGGCCTGGCTTAGCGATCAGGAATGCGTTGTCGCGCCTGTCCGCGTGATGCACATCAACGCGCTCGGCGACGACGGGCTTTACCTCGGCCTGCAGTTCGCTTTCACGGACGAAACGGAGGCCGACCAGCTTGAGCAACACATCCAGCAGCGCTGCACCGAGATCCAGCGGATGCAATTACAGCGGCGTCGGGCCTAAGCGGGAATAGAGCCTACATCAGCACGCAGGCCAAGCGACCGCTCCGCCTGGTGCGCGGTCTCGCGTTGCCGGCCGGCCATCGCATCAGGGATCAGGTCCTCGTCGAAGGTTGGGACCATCTGTTTCATCCGGGCATGGCCGTCGGGCGTGGTAAACTCGTCAGCGAAGCACTGCTTGACGATCTCCAGAATGATATTGGTCGAGACCGACGCACCCGGCGAAGCGCCGAGCAGGGCAGAAATCGTCTTCTTCTTATTCGTGACGACCTCGGTGCCGAAGTGCACGATGCCCGCGTCGCCGTCTTCTTTCTTGATCGCCTGGACACGGATGCCCGCGTCGATGAGCTTCCAGTTCTTGACGTCCGCGGCGGGATAGAAGTGCTTGAGTTCCTTCATCCGCGTCGCCATCGACTGCGTGCCCTGCTGGATGAGGTAGCGGACCAGCGGGATGTTGTAGAGCCCGACCTTGATCAGCGAGGCGATGTTGTCCAGCCGGATCGATTTGATCAGGTCCGTCCACCTGCCCGTCTCGTGGAGGAACTTGGTCGTCCACGCGGCGTAGGGGCCGAACAGCAAGGCCCGCTTGCCATCGATGACGCGGATATCCAAGTGCGGGACCGCCATGGTCGGCGCGGCGCCGGGCGACATGCCGTAGACCTTTGCGCCGTGCTGCTCAAACACCTCAGGCTTCTCGCAGATCAGCCACTGCCCGCCGATGGGGAAGCCGCCGAACCCCTTGGCCTCGTCGATGCCCGACTTCTGCAGCAGCGGCAGGCTGCCGCCGCCCGCCCCGATGAAGACGAATTTCGCGTTCCGGACGAGCTTGGTGTTGTTCGCCGTGTTCTTAATCGTGACCTTCCAGCCACCGGCCGTCTCGTCCAGGTCGACGACCTTGTGGTTCGTGACCGCTGAGCAGCCGTCTTGTTTGTCCAGCCACTGGGTGAATTGCCGCGCGATCGAGCCGAAGTTCACGTCCGAGCCGACGTCCATCTTCGTTGCGGCGATAGGCTCGTTCGGATCGCGCCCGTCCAGCAGCAGCGGGGCCCACTGCTTGATGGTCTCGCGGTCCTCGGTGAAGGTCATCTCCTCGAAGAAGTGGTGGGCCTGCATGCCCTTGAAGCGTGACTTGAGGAAGTCCACCTGCGGCTGGCCGTAGACAAAGGCGATGTGCGGGACACAGTTGATGAACGTGGTGGGCTCGGGAATGATCCCCTCGCGCACCGCGTAGCCCCAGAATTGCTTGGAGTGCTCGAACTGGTGGAAGATCTCGATGGCCTTGTTGACATCGACCTCGCCGTCTTCGCCGTAGTTGGGCGTGTAGCTCAGCTCGCAGATGCCCGCGTGCCCCGTGCCCGCGTTGTGCCAGCCGTCGGACGCCTCGGGCGAAAAACCCTCGGCCGCCTCGAAGAGCTGGATCTTCAGGCCCGGCTTGAGATTCTTGAGCATCGCGCCCAGGGTTGATGACATGATCCCGCTACCGATGAGCAGGACGTCGGGATTTTCGTCAGCCGAGGAAGCGTTCAAGAGCGGACTCTCCAAGAGCGGGTTTGCGTTCGACGATCCGAATCAAAAAAGAATCGGGTCGGGCGGTCGCATGTTTTAGATCGACCCGTCCCAGTTCGCCGGGCACAGGAGCACGGGGATCTCGGACGAGCGGATGATGTTGGTCGGCACGTCGCCGGCGATCAGCCGCTTGAGCACGCCCTTGCCGGTCAGGCCCAGGACGATGAGCGAGCAGTTGCGGGCCCGGGCGGTGTTGAGGATCGCCTTGGCGGTGTCGTCGGAGAAGAGCATGATGCCCTCCGCCTCGACGCCGGCCTGCTTAAGCCGATCGGTGAAGAGCTGCAGCGTCTGCTCGCCACGCTGGGTCGCGTCGGATTCGTGCTCGTCGGTCTCCTGCAGGGTCGCGACGTGGGCGACGAACACCGACGCGTCAAGACGGCGGGCGAGATCTGCGATAGGCTCGGCGAGCTTGTCACTGGCCCAGGGCGAAGACACGGCTACCAATAACTGGCTCATCGATTCGTTTCATCCATCTAGGGGCCGATGCCGGCCTGTCGCTAAACCGAGATTATAACCCGCCCATGCTTTCGTGTCCCAACCCGAAAAAGAGCATTGACTTACGTTCTCGGCAGGTCTAGCGTAACCACACCTCTCCTCTATTTTTCTCAAAGATACGGAACACAATTGCCCCAAGAACACCCCAGCCCCGCGACCCTTGGCCAGCTCCGTGAATCGGCATACCACTATCGCTCGGTCAAGCAGGAGCTCCGCGAGAACCTGATCGACAGGCTCCGGTCCGGCGAGGCGATCTTCCCCGGCATCCGTGGCTACGACGACACCGTTGTCCCGCAGGTCACCCACGCGCTGCTCGCCCGCCACGACATGCTCTTCCTTGGCCTGCGTGGCCAGGCCAAGACGAAGATGCTCCGCATGCTGCCCGGCCTGCTGGACGAGTGGGTACCTATCATCGCGGAGATCGAGGTCCCCGACGACCCGCTGCAGCCCGCCACGCAGCTCGGCCAACGCGCGGTCCGAGAGCAGGGCGACGACACACCCATCCGCTGGCTGCACCGCGACGAGCGGTACCACGAGAAACTGGCGACACCTGACGTGACGATCGCGGACCTGCTCGGCGAGATCGATATCGTCAAGCACGCCGAGGGCAGGCACCTCTCGGATGAAGCGACGATGCACTTCGGGCTGATCCCGCGCAGCAACCGAGGCATCTTCGCGATCAACGAGCTGCCGGACCTCGCCCCGCGCATCCAGGTCGGCCTGTTCAACGTGCTCGAAGAGCGCGATGTGCAGATCCGAGGCTACCCGATCCGGCTAAACCTGGACCTGTCTCTGGTCTTCAGCGCCAACCCCGAGGACTACACCAACCGCGGGCGGATCGTCACGCCGCTCAAGGACCGCATCGGTTCGGTCGTCCGCACGCACTACCCGCTGACCATCGCTGAGGGGATGCACATCACCAAAGAGAACGCCTGGGTGGATCGTGCCGCCGGCACCCCGGGGGTCATCGTCCCCGACTATTTACACCGCGTTCTGGAGGAGGCGATCTCTGCTGCACGATCCAGTTCGCACATCAATCAGTCCTCGGGCGTCAGCGTACGCACCTCGGTGGCCTGTCTGGAGACGATCGTCTCCAGTGCCGAGCGCCGTGGCATCCTGACCGGCGAAAGCGGAGTCGTCGCTCGGGTCTGCGACCTCCAGCACGTCTTCACCTCGACGCGTGGCAAGATCGAATTGATGATGGCCGACGACTCGGAGCAGGCGGAGGACCAGCTCGTCGCGGCGCTGTTAGGAGAGGCGGTGAAGAAGGTCGTCGATCAGGCCGCAGACATCGAGGCCTACGAAGCGCTGTCTGCCGAGTTCGATCAGGGCCTGCGTCTGACCATCGGCGATACCGCGTCCGCGGAGGAACTGGTCGAGAGCATGCAGCACGTCGAGGGCCTGTCTGAGGCGGCCAAGCTGATCGCCAAGACACTGGGCATGGCTCCTGAAGACCCCGGGATGCTCGCCAGCGCGGGAGAACTGCTGCTGGAATGGCTCTACGTCCACAACCGCCTGAGCAAGCACACCGGGGCCGGGGCGGCGGCCTACAGCCGCTAGAACGACATCGTTTTCTCTGAACCTGTACGCTTGCACAGGCGTACCACGTCTTTAACTTCCACGTAACTGAAAAGGATTGCTCCATGCGACATCGATGCCCAAAGTTCTTGACCACCGCCCTCGTTCTGTGCCTCCTTGCGGTGCCAGCGTTTGCTGGCGGCGAGGGCTGGTCCCATGACTTCGAAGCCGCGAAGAAGCAGGCCGCCGAGCAGAACAAAGACATGCTCCTCGATTTCACTGGGTCGGACTGGTGTGGCTGGTGCATCAAGCTTGTTGATGAGGTCTTCTCCAAAGACGAGTTCAAGGCTTATGCCGAGGCAAACCTTGTTCTGGTAGAGATTGACTTCCCACGCGACAAGTCAAAGCTATCCGACGAGACCACGGCCCAGAACGCTGAGCTCAAAGACGCCTACGGCATCCGTGGCTACCCCACGATCTACCTGACCGATCACGAGGGCCTGCCCTACGCAAAGACCGGCTACCGCCGCGGCGGCCCGGAGGCGTATGCCAAGCACCTGGAAGAACTCAAGCAGGTACGTGTCGAGCGCGACGAGCACATGGCCGCCGCGAAGTCCGCGGAGGGCCTCGAGAAGGCCAAGCACCTGCACGCCGCGATGCAAGTTGTTGGTGACGACATGGCGACCCAGCACTACAAGGACACGGTCCAAGAGATCGTCAGCCTGGACGCCGACAACGAGGCCGGTCTTAAGAAGCACTACGACGACATCGTCACCGCCAAGGCTCAGAAGAAAGTGATCCAGCAGGTCATGCGCTCGGCGCAGGCCGACCCCGAGGGCGCGATCACGAAGCTCGACGAGCTGGTGGATAGTGAAGACACGCTTGTTCCCGTTCGGCAAGAAGCGCTGGCACTCAAGTCGCAGATCCAGATGTTCGTGCTCAAGGACAAGGCCACCGCGAAAACGACGCTGATCCAAGCGATCGAAGCGGACCCTGAGTCTGACATGGCTAAGCAACTCAAGGAAGCCCTGGAACGGGTCTTCAGCGACGACGCCTGATTGGATGCTTGTTTAGCACGCACAGCAAAACTACCGCCAGTGTCTTCTCAAAGGCCTGGCGGTTTTTTATGCGCCGACATCGATCGGCTCGGCCGGTGTAGCGGTGAGCAGCTGACCTAACCGCCGGCCGAGTTGGCGCGGGGCGAAGGACTCTTGGGTTGCTTGATGGATCGACTCGACCGACCACCAGCGGTGCTCGGTTAACGCGACCCTTTCTTCATCGGTATGCGCGCCGACATCGACATCATGGCCACCGATGCGGACGAGGAAGAACCGTTCGTGCTGGCAATAGGTCTTGCCCAGCCAGGGGAAGGTGTGGCTGCGTGTCCAGACGCACGGCCCGATGGGCACGCCGGCCAGGCCCGTCTCTTCTTGGAGTTCACGGGCCGCGGCCTGCTCGTGTGTCTCGTCGTTCTCGAGCCCGCCGCCGGGTGTGATCCAGAACGCCCGGTCTGCGTCGGGGTCTTTGCAGCGGAACAGCAAGACGCGGTTGTGCCGGTCCAGCAGCAGCACGCGCGCGGCGTGCCGGTCGATGATTGGGGCTGTCCTCTCCGGCATCGGCTTGATTCTAGTTCCATGAAAAAGCCCCGCTGATTGGCGGGGCCTTCTTTTTAATAGTTCGTGTCTGGCTTACGCCTCAAGCGTCCGCAGGCCCAAGCCGATCTCTTCGAGCTTGGCCTTGATCTCGACCAGCGAGGTCATGCCGAAGTTCTTGACGCCCATCAGCTCGGCCTCGGTCTTCATGCAAAGGTCGCCGAGCGACCCAACATTGAGGAGCGCGAGTGCTTTGCGTGCACGGACGGACAGGTCCAGCTCGTTGACGCTGCGGGTGAGGATCGAACTGTCGCCGGTCTCGCTGGCGAGCTGCTCGTAGACCTGCTGCTTGACTTCCTCCTGGTGCTGCTCGACGGTCTGGCCCAGACGCAGGCCCTTCTGAGCGAGCATAGCCTTGATCTCATCCAGCGACGCGTCGCCGAAGTTCTTGAAGCTGCGCAGTTCGGCTTCCGTGACACGCAGCAGGTCGCCGAGCGTGCGGATGCTCATCTTGCGCAGCGCGTTGCGGGTCCGCACGGTGAGCTCGAAGTCGGTGATCGGCGTGTTGTACAGCGCGTCTTGCTTGACGGCCTTGGCTTCCGACTCGTCGTCGTAGACCATCGCCTTGCTCGCGAGGATGTCCTGGATGTAGAGGCGTGCACGCGCGTGGTTCGGGTCGGTCGCGAGCACCTGCCGGATGCAGCGCTCGGCGTGGGCGTACTTGCCCTGGTCCTCGTACATCACCGCGAGGTTCACCAGCGCGTTGAGCGGCGGACGCTCGGCGCGGCAGCACTCTTCATACAGGTGCAGCGCCTCGTCTTCCTCGCCCAGCAGGTCCAGGTTGTAAGCCAGGCGGAAACTCGTGTCGGCGTCATCGGGGTCGGCGGTGTAGGCGACCTCGTAGGCCTTGATCGCTTCGATGCGGTCGCCGGCGAGCTCGTGCTCCATGCCGATGTCACGGTACTTCTGGGCGGTCTCGGTGTCACGGACATCCGTCGCGTAGTCGGTCGTCATCGGTTCGCGTTCCTGTGTGGGGTGGTCTGTCGAGCCCAATAATCTAAGTGAATCCCTGCCGCGATGCAATTAAGCACAGGCGGTATCCATCCTTACACACAGGGGCGGCCCTGCCGGTGGTATCCTCAGCACGACCGCCCCCACGCCCTCGCCAGCTCTGGCGACAGGAGCCCGCCTGTGACCATCCTGATCTCGTTCCTCCTGTTCACCGGTCTTGTCGCGGGGCTCACCTGGGCCCTGACCCACAAAGACGACCACGGCACGAGCGAGGGCTTCTTCCTTGCGGGGCGCAAGCTTGGGGCGGTCGTGATCGCCGGCTCCCTGCTGCTGACCAACCTCTCGACCGAACAACTCGTGGGGCTCAATGGGGATGCTTATGCAGGCGGCCTGCATGTCATGGTCTGGGAGATCGTCACCGTCATCGCGATCGTGCTTATGGCGTTGTTCTTCCTGCCCCGATTCCTGCGCAGCGGGGTGGCAACGGTGCCGCAGTTTCTGGAGGACCGGTTCGGCCCAACGACCCGGGCGATTACGACACTTGTATTCCTTGCAGCCTATGCCGTGGTCCTGCTGCCGATGATCCTTTACACCGGTGCGCAGGCATTGAGCGAGATGTTTGATGTCCAGGCACTGACCGGGATACAGAACAAGAACGTCGTGCTTTGGCTGGCCGTCTGGATCATTGGCCTGATCGGTTCGGTGTACGCATTGTTCGGCGGGCTCCGCACTGTCGCGGTCTCTGACACCCTTAACGGTGCCGGCCTGCTGATCGGCGGGTTGCTGATCACCTACTTCGGGCTGCAAGCCGTCGGCGGCGACGGCGGGGCGATGGCCGGGCTCGACGCGATCCGCACCGGTCAGGCCGATCGGCTTAACTCGATTGGTGCGCGTGATGACCTTGTTCCTTTTGAAACGATCTTTACCGGCGCGTTTCTGTTGATGACGTTTTATTGGTGCACAAACCAGCAGATCATCCAGCGGACGCTCGCGGCGCGTGACCTCAAGACAGGCCAGAAAGGCGTGCTGTTGTGCGGCGCAGTCAAGCTGCTCGGGCCGATCTACCTCGTGCTGCCGGGGCTGATCGCGTACCAGCTCTTTGCCAATAACCCAGTCCACGAAGGTATGGCGCCGGCGGAAAGTTATGGCCGCCTGGTTCGGGAAGTACTGCCCGCTGGGCTGACCGGCTTTTTCGCCGCAGTTGTTGTCGGGGCAATCCTCAGTTCTTTCAACTCCGCACTCAACAGCGCGACAACACTCTTCAGCCTCGGCATCTATCAACCCCAAATCAACAAACACGCGACAGAGAAGCAAGTCGTTGCCTCGGGCAAATGGTTCGGATGGGTAACCGCAGTGGTGGCCATGACGATCGCGCCGCTACTGGCAGGCCAAGAGAGCATCTTCGGTTTCCTGCAGGCAATGAACGCGATCTACTTCATCCCCATCTTGTCGGTTGTTGTGATCGGCATGCTCACCAAACGCGTGCCGGGTTGGTCGGCGAATGTTGCGCTCGTGCTGGGGGTCGGGTTCCTGCTGATCGGCAACTTCCTTCCTATCGGGACAAACGATCAAGGCGGCGACCTACTGCTTGCCGGCGGGGTGATGCATAATTTCCACTATGTTGGGCTCGTGTTCGTCTCACTAGTCGCGCTGATGCTGGTCGCCCGCCTGATCAAGCCACGCCCCGAACCTTGGGCCCACGAACACAGCAAGCAAGTCGATATCACGCCGTGGAAGTTCGCGGTGCCTGCGGGGATCGCGCTGGTGATCGCGGTGATCGTGATCTACGCGGTGTTTGCGGACTTCACGGTGCTGTGAGTGGGTGATTGCCAAAGCCCAAGCGGCTTTAAATTTTGCCCATCACGATGCAGACGTTGTGGCCGCCGAAGCCGAAGCTGTTGCTCATCGCGACCTTGACGTCCTCCTCACGCGCGGTGTGGGGGATGTAGTCGAGGTCGCAGCCGTCGCTGGGGTTGTCGAGGTTGATCGTTGGCGGGAGTTGGCCGGTCTCGATTGTCTTCGCGAGGATGACCGCCTCGATGCCGCCTGCGGCGCCGAGGGAGTGGCCGAGCATGGACTTGGTCGAGGAGACCGGCACCTTGGTTTCGTCGCCGAAGACGCGCTTGATGGCCTTCGTCTCGGCCATGTCGCCCAGGCCGGTCGACGTGCCGTGGGCGTTGATGTAGCTGACATCTCCGGGGCTGACCTCGGCCGCTGCGAGCGAGGCCTTCATCGCGTAAGCGGCGCCCGCGCCGTCTTCGAGCGGGGCGGTGATGTGCGAGCCGTCTGCCGACTGCCCGGCACCGAGCAGTTCGCCGTAGATCTTCGCGCCGCGGGCCTTGGCGTGTTCGTACTCTTCAAGCACGACGATGCCCGCCCCTTCCGCGAGGACAAAGCCGTCACGGTCGGCGTCCCACGGGCGAGAGGCTTTTTCGGGCTCGTCGTTTCGCTTGGAGAGCGCCTTGAGGGCAATGAAACACGCGGTGCCCAGCGGGGTGAGTGCAGCCTCGGATCCGCCGGAGACCATCACGTCCGCCGCGCCGTAACGGATCTCATTGGCGGCTGCGAGGATCGAGTGGCCGGCAGACGCGCATGCGGTGGTGACCGATGAGTTTGGGCCGCACAGGCCGTAATGGATACTGACGTTGCCGGCACCGGCGTTACACATCAGCTTGGGGACCATGAACGGGCTGACCCGGCTGGGGCCTTTCTCCAAGAGCTTTTTGTGGCCCTCGGCGAATTCTTCCATGCCGCCGACGCCCGACCCGATGATCGCGCCGCAGCGCCAGAGGTCTTCTTTCGAGAAATCCAGGCCGGAGTCATTGACCGCGTCGATCGAAGCGTTTAGCGCGAACTGCGCGAAGCGGTCGAGCTTCTTGGCGTATCGCTTGCGCTCGACCGGATCGAAGTTCGTCGGGCCGTCCCAGTCTTGCACCTGTCCGCCGAACTTCGTGACATACTTCTCGGTATCGAAGCGGGTGATGGGCATGATGCCACTGGTGCCTGCGAGCAGTTTGCTCCAGACCTCGTTGACGTTGGTTCCCAGGCTCGTGACCCAGCCCAGGCCGGTGATAACGACGCGTCGCTTGCTCATGGTTCTGATCGGCTCGTGGAAACAGGGATAAGAGAAAAACAAGCACCGCCCCTGGGAATCAGAGGCGGCGCATGATTATAGCGAGTTGCGGGGGCAATTCGCCCGGTCCGGCCGGTGATTAGCCGCCGTAGTTTTCCTTGATGAAGTCGATTGCCTTGCCGACGGTATCGATTTTCTCGGCTTCTTCGTCGGGGATCGAGGTTTCAAACTCGTCCTCGAACTCCATCACGAGTTCAACGGTGTCGAGCGAGTCGGCGTTAAGGTCGTTGACAAAGGAGGTGTCGCGGGAGATCTCGCCCTTATCGACGCCCATTTGCTCGGCGACAATCGCGATGACTTTTTCTTGGATTTCCTGTTCGTCCATGGTGGTTTGCTCCTGGCCGGGTAGGGGGTTAAGTGGTTGCCCGGCGGCTGTTTTGATCAGTTTGGGACTATAGCGTGCCTTGCGGCCGTTCACAAGCCGGGAAGGGGCTTTCAAGGCCCTCCCAAGCGGTTTAATTAACACATCGTCATCCCGCCATCGACACAGAGCACCTGCCCGGTCACGTAGCTGGCGCCTTCGGAGGCGAGGAAGGTCACGGCCGCGGCGATCTCATCCGCTTCGCCCATGCGACGCAGGGCGGTCATCGTTTTCACACCCTCTTTGATTTGGTCGGGCAGCACGTCTGTCATGTCGGTCTGAATAAAGCCCGGGGCGATAACGTTCGCGGTGATGGCCTTGCCGCCCATCTCCTTGGCCAGGCACTTGGTGAAACCCGCCAGGCCGGCCTTCGCCGCGGCGTAGTTCGCCTGGCCGGGGTTACCCACGACGCCAGCGACCGAGCCGAGGTTAATGATCCTGCCCCACTTGCCGCGCATCATCGGCTTGAGTGCTGCGCGGCACGCGATAAACACGCTACGCAGGTTCGTATTGATCACATCATCGAACTCCTCGTCCGTCATGCGCAGCAGGAGGTTGTCCTTGGTGATGCCCGCGTTGTTGACGAGGATGTCAAGCCGGCCGTGCTCCTTGAACACGCCCTCGATCAGGCCCTCGATCGACTCCTGGCTTGAGATATCGCACGTCGCGACGGAGGCGCTGCCTCCGGCCGCTTCGATCTCGGCCCTCACTTCGTTGAGCTTCGCCTCGTTGCGCGCGACACAGACAACATGCCTGCCTTCGGCGGCCAGGCGCTTGGCCGTCGCAGCGCCGAGGCCACGCGAGG
>JAHQVV010000031.1 GCA_019634195.1 Phycisphaeraceae bacterium | reverse complement strand
GCAGCACGCCGTCGGCAAAGCGCTGCCCGGCGTCAAGAACTACATCGTCGACGACGGCAACAACGTCCTCGGGCCCAACGAGCCCGGCGAGATCCTCATCACCGGCCCAAACGTCATGGACGGCTACTGGCAGCTGCCCGAGCAGACCAATGAGGTGTTCGTCGAGATCGATGTGCCGAACGAGGGCAATGTCAAGTGTTTCCGCACCGGCGACATCGGCAAACTCGACGACGACGGCTACCTCTACATCACCGGCCGGAAGAAAGAGATGCTCATCGTCGGCGGCGAGAACGTCTTCCCCCGAGAGATCGAAGAAGTGTTGAATCTGCACCCGTCGGTCAAGGCCTCGGCCGTGGTCGGCAAGCCCGACGATATGCGCGGCGAGATCCCCATCGCGTTTGTCGAGATAGAAGAAGACGCCGAGTTCGATGACAAAGGAATCCGTAACTTCGTCCGCGACAAGATCGCGCAGTACAAGGTGCCACGTGAGATAAGGCAGGTTGATGAGTTGCCCCGTAACCCGACCGGCAAGATCCTTCGGCGGGAGTTGAAGGTGTGAGATGGGGAAGAATAGGAAAACGATGGATTCTACTGAAACAACGGTTTCTGATTGGCAAGCAAAAATATTGCAAGATGCGATTGGTCGGCCAATCGGGATTCGTACCTTGCGAAGTTTAATCCAGCAAACGGGTCGTCATGCCTTTAGTAAAACAGGCTTACTGAAATATAGAGTTTGTCATATCATGATATTAATCTGTGGGATGGTATCGTTGACCATCCACTTAATGGATGTCTATGAAACGACTATTATCACGTTGTTTTTAGTGGTTCTCTACGCATATATCGCATATATAGAGTCTCGATTAATTTGGAAGCGAAAACTATCTGCGGTGCTATGTGAGGTATCGGTGCGACCTAAAGCCTGTTTGATCTGTGATTATGATCTTTATGGCTCGGTATCAAAACAGTGTCCGGAATGCGGTGAGCCGTTAGCGAACCCAAGTGATATCGATAACGATGCGCCGCTCGTCGAACTTTTTGAATCGAATCCAGATCAGTCATGAGCCTGCGCCGCGCCGTCGCCGCCGACTTTTTTGTCGAGGCGGACGAAGCCGTACCAGCCGATGAGGGCGGAGGCGAGGGTGATCGCGAAGACCCAGTAGCCGATGCCTTGCCAGGCGGGGATGCTTAGGCCGAATAGATGGAACTTGTTGAAGCCTGTGTACAGCAGCACGCCGAGGAACGGGGCGATGAAGCCGCGGACGCCGGTGAGGGTCTGGTGGATGGCCATGTAGGTGGCGGCGAGGTGGCGGTCGGCGAAGTCGTGGTGGCCTAGTTGCCATGCCAGGCGGCCCCCGCCGAAGAGCAGGCCCTGCCCGATGCGCGGGATGAGGATGAGCAGCATGAGCCACTCGAAGCCGATACCGAAGGTCGCGGCGAAGACGGCGATGAACGCGGTGGACTGCGTGAAGATCCACGTCAGGCCGTGACGGGTGCGGAAACGCGTCACGTGGACCTTGTCGAGGTAGTGGGCCCAGAATGGGAGCGACAGCGCGACGAAGAGCTGGACCGCGGCCTCGGTGAGGATGAAGCCGACGAGGAACCGGCCAAGACCGAGGCGCGGCGAGCCGAGCGTCCAGTCGTCGGGCAGCTGGCTGAGCTGCTGGGTGATGAAGGCGATGAGGACGGTGTTGCCCGCCATCGTGGCGACGCCGGCGAAGAACTGCCAGACCATGTAGCTGCGGAAGTGGTGGTCGGTGCGTAGCACATGAAGGGCCGAGACGCGGGACCCCGGCTCCGCGGTGTCGCTCTTTGCTTGTGCAGCGCGCTCTTCTTTAAGCAGCGCCCGCTCCCGGCGGACGCGCAGGCCGGCGTATGCAACGACACCGATGGTCCCGATCAATGCAGCGGCGAGGTAGACCGCCTTGTACAAGCGTGGGTCAAAACCTTCCTCGGCGTCGAAGAGCTTGCCCGCGACCAGGGGCAGCAGCGCGAGCATGCAGGTGTTCAACAGCATCAGCCGGCCGGTGATGCGCGATCGGCTGTGCCGGGGGTAGTTCGCCCGCCAGATGACGGTGCGGATGGTGATCACCCCGGCGACGAGGCAGCGGGTCAAGACGTACAGGCCGACGAACAGCGTTGCGCTGCTCGGCCGGATCGGCAGCAGCGCGATCGTCGCCACCATCACCAGGAACAGCGACTGCAGCACGGCGACGGCGATGGCCTTGCGTCGGCCGTGGGCGAGCCTGGCCCAGAGCGTTGATGTCGCGTTGGCGAACATCGGCGCGGCGGTGATCGTGGCGACGCCCATCGGCCCGACGCCGAACAGCAACGCGCCGATGACGCTGATCACGCCGGCCTGGAGCATCGCTAGCGGGAAGGTGAAGCTCAGCTCGCCGGTGAGCTCGCGCATGTACGCCCGCCGGACGAAGGCCGACTGGGCCTGGGGTGCGAAGCCGCGGAGGTAATCGAGCAGGGGCATGGAGCGAGGATCGTAGGCGCTACAGGCCTCGCTGTCTTTTTATGCCGCGCTCTTTGGCTGTACGTTGCTAACTCGCCCGCTGCGGCGAGATTGCTGATACCACTGCACCAGGTTGGCCAAGCCATCTTGGATCGAGGTCTTCGGGTCGTAACCGAGCAGCGACCGCGCCTTGTCGATATTGGCGAATGTAATCGCCGGCTCACTGGCGGGGGCATCGGGGCAGTCGAGGGTCGCGTGCTTGCCCAGGTGTTCTTCGAGGATGTTGACGAAGTCGGCCATGAGCACGGGTTCGCCCCGGCCGAGGTTGATGATCTCGTAGCCCAGCGGCGTATCGATCGCGCGGACGACGCCATCGACGATGTCATCGACGTAGGTCCAGTCGCGCTGCATCTGACCGGCGTTGAAAAGTGTGACCGTCTCGCCGCGCGTGATACGGTCCGTGACCATGAAGGGCATCATGTCGGGCCTGGCCCGCGGGCCGTAAACGCTGAAGAAGCGCAGCGCGGTAAAGTTGAGCCGATGGAGGTTGTGGTAGGTATAGCCCATCAGCTCGATGGCTTTTTTCGAGGCGGGGTAGGCCGAGAGCGGGGCGTTGGACGGGTCGTCTTCGGTGAACGGCAGGGCGGCGGTGTGGCCGTAGGCGCTGGAGGTGGAGGCGAAGACGAAATTGGTCGAGCCGTGCGCGGTGGCGGCCTCGAGGAGGTTGATGCTGCCGTTGATGTTGACGTCGGTGTAGAGCGGGGCCCGGCCGATCGAGTAGCGGACGTTCGCCATCGCCGCGAGGTGGGCGACCGCGTGCGGCTGGTGCTTGGCGAAGATATCGTCGATCTCCTGAGATTCACGGACGTCGTTTTCGTAGAGCGTGAAACGCTCGTGGTCTTGGAAGCCCGCGACGTTGTCGCGCTTCTGCTGCACGCTGTAGTAGTCGTTGAAATTGTCGATGCCGACGACCGCCCGGCCCTGGGCGAGCAACGCCTCGGCCAGATGCGAGCCGACCAGCCCGGCGACGCCGGTAACCAGGATCGGCGCGGTTTGAGATTCGCTTTGCGTAGTTATCACCTTGGATCATCGGCCAGTGCGCGGCGATGAACACAGATTATTTGACCGGGTTCTGGTACTTCTTGTCCTGCCGCAGCGATTCGCGGTATCGGCCAAAAGTCCCCTGCGTCGAACGCTTGACCGAGTCGATGACGCGCTGGACCTGCGGCTGGCCGGGATAGGCTTGTTCTAATTCGGCGAGCGCGGACCGGGTGTCGCCGATGCCCTCGCCCTCGGCGATGTTGCGGTAGAGCAGCCGCCAGGCGTGCTTTAGCGCGTGCAGGGCGCCGGTACCCAGGCCGTGGCGTTGGACGGCGACGGAGTTGACCGCGCGGACCTTGGCGGGGTTGCCCTCGACGAACATGAACGGCGGGACGTCGTGCACGACGCGCGTCATCCCGGCGACGAAGCCGTAGGCCCCGATCGTGACGAAGTGGTGGACCGCCGATGCGCCGCCGACCGCCGCGTGGTCTTCGACGGCGACGTGCCCGGCGAGCTGGACGGAGTTGGTGAGGATGACGTGGTTGCCGATGACACAGTCGTGCGCGACGTGCGCGTAGGCCATGATCAGGTTGTCGCTGCCGACGGTGGTGACGCCGCTATCGGCTTCGGTGCCCTTGTTGATCGTGACGTGCTCGCGGATCTCGTTGCGGTCGCCGATGGTCAGGCGCGAGTCTTCGCCGGCGAACTTGAGGTCCTGCGGGTCGCCGCCGAGCACGGCCCCGGGCCAGATCATGCACTGGCTGCCGATCGTGGTGTTGCCGTAGACGCAGACGTTGGCGCGGAGCTCGGTGCCCTCGCCGATGGACACGCCCGGGCCGACGTGGCAGTGCGGTCCGATCGCGACCGCCTCGCCGAACGTGGCACCTTTTTCAATGATGGCCGTGGGGTGGATGGTGGGCATGGTTTATTCGTCTTGGGCTCCTACTGTCTCACGGTCAAGATAGTCGCGTGTTTCACCAATCGACATCTCAAAAGTAGCGCACAAGACCCGGCTCAACCCATTCATCATCATGCCAAAGATGATGATCATAAAAGATAGAAAGGCCGTTACAAATGCTCCGAAGATCGCGGCCCATCCGCCGTCTTCAAAATGAATGAAGCCGACAACCAGATCAATAATCGCGGCAACCGTGCCCACGATCCCGACGATCCAACACAACACATTGAAGATCGCGGCGAGCTCGGCGTAGGCCTTGGCGTCCTTGGTCCAGCGGGATTTCTCGTAAAGGTGCGGCATGGTCTGATCCCCGAGATAAAGGTCTTACGGCATTGTCGTGCAAAGCCATGGGTTTGAATTTGCCCGATCATTCCTGATCGTCGTCGACCATCATGAACTTCACTTCGGCTTCTGCCGCGAGTTCTTCGCCGACGTACGCCCGGCAGCGCATGTGGGCGATGCGGGCGCGGATCTTCACTGCCTCGGCTTCGAGGAAGAGCTGGTCGCCGGGCGTCACGGCCTTGCGGAGTTTGACCCGGTCCAGCGATAACAGCACAGGCAGCTTGCCGACCTGCGCGAGCGACTGGCCGATGAGGACGCCCGAGAGCTGGGCCATCGCCTCGACGATGAGCACGCCGGGCATGATCGGGGTGTTGGGGTAGTGGCCTTGGAAGAACGGCTCGTTGATGGTCACGTTCTTGACGCCAACGGCGCGGCGGTCGCCATCGATCTGCACGACGCGGTCGACCAGCAGCATCGGGTAGCGGTGCGGCATCATGCGGAACAGCCCACGGATGTCGATCGACTCGACGTTTCGGCCTAGGTCGTTGAAGGTCTGCTTGCGGTGCTGGGCGATGAGCTTCTTGACGAGCAGCTGGTTCAGCGCGTGGCCGGACTTGTACGCGACGATGCGGCCCTTGATCGGTGCACCGAGCAGGTACAGGTCGCCGATGAGGTCCAGCATCTTGTGGCGGACCGGTTCGTCGTCGAAGCGGAAGGCGTTGTTTCCCATCGGCTTGCCGTCGGTGCCGATGACCAGCGCATCGTCTTCGGTCAGGTGCGGGAACATGCCCGCGGCCTTTGCCTGTTGGGCCTCTTGCTCGGTCGAGAAGGTGCGCGACGGGGCGATCTGTTTTTTGTAGTCATCGCGGTTGAAGTCGAAGCTGACGAGTTGTCGGCCGATGGGCCCTTCGCCGTAGTCCAGCTCGTAGAGCAGCGTCATCTCCGGCTCATCGCTGGGCGTGGCGGCGACGACCGAGTCGCCATCGCGGATGATGATCGGCTCGGTGATGATCAGCGGCTTGCGGGGCTGGTCGTTGTCTTTGCGTCCGGCGGATTCGAGCGCTTCAAAGAACGGCAGGGACGAGCCGTCCATCACCGGCACCTCCGGCCCGTCGATCTCGATGAGCAGGTTGTCGAGGCGCAGCGCAGCGGCGGCGGACATCAGGTGCTCGACGGTGTCGACGCTCGCCTCGCCCTGCTTGATTGCCGACCGACGCGGACGCTTGACTACGCGCGAGACCAGCGCGGGGATCGGCGTGTTGTCCAGGTCCGTGCGGACGAAGACGATGCCGTGGTTGCCCGGGGCCGGTTTGATCGTCAGCGTGACCTCTTGCGGGTTAAAGAGCCCGGGGCCCGTGATCGTGATCGGCTTGTCGATGGTCTGCTGCGGTTGCATACGTTTAGAGGTCTTTGAGGACCTTGCTGACTTTCTTCATCATGTCCGGGAGTTTGCGGACGGCCATCTCTTCGCGGAACTTTGTTTTGATCGGCCCGGCGGGGTAGCCGGCCCAGGCCTCGCCGTCGGGCATGTCGTTAATGACGGCCGAGCCGCCTGCGATCTGGCAGCCCGCGCCGATGTGGACGTGGTCCTTGATCATGGACTTGCCGCCGATGAGCGTCCCGTCACCGATCGTCGAGGAGCCCGCGACGCCGACACAGCCGGCGATGAGGACCATGTTGCCGATCTTGCAGTTGTGGCCGATCTGCACCAGGTTGTCGAGCTTGCAGTGGTCGCCGAGGACGGTCGCGTCGAACTTGGCCCGGTCGATGGTGGTGTTCGCGCCGATCTCGCAGTCGCTGCCGATGATAACGACGCCGATCTGGGGGATTTTGACGACTTTCGGCGCGCCGCTTGAGGTATCGACACGGTAGCCGAAGCCGTCGGCACCGATGACCGCGCCGGCGTGGAGGACGGTTCGGTCGCCGACGATGCACCGCTCGCGGACGACGGCATTGGTCCACAACTCGCAGCCGCTGCCGATGGTCGTGTCGTCGTAGATCGTGACGCCGGCGTGGAGGGTGACGTCGTTGCCGATCTGCACGCCGGGCTTGAGGACGCAGTTGGGCCCGATGCGGCAGTTCTTGCCGAGGGTCGCGGTCTCGGCGATCAGGGCCGAGGGGTGCACGCCCTTGGGCGGGGCGGGCACGGGCGGGGCGTAGGCCTCGAGGACGGTCGCCATCGCCAGGTCCGCGTCATCAACCTTGATCAGCACCTTGCCCTCGCCGGGCTCGAGCTCAATGTCCTGCCCGATCAGGGCGGCGGAGGCGCTCGAGCCGGCCCACTTCTTGGCGTACTGGGCGCTACCGATGAACGTCAGCTCGCCGGCCTTAGCATGGTCGATCTCGGCCAGCGCGCTGATCGTGAGGTCGCCGGAGCCGAAGAGCTTTCCGCCGACCATCTCCGCGATCGCTTGAGTCGTGTGGGGCACCGGGGTTTCCTTGCTCGGGCGTTGATCTGGGTAGGACAGGCTTGCAGCCTGCCATTTCACGTAGAAGCATCACGGCATGACAGGCTGCAAGCCTGTCCCACCGGGCTTATTCGCCGCCGCGGTTGTTGTGGTCGCGGTTGAGCTTCTCGAGCACGATCGGCGTGAGGTTGATGTCCTCGGAGCGGTACACGACCCGGCGGTTACCGATGGCTTGGAAGAGCTGATCCGGGTTGAGGTTGCCGAAGTCCGGGTTAGGTGTGTCGAAAAGCACCAGGTCGTAACCCTCGCGCTTAGCGATGGCGGCGACGGCCTCGTCGATCTCGCCGTACAGCTCGATCAGGAACGTCCGCTGCTCACGCAGCAGGTTCTGCTGCTCGATCTGCTTCCAGGCCTGGAATTCGTACGCGGCTTTTGTTATCTCGCGTATTTTCTTCTGTCGCTCCGTTTCATTTCCAATCAGATCAAGGTCATTTTGCATTTGGCTGATCTTCAGCTCCTTGCCCTTCTGTTCCTGGCGCAGCTTGATCTGACGCTTGTCCACCTCGGCCTGGAAGTCCTGATTCTTCTGGCACTTGGCGATCAGCTCGGCGACGTTGACCACGGCGACGGCGGTCTTCTCGGCCTTGGCCGGGTTCTGGGCCTCGAG
>JAHQVV010000030.1 GCA_019634195.1 Phycisphaeraceae bacterium | reverse complement strand
CAATAGCCCCAACCGCGAGGCAGGGGATCGCCTCTATGAGAAAACCCCCGCCTTGCGGCGGGGGCTATTGAAACTGTTTGCATTGACTTTCAAGTCGGTTGCTTAGCTGCCTTGCCAGTCCACGCCCGTAGTCTGCCAGGACTTCTCGGCGGCGGACTTGAGCACCGCGTCGCAGACCTTCGTTGTCTCCAACGCATCACGGAAGGTCGGTCGGCAGGGCCCGCCCGCTTCAACAGCGGCGAGGAAGTCGGCGACCTGGTGCACGAAGGTGTGCTCGTAGCCCAGGCACAGGCCCGGCACCCACCACTTGTCGAGGTAAGGCATGTCGCCGTCGCTGACATGGATGTCGTGCCAGCCTCGGATAAGCGAGTCGTCCCCGTGGTCGAAGAACTGCAGACGGTTGATGTCGTGGAGGTCCCATTTGATGGAGGCCTTCTCGCCGTTGATCTCCAAGGTGTACAGCGCCTTGTGGCCTCGGGCGTAGCGGGTCGACTCGAAGAGGCCCAGCGAGCCGTTGCCGAATCGGCAGTGGAAGAGGCAGGCGTCGTCGATGGTGACCGCCTGCTTCTCGCCGGTGGCGGTGTGGACGCGTTCCTTGATGAAGGTCTCGGTCATGGCGGAGACCTCGTCGATCCCGCCGTTGAGCCACATCGCGGTGTCGATGCAGTGCGCGAGCAGGTCGCCGGTCACGCCCGAGCCCGCGGCCTTCGCGTCCAGACGCCACAGCGCCGCGCCGCCCTGGGGCAGGTCTTCGCTGATGGTCCAGTCCTGCAGGAAGTTGGCGCGGTAGTGGAAGATCTTGCCCAGCCGGCCCTCGTCGATCAGCTTCTTGGCGAGGGTGACCGCGGGTGCGCGGCGGTAGTTGTACCAGACCGTGTTCGCGACGCCGGCCGTCTCGATCGCATCGACCATCGGGACCGACTCGGCCTGGTCACGGGCGATCGGCTTCTCGCACAGCACCATCTTGCCGGCCTGGGCCGCGGCGATGGCGATCGGGGCGTGCGTATCGTTGGGCGTGCAGATATCGATCGCGTCGATGTCGTCACGGGCGATCAAGGCCTTCCAATCGGTCTCGACCGACTCGTACTGCCACTGGCCGGCGAACGCCTTGGCCTTGTCTTCGCTGCGGCCGCAGACGGCCTTCAAGACCGGGCGCGTCGCGAGGTCGGGGAAGAAGTCGTTGACGCGCTTGTAGCCGTTGGAGTGGGTCCGGCCCATGAAGCCGTAGCCGACGAGGCCGATTCTTAGTTCTTTGCTAGTTGCCATATTGATGCTTCCTTTTAATCTTCTCTAGTTCGTTCTGTTTGAACCACAGAGGCACAGAGGACACGGAGAAATGTGGAGTAAGGCAAATTGTTTAGTTTGGAAACAAAAAGACTTGCTCTTCTGTTCTCTGTAAACTCTGTGCCTCTGTGGTGAAAAAACCAAGCTCTCTTAAATCACCACCCGCACGCGTCGCGGACCTCGACCATCTTGGCCAGGATGGTGTTCCATGTCTCGGGGTTTTCGAGGGTCGCGTTGGGGAACATGCAGCCGTCCCAACAGATGTGCTGGATGCCTCGCTCTTCCGCGTCTTGCAGCCAGACCTTGGAGCACTTGACGATATCGAGTTTGCCGTTGGGGTCGTCGGCAGGACAGTGCTTGCCGGTCTTGTCGTGGTTGCCTGCGCCGTGGACTTGGCCGTCGTTCTGCGCGACGTGGAAGTCGATCGTCCAGGGCCGGAGCTTGTCGACCATCTCTTGGTAGGCAGGCCAGAACGCTTCGTCGGTGTAGCCTTCCTTGAGGAACGCGTGCTCGGGAGCGTTATAGCCCATGAGGTAGAGGTAGGTGTGGGCGAGGTCGGCCTGGAAGCCAACCGTCTCGGGCATATCAACCAGTTCCATCAGGTCGAGCACGTCCTTCCACGAGTGCATGCCGGCCCAGCAGATCTCGCCCTCGATGGCGAGGCGTTCGCCGTGGTCCGCGGCGATCTTGCCGGCCTTCTTAAAGGTGTCCGCAATCCGCGCAGTCCCGGCCTTCGGGTCTTCGCGCCACTTCTCGACGCCGAACTCAGCGGAGTCGATTCGGATGACGCCGTAGTCGCGGTAGCCGTTCTCGTTGAGCACCTTGGTGACGCGGCAGGCTTTTTCGATTGCAAGGAGGAACTTGCCTTGCTGCTCGTCATCGCCCATCGCCGAGTCGCCGACCGTGCCGGGCCAGATGGGCGCGACGCAGGAGCCGATCTTCAGGTTCTTCGCCGCGGCCTTCTCGCCCATGGCCTTGATGTCGTCGTCGGACGCATCGATTTCCATGTGAGGCAGGAAGAGGAACATATCGATGCCGTCGAATTTTGCCCCGTTCGCGTTGGCGTGCGCGGTCATCTCGAGCATCTTGTCGAAAGAGATGGCCGGTTCGGCGCCTTCTTCGTCGCCGCCCTTGCCGACCAGGCCGGGCCACATCGCGTTGTGCAGCTTGGGGGAGGGGTTGCTCATAGGTTCGCTTCCTTATTGGTAGACCTTGGTTTACTTACTTTAGACGAGACCGCGGGGTGTTCGGGAGTCGTGGGATCAAGCCGGGTTTGAATTTTCCGCCGATCCCGTTGACCGCGTTATCCCGTCAACAACCATGCTTCTCCAGCATCTGCTTGATGAATTTGAACCCGCCGCCGTAGATGTTTTCCTTGGGGTCGTACTCGCGCCAGACATGGATGGCGGCGGCGAAGTCGGGGTCGTCGGGGCTGAATGCTTCGATGACCATCCAGCCGTCGAAACCGATCTCCTTGATCGCCGCGAAGTTGTCGTCCCAGTTGACCAGGCCGGTGCCGGGCTCGCCTCGGTCGTTCTCGGAGATGTGGACGAGCTTGATGTGGTCCTTGCCGGAGACGATCGCGTCGCGGACGTTCTTCTCCTCGATGTTGCAGTGGTGCGTGTCGTAGAGGTAGCCGAAGTTGGGCTGGTCGACGAGCTTGCACAGCTTCTGCGCCATCGCCCCGTTGTTGAGCATGTAGCACTCGAAGCGGTTGATCGGCTCGGTCGCGAGGGTGACGCCCGCGTCTTGTGCGTAGATGGCGGCGTCGCGCATGACGTCGGCACACCACCTGTACTCGTCCTCGGTCGGGCCCTTGCCGGTGAAGACCTTGTAGGCGGAGTGGAACGGCCCGCCGAGCACCTCGCCGCCGGTGGCGACGGTCGCGTCGATGGCCCACTTGATAAAGTCCAGGCCCTTGGCACGCGTCCCGGCATCCGGGCTGGGCGGATTGGCTTCCGGCGGCGGGCAGGTGACGGTGGTGCAGGCCAGGCCGAGGTTCTTGAGCTCGGCACCGACCTTCTTGTGGTGCTCCAGGTCGAGGTTGGCCCCGAGGGAGAGCTCGACGCCGTCGTAGCCGACGTCTTTCATGGTCTTGAGCAGGGGGAAGTGTTCTTCGCCGATGTTCGACGACCAGAGCAGCATGTTGAAGCCGATTTTCACGATCGCGGTCTCCTGAAGCGGGGCGAGGGGGCCAAACAGCATACCAAGATGCCGGGCGTTTCTGGGGCCGGTTGCCCTCCATCGGGCGGGGAAAATCCGTGATCTGCGATCTCACACCCTCCGCTGTGGGATTCACTACATTACGCGTCGCCCACCCCGCCCCCACCCGCCTCAGGAGTTGCGAATGATCATCGGCGTCCCCAAAGAAATCAAAAGCGATGAGTACCGTGTGTCGATCTTGCCCGTCGGCATCGAGGAGTTGACCAAACGCGGGCACACCGTGCTCGTTGAGACCGCCGCCGGTGTTGGCAGCGGATACGAAGACGCCCGCTACGCCAACGCGGGCGGGACGCTCGTGGATTCGGCCGAGGAGATCTTCGCGAAGGCCGACATGATCGTAAAGGTCAAGGAACCCCAGCCGATCGAGGCCGCGAGGATGCGGCCCGGGCAGGTCGTCTTCACCTACTTCCACTTCGCGGCGGACGCGGAGCTGAGCGAGGGCTGTCTAAAGTCTGGCGCAAGCTGCCTAGCCTACGAAACGCTGGTCGATCGCAACGGCCGGCTGCCCCTACTAACCCCCATGAGCGAGGTCGCGGGCCGCATGGCGGTGCAGGAGGGTGCGAAGTACCTCGAGAAGCCGATGGAGGGTCGCGGGATTTTGCTGGGCGGTGTGCCGGGCGTGGAACCCGCCAAGGTTCTGATCTTAGGTGGCGGGATCGTTGGCACGCAGGCCGCGATCGTCGCCGCGGGCATGGGCGCAGACGTCACGATCATGGACGTCAGCCTCGACCGCCTCCGCCAGCTTGATGAGATCATGCCCGCCAACGTCACGACCGTGTACTCCGATGCCCACGCGATCCAGGAGCACGCCGTCAAGTCAGACCTCGTCATCGGCGCCGTGTTAATTCCCGGGGGGCGGACGCCGGTGCTGATCAATAAGGCGATGCTCAAGGACATGCTGCCCGGCAGCGTGATCATCGATGTCGGCGTGGACCAGGGCGGGTGTATCGAAACAACACGCCCGACGACGCACGCCGAACCGATCTACATCATTGATGAGGTGGTGCACTACTGCGTAGCCAACATGCCCGGCGCGGTGGGCCGGACATCGACACAGGCGCTTTGCCACGCGACACAGCCGTACGTGATCGAACTGGCCGAGGCGCTAGCGAGCGACGGTTTAGAAACGCTCGTACGCAACCAGGCCGACTTCAATTCCGCACTGAACATCCACATCGGCAAGGTCACGCACGAAGAAGTCGCCCACGCGATCGGTGTGGATTATGACGATTCGTTCGCGATGAAATGAGACGTTTAGGGGGAGACGCGCGGCGTCCCTTGCGAGGTATTGCTGGTTATTCGAATGGGACGCTGCGCGTCTCCCGCTAAACGGAACCGATCACGACTTGCCCTGCTGGATCGCCCCGCCGATGCAGGCCCCGGCGGCGAGGATGGCGCCGGTGATCATCATCGTCGTCGCCATGTGCGCGCGTTCGTCTTCAAAGAAAAACGACAGCACGATAAACAACAAACCCAGCACGGCCATCATCGGGATATAGACCTGTCCGAACCATCGCATGGCATGTCTCCTTGAGAAAGTGAACCACACCACTATAAACCATCCGGGCCTACGAGCCGATCACGTTCAGAGCCGCTTCATAATCCGGCTCGGTCGTCAACTCGGGCACGATCTGCTTGTGCTTGATAACGCCGTCGGGCCCGATGACGTAGATCGCCCGGGCCAGCAGGCCGTTCTCCTTGATGCGCTGGCCGTAGGCCTTGCCGAAGTCCCAATAGCGGTAGTCGCTGAGGGTGATGACCTGATCGATACCCTCGGCGGCGCAGAAGCGTTTCTGGGCCATGGGCAGGTCCATGCTGATCGTCAGGATCACGACGTTATCCCCCAGCGCCGCGGCTTTCTCGTTGAACGCGCGGGTCTGGATCGCGCAGACCTTCGTGTCCACCGATGGCACAACCGACAGCACAACCGTCTTGCCCGCGTAGTCGCTGAGGCTGGCCTCGGTCATGTCCTGCTTAACGGCGACAAAGTCGGGGGCGGCGTCGCCGACGTTGAGCGGCTCGCCGACCAGCGTCATGGGGTTGCCCCGGAGCGTGACCTCGCCCGTCCGCTCTGGGGAGGACGAGCAGGCCATCAGCGGGAGGGTCAACAGCACAGCGATCAGGGCGGGCTTCATCGGGTTTCCTCGTGGTGTCATGAGCCAGCATCGTAGGCGAAGTGATACGCTGTGGCACCTGACCCCTTGATTGATTTGCGAGGCCCACCATGCAACTCACCGGAAGACGCGTGCTGATTTTCGTCGGCGACGACTACGAAGACCTCGAATTGCAATACCCCAAATACCGCCTGCGCGAGGCGGGGGCCGAGGTCGTTGTCGCTGGGCTCGAGGCGGGCGTGACTCACCAGGGCAAGCACGGCTACCCGCAGCTCAGCGAGGCCAAACTCGCCGACCTGTCCGCCAACGACTTCGACGGCCTGGTCGTACCCGGCGGCTGGATGCCCGACAAGCTCCGCCGCTACGAAGAAGTCCTCTCCATCACCGACGATATCCACCAACAGGGCAAGTGCATCGCCTCGATCTGCCACGGCGCGTGGATCAATATCTCCGCCAACGTCGTCAAGGGCTACCGCTACACAAGCACGCCCGGCATCAAAGACGACTTGATCAACGCGGGCGTCAGCGAATGGGTCAACGAGGAGACCGTGATCGATCGGCACCACGTCAGCGCGCGTCGGCCGGACGACTGCCCCGCATTCTGCCGAGCGCTCATCGAAGTCATGTCCCGTTAGCCGTCGCTTGCAAGGCGACGCGCCGACGACCTGAGCACTTCCACAAAAGCCATGCAAAACGAAACCGTCATCACCAGTCCGCAGAACCCTCGCGTCAAGGCGTTGGTCAAGCTGCGCGACCAGCGCGGGCGACGGCAGGCGGGGCGATTCATCGCCGAGGGCAGCAGGGCGGTACAGCGCGCGATGGGCGCGGGCCTACGTATCGAATCGGTATGGTTCTGTGATGAACTTCTCGGCGCGACCAATGGCTTACCGCTGAGCACACCCCCGGCGGTCGAAGCCGTCCGCGTGCCCACCGCGGTCTTCAAAAAGATCGCCTATGTGCGTGAGCCCGAGGGCATCCTCGCCGTCTGCGAGCCACCCGAATGGTCGGTTGAGGCGCTGCCTAGCGCAGGCCCATCGACCTTAGACCTCATCGCCGTGGGCACCGAAAAGCCGGGCAACCTCGGCGCGATGGTTCGCACCGCGGAT
>JAHQVV010000029.1 GCA_019634195.1 Phycisphaeraceae bacterium | reverse complement strand
CTGTAGCACACCGATGAGCAGGGTCCACCTGCGCTGGCGAGCAAGCTTTGCACAGGCTTTCGAACGCTCGCTCAGCCCCGATCAGCAGCCGCTGGCGATAGCGTAGAGGTTCTGGGCGAAGTTGCTGTTTTGCCCTTCCTCAGGACACTCTGCGTAGACGCTGTAGTAATCGAAGATCGCCTGCCGGCAGGCGCATCCCGAGCAAGCCTTGGCCTGACCGCCCGGCGTGAGGGTGGGCGAGTTGATGTCGCTGGTGTCGAGGTCATCCTGGGTGATCCCGCAGCTGTCGAGCACCGCCCCAAAAGCAGCCTCCGCTTCCGCCATGACGACAGGGCCCGGCCCGGCAGGAGCGAGCGTGGCGCAGCTGCCCCCCGCACCACCACCGCCGCCGGAAGCCGCGCTCGACGAGACCGCGGCAGAAGACGAAGAGGTCGAGCCAGCGTCGGTCTCGACGTTGGAAGAACATGCCGCCATCTCCATCAGGACGAGCGGCAGGGCGAGGGAGCGGTCGGCGCGGCGAATGGTCGTCATGACCGAGGAACGCACCCACACCCGGGTATTTTTGCCGCGCGCAGAGGCTAACCGGCAAAGTCGAGGTTTTGCGGGCCGGCAGGCAGCTCGGTCGGGGCCAGCGCGTCGCCTGAGCCAAGCCCGACGTTACCCCCGGGCGCGACGGACGCGCCCGGCAGGGCAGATCGCGTCAGCAGCGACCCCACGCCGCAGCCACCACGCATCGAGCCGCAGCCGGTGGTGATCCCCGGTGTCGATGAGGACCCCGCCGAGCCACAGCCCCCCGCCCGCATCGTCTTCCTGGTCGATGCCTCCGGATCGCTGGTCGATTCGCTGCCGCAGATGCTTGTCTGGCTGAACCGCGCGGTCCAGACCATCGAGTCGGATGAACGCTTTGCGATCTACTTCTTCAAGTCGGGTGAGCCGATCGGCATCAAGCCCGAGGGCATGGTCACGCCGACACGCGAGGTGCTCAACCGCATCAACGCGGACTGGCTCAGCGCCGACCGCCTGCCGGTGTTCCCCTCGGGCCGGTCCAACCCGACCCAGGCTATCGCCAAGGCGCTCGCGCTAGAGCCCACCGACATCTACTTCCTCTCCGATGACGCCTTCGCCTTCGCTCAGGGCGACAGCACACCCCAGCATGCGATGGGCCTGGTCAAAGCCGCGCTCGGCGAGAGCGACGCCCGCGTCCACGGGGTCCAGTTCTTCTACAGAAGCGACAGCAGCGTCCTCGAGACCCTGGCCAACGAAACAAAGGGTGGCACCTTCGAGTTTGTCCGCGAGCGTGTTGTTCCCAACGCCGACCCGATCGATCTTCTTGAAGAGATCGGTGGGGAGTGACCGGCCGCCGGCCCGGGGACCCTCATGAAACACAAAACCATCATCCGCCTGCTGATCAAGTTGTTGGGCGTGTTCTTCCTGCTCAACGGCGTGGCCGGCTTGCTCGGGGCCGTCACCTATTTCCTGGTCGTGCTGGATGATTACAGCGCAGTGGGGGAATCCTTTTATCTAGCCTACCCGCTCTCCGCGGCGGTGGGTTCGGGTGCGGCGCTAGTCGCGGGTCTCGTCATGCTGCTCGCCAGCAACTGGCTGGCCAACGCGTTGATCCCGTCCAACCGTCCGTACTGCCCGAACTGCGGCTACGAATTGACCGGCATGCGTGGGAATGATTGCCCCGAGTGCGGTGTCCAACTGCCCCAGCGCCACAAGCAGGAAATCATTGCTGCGGATCAGCGCCCTGATACGCTGCCGATGTGATCGAGGCCCGGCGAGCGCCCAGCACCGTCAGCAGCAGCAGGGCGACCAGCGATGCGCCGATGATCAGCAGGGTCAGGGGCAGCAGCAGTGCGTGGTTCCACTTACTCGCAGCCTGGACAACCTGCGGCCCCGTCGAGTTGGAGCCAGTGGCATTCACCATTTGGTAGGCCGGGCCGGGATCAGATTTCAGCGAGGCGAGGTACGCTAGCACGTCGCGCAGCTCCATCGGGCTGAGCACCTCGTTCATGGGCTTCATATTCGATTGGTTGTTCTCGTTGACGTAGCCCGAGAGGATGTCGGCGTTGGGCAGCACGACCGAGGTGTAGAGGTAGTCCATATCGCGGGCCGCGCCGATCCCGCTGAGGTTTGGGCCTTGCGATTCTTCGTTATCGAGCCGGTGGCACTGCGTACAGCCCGCGCCCTGATGGTGGAAGAAGACTTCTTTGCCACGCTCGACCGAGCCGCCGGTCGTGACGGCGTCGCGGATGAATGGGGACTCGGTCTGGATGCTGTGCTGCTGCTTGTACTGGGTCGCGGCGATTCTGATTTCAGGCGGCAGATGCTTGTTTTGTTCAAGCACTTCAAACACATCCAGCCTAAGGGAAGCCGGTAGTTCACCTTTGACCAGCTGCGGCGCAAGCGAAGCGATCAGTGCCTGGGCCTTCTCATGCTTCAGCGGGCCGAGCTTTCGGATCGCGTCCTGCTGCTCGATCAGCTCGCCAGATTCATAGGCATCGAGGTAGCTGGCGATCGCGGCCGCTTGATCGATCGGCAGAAGCAACGCCCGTACCGGGATGAGCAACTCTGGCCGGGTACCCTGCTCCGCGAGGATTGCTTTTGCGGCCTGTTCGCCCTTGGACCTGTCCTTGTCAATCAGGGCATTCGCCGCCCCGGCACGCAGCCCTGGCGATTCTTCTGTGTTCAACGCTAGCGACTCGATCTCGTCGACCGTGTACTGGTTGATCACGATCGAGCGGGCCAGGTCTTGGGCCTTGCCTTGCGTGTTGGCCAGGATCGTGTCGAAGTTGCTTAGCACCGCACTCATCGCCTCGGCCATCGATTGCGTTTCGCGCGGCCACCAGGCACCCCATACGCCCTCGCGGTCGCGTGGCTTGCCCCAGCCGTCGAGTTCGGTGAGGGCGAGCAGCCGCCAGGCCTTGGGGGCGTTTGGGTTCGCGGCCAAGCGGGCAAGGCGCGTCGCGCTGGCCTGATCGGCGAGCCGGACATTGGCCTCGATGACGCGCCGCATGACGGGTTCGCTCATGCGGTCGGCGGGCAGCGTGTCGCTCAACGCGGCAAGCGCGGGCATCGCGTCCATGACGCGCTTGTCATAGATCGCACGTGCCGCCTCGGCGGCGACCATCGGGTCTTCGTCGTTGAGGAAGTCGGCAAGCAGCGGGCTATCGAGGTGACGCAATGCGAGCACGGCACCGAGTCGCGCGGCAGAGCCGCGGCGCTTCATTTGAATCACAATCTCCTCGGCATCCCCAATTAGCGACAACCCGTAGCTCGCCGCGTGGCGGATGGCGACGTCATCGTTGTTGTTGATATCAAGTAAGTCGAGAAGCGATCCAATGTTGTTATCACTGCCGACTTTGCCTAACGCAATCGCTGCGTGATACTGGACGATGGCGCTACTGTCCAAAAGCAATTCGTCAATATCCAACGCACTTGGTTCGAACTTTAATTCGCCGAGAATGCGTGCAGCCTGTGCTCTCACGTTTGGGCTCGGATCATTGAGAGCCGTAGGAATAATTTGAAAGACTTCATTAATTGGATCGTTCAAAGCTTTCATGCCAAACGCCCAGAGCGCATGTAGCCTGACAAATTCAGGCTGATCGTAATCCGTCAAGATGCCCCATAATCGCTCCTCCACGGGTCGTTCTGTAATCTCCCACTGCGCATTTAAGCGGACACGCTGATCTTGGTGCCCGAGCAACTCGAGCAACTTGCCATCACCGAGATTCTCAAACCCATCTGCGAATAGAGCCTTCACCTCCGCGATGACCTTCGCCTGCTCTTCATGTGCCTTGGCGTTGATCATCGTCTTGATGTAGCCATTGGGGTTGGGCTTCCAGCCGCCGCCCCAGTCGCTGAGGTAGAGCCGGCCGTCGTAGCCCCAGGTCACATCGGTGATGGTGCTGCCCTCGGTGGGGAGTTTGCTGTCTTCGACGACTTTGAACATCGCGCCGTCGGGCTTGACGTGGACGTGGCGGACGCCGGCGGGGTAGTCGCACATCAGGAACGAGCCGTTGGACGGGAACACGTCGCCCGTGCCGGGGTAGTGGGTTAAGCCCGAGGGGCCTCGGCCGACGTTGGCCAGCGGCGGGATGATCCATGCGGGTTGGCTGAGGTCGTCCTTGGGTTTGCGGGGGTGCCACATGAACTCGCGGTTCCACGGGCCGCGGTCTTTGAGCGACTGCACATCTTGCCGCCAACCGGCGTCGCCGCCTTCGGGGAGGTAGGCGAAGCGGGCTTTGTCGCCGGCGTCGGAGTTGTTGTCACCGGTGAAGAGGTTGCCGTAGTTATCGAAGGCGAGCTCCTGCGGGTTGCGCAGGCCCTCGAAGTAGACTTCGAGCCCGCTGCCATCGGGCCACATGCGGAAGACGGCGCCTCGGTCCGGGCCGTAGAGATGCTTGCCCTCTTTCGTCGTGACGTTGTACCCGCGGTCGCCGATGGAGAAGTAGATGCGGCCGTCCGGGCCCTTGATCAGGCCGTGCATGTCGTGGCCGTAGAACGCCCATCGGATGCCATAGCCGTAGCTGAGGCTGGTGCGTTCACCCCCGGTGGTTTTGTCCGCGTCGCCATCGCCGTCTTTGTCTTCGAGCAGCCAGAGGTGCGGGATGTTGGTGAGGTAGACCTTGCCTTCGTGGTAGAGCACGCCCGACGCGATGCCGTCCAGCGGTTCGTTGAAGTTGTCGGCGAAGATGGATGATGCGTCGGCCTTGCCGTCGCCGTCGGTGTCTTTCACCAGGCGGACGCGGTCGGCGTTCTTCGTGAAGGTGTCAGGCGGGTAGAAGCCGCCCTCGGTGAGCATTTTGATCTGTTCTAAGCGGTCTTCGACGGAGGTTTTTTGCAGGTCGTTGATCACGCCGTTGGACTTTCGCAGGCCCGAATCCCGGTTGTCGATGACACCCTTGCCGGCCCGCGAGCCTTCGGCGACATAGATATCCCCGTTGGGCGCGATGTCGATCGCGACGGGGTCGACGGTGACGCCCTTCTCGCTGTACCGCTCTGTGGTGCGAGGGGCCTTGACGGCTTGGCCCGGCTTGTTGGCGTTGGTTGTTGCGTCGCCGGTGGCCCCGCCGTGCGCGCCGTCCTCGGCGGGGGCGAGCGTCTGCACGAGCAGCAGGAGGAGGACGAAGGACAGGACCGCGCGTGATCGGATAAGCATGTTGTTCTGACGCCGGGATGGGGGAATGTTTACGCCTGGGCCTTCATGCTATCCCAACCTTCCAGGACGCGCCGCTCGATCTCTTCCTCGGCGATCATGCTGACCTTGTGCGTCTCGCTGCACGCCTCGGTGATGCCCAACTCGCATAGGGCGTTGAGGGCGGCCTGCTGCTCGGCCTGCTTCTTGGAGTTAGCCCAGGCCGACGGGAAGTTCTGCCCACCGATCTGCACCGCGACCTCGAAGGCCTTGGCGTGATCCGGGCCCTTCTCATCGGTCAGCAGGTACTGCGGGTTGGTCGGCAGGTGCCTTTGAGCGATCTGCTGCAGGACGCTCTTGAAGTTCTGCTGGTGGGCGGACTCGGCGGCCTCGTGGATGTAAGGCTTGACCATCCGCAGCACGAAGGCGCGGGCCGAGCGGATACCGCCGTCCAAGTAGATCCCGGCGATGATGGACTCGAAGACGGCCGCGGCGACGGAGCTGGGCAGCGCCGGTCGGCCGGACATCCCCTTGCCGAGGGTGAGCATCTTTTCGAGCTCGATAGACTTGCTGATCTTCGCGCAGACGCGTCGTGAGACGACGGCGGACTTGATCTTGGTCAGGTCGCCTTCGAGCAGGTCGGGGAACTTCTGGTAGAGGTACTCGCAGACGACAAAGCCGAGGATCGCGTCGCCGAGGAACTCCATGCGCTCGTTGGAGTTGACGCGTGCGTCGGCGCAGGAGGCGTGGGTAAGGGCTTCCTGAAGGATCGTCTTGTCTTTGAACGTATAGCCGAGGATGTCGGCGGCTTGTTGGATCATGCTAAGAACCGGCGTGAATGGGACGACGTAGGTAGATGTCAAGAGCGCGGTCGCCGATGCGATCGCGTATGCTTGACCCGTCGCCGGTGCCGGGGCGGAGGCAAGGACGTGTGCCTCACCGCCGCTTCGGCAGCAGCGTTTTGTACAACTACAGTATGCTGTGTGGTTTGGATGATGTCAATGATTTTTGCCCGACCCACGCATGGATTTGGAAGCCAGAATGATGCCTGAACGACGATTCATCGCCCTGCTGCTTGTGCTCGGTTGTGTGCTGGGGGTTGCTCCCATTGCCAAGCCCGCCCCGCCGAAGGAGGCTCAGCCGATCTTTACGGTCGAGGAGGTTGAGGTCGGGATGAAGGGTTACGGGATGACCGTGTTCCACGGCACGGAAATCGAGCCGTTCGCCGTGGAGGTCGTAACCATCAACGCGAACGAGACACCCAACCGCGCGGTGATCTGGGCGCGCTGCACGGACGAGCGGATGATCAACACCGGCCCGGTTCAGGGGATGTCCGGCTCGCCGGTCTACCTGTGGGCCGAGGGTGAGGAGCAGGTGCTGGGCAAGGGCGGCAAGCTCATCGGCGCGTTTGCGTTCGGGTACGCGAACACGAACGAGTGCGTGATCGGCATCCAGCCGATCGAGTACATGCGTAAGGTCGGCGAGCGGGCGACGATGGAGGATCGGCCTTCGCTGAGCATGAGGGCGGCGCCGGGGGCGGGGCTGGCGCTGATGTCGCGGCTGCACGAGACGTCGAAAGGGCTGGATGTGCCGGAGCTGACACGGGCACGGCTGGGCGTGGTGCGTGGGATGTACGAATCGATCACGCCGAAGCAGTTGCGGCAGGATGGCAAGCAGGCGCTGCTGTCGCCGCCGAGCAGAGACGCTAAGGCCGACACGCTGCGGATGATGGTGCCGATGGCGGTGGGGTCCAAGGGGATCGCCGATGCGCTCGCACCGACGCTGACGCCGCTGGGGATCCAGCCTTTTGCGGCGGGTGCCAGCGCGATGGGTGGCAAGCCGCCCAAGGGCTTTGATGTCGAGGATGTGGAGTTGGAGCCGGGCTCGGCGTTGGTCGTGCCCTTTGCCTGGGGCGACGCGGACCTGTCCGGCGCGGGGACGGTGACGGACGTGCTGCCCGACGGGACGGTGCTGGGTTTCGGCCACGCGATGGATGGCATCGGTGCGACGGCGATGCCCATGGCCACGGGCTACGTGCACTTCATCGTCTCGCTCAACACGATCAGCTACAAGCGGACCGGCGCGCTGGAGCTCAAAGGCGCCTTGGTGCAGGACGAACAGGCCGCGGTCGCGGGGACCCGTGACAAGCCGTTCACCACCGCCCCGGTCAAGGTTCACATCAATATCGAGGGCCAACCCAAGTACAAGTACAACTACGAGGTGCTCAACCACCCGGCGATGGGCCCGCAGATCGCCGCGGCGGTCGTCGCGCAGTCGGCCACGGCGGTGCAGGACGCCCCGACGCGTAACACCGTGCGATACACCGCCAAGGCCAAGTTTTCCAGCGGCCACGAGATCGAGATGCAGTCCGCGGCGGTTGGTGCCGGGGGTATGGCCGCGGCGATGGAGGTCGCCCAACTCGTCGGCATGCTCACGCAGAACCCGTTTCAGGAGGTCTCGCTCGAAAGCCTCGTAACGACCGTCGATATCGACTACGGCTTTGATGCCTACGAGCTCATGTCCGCACAGCTGAACAAGACCACCGCCGCCCCAGGCGAGACGGTCACCGTCACGGTCGAACTGCTGGACACCTACAAGAAGATCGTCAAAGAGAGTTTTGAGATCACGGTCCCCAAGGATGCGCTCGACGGCGACGTGCAGGTGCTCATCTCGGACGCGGCGCAGTACACGCAGATGCTGCTGGCGACCAAGCCGTACCTGAACCAGATCGACTCGGTCGATGATTTTGCCAAGGGCCTGAAAGAGGTCCTCAAGCCCAAGCCGACGACGCTGTACGCGCTGATGCAGACCAAGCGGATCGGCCTGGCGCTAGACGGACAGGGGCTGGACGACCTGCCCGCGAGCAAGGCGGTGGTGCTGGGCAACAACAACCCCAAGTCGCTGATCTATCAGCAGATGGACGTAACCGAGCAGGACATGGGCCGCATTGTGAATGGCGGGGCTCAGCTGCAGCTCAAGATCAAACGCGACCGGGGGACGAGGTAAAACACTGCCGGTAGGCCAGGCACTCTTGCCTGTCTACCCGGCGAATCCGAAACCGATCACAACAACACGCAGGCTTTTGGCCTGTGACAGGCAAGAATGCCTGTCCTACCTTCCAGAAGAATAAACGCCATGCGAAAGACTCAACTAAACCTGTTCACCCGCACCCTGCTCGCCTCCGCCGGGGCTTTGGCGATCGCCGCCACAGCCCACGCGGTCACGCCCGGCAAGTTCACGCAGACCACCGAGGCCGACTTCGCCGACGGCGACGCCTACGGCACGGTCGTTACCAACCTCGGCGACATCAAGCTGTCCTCCGACACGACCGAGCTCGAGGGCCTGCCCAAAGACGTGACGGTGATCCACGACGTGTTAAAGGTCAAGGGCGTGACCTACATCGCCGCGGGGCCCGAGGCGCGGCTGTTGAAGCTGACTGATGGCGGCGTTGAGGTCGTTGCCGAATATAAAAACGAGCAGGTGTTCACGCTGACTGATTACGAGGGCGACTTACTCATCGGTGTCAGCTCGGCAAGCAAGGCGCGTGTCGAACGCCTGACCGCCGATGGCCCCGCGACGCTGTTCGAGCTACCGGACACGCAGTACGTCTGGGACCTGTTGCCTGTTGGCAAGGACAACGTCGGCCCAGACCGCTTGCTGATCGCGACGGGTGCCGAAGGCAAGGTGCTTAGCGTCAAGGAAGGTGGCGACAAGGCAACGGTCCTGCTCGAAACAAGCCAGACCAACATCCTGTCGCTCGCCACCGACGGCCAAGGCAACGTCTTCGCGGGCACCGATACCGATGGGCTGATCTACCGCATCGACAAGGATGGCAATCCCTTCGTCGTGTACGACGCGCCGGAGGCGGAGGTCTCGACGCTGGTCGCGATGCCCGATGGCACGGTCTACGCCGGCACCGCCGCGGCCGAGCAGGCACGGCCTGGTCGGCTGGAACAGCCCGAAAAAGCCGAGGAGGGTCGGCCCGATGTTGAGCCGATCGACTTGGACAAGCCCGAGCCGCAGCCGCTGGCTCAACCGAAGGTGCCCGCTGAAGCGGCCGATGCGCCCGATGCCGAAGATGCTGTCGAGCAGCCTGGGGATGCCGAAGAAGGCGAACGCAATGAAGCAAACGACGAGGCCGCCGGCAAGCCTACGCCGACCAAGGAGCAGTACGACGAGCTGCGTGAGGCGTTGAAAGAGCGCCTCGAAGCCGCGCGCGAGTCGGGCCAGTTCGACGCCAGCGCCGACAAGGCCCCGGCCACTGACAACCCGGGCACCCGGCCCGACCGCCCGTCACGCGCCAAGCCCGCCGCTCCGCCGAGCAACAAGAAGGGCAACGCGATCTACCGCATCGCGCCCGACGGCTTCGTCGCCGAGGTCTTCCGCGAATCGGCGATGATCCTCTCCATCGTCCCGCACGACGGCAAGCTCATCGTCGCAACCGGCAACGAGGGGCAGGTCTTCTCTGTTGATCCCAAGCTCGGCGAGACGACCGTGCTGGCCGACCTCGACTCGAACCAGGTCACCTGTGTGACGCAGACGGACAAGGGCCTGCTGCTTGGCGCGGCCAACCCCGGTGCGTTGATGCGGATGGAACTGGCCGTCGCCGACGAGGGCGGCTACATGAGCAAAGTCCTCGACGCGGGCCAGGTGTCGATCTTCGGCACGTTCAAGCTCACCGCCGACATCCCCGCCAAGACCACCGTTGCCATCGAGATACGCAGCGGCAACGTCGGCGACCCCGAGCAGGCGGCGTGGTCCAAGTGGTCCAAGCCCGTCACGGTCATCCACGACCAGCGCGCCAACCCGCTGCAGCCGCGCGAGATCAAGATCGATGTGCCGCCGGCCAGGTACCTGCAGTACCGCCTGACGCTCAAGGGCGACGGGGAGGCGACCCCTGTCGTCGATCAGGCCGACCTGGCTTACGTCGCACCCAACACGCCGCCGAAGGTCGCCAAGCTGATCGTCAAGCCCGCCAACAAGCCCGCGCCCGGCACCGACCCGGACCCCAAGCTCCAGGTCCAGTGGCAGGCCACTGATGCCAACAAGGACCGCCTGGTCTACAGCCTCGAGTACAAGCCCGGCAAGGCCGACCGCTACCTGCCCCTGGCCGAGGACCTGACCGCCGTGAAGTACGACTGGCAGACCCAGCACGTGCCCGACGGCTGGTACACCCTCCGCGTCACCGCCCACGACAAGCTAGACAACCCCCCCACCTCCGCGAAGACCGGAGGACGGGTCTCCGAGCCCATCCTCATCGACAACACCGACCCGACTCTGGACGGCCTCAAGGCCGAAATCCTGGGTGGCGGTCGGGTTAAGCTCACCGCCACGGCCGAGGACGAATTCTCCCCGATCCAGTCGGTTTCCTACTCGATCGACGGGGCCAAGCTGTACCAGGCCTCCCTGCCCGATGACCTGATCTATGACTCGACAAGCGAGGCCTGGGGGGTTACAATCTCCGACCTTTCCCCCGGCGGGCACGTGATCGCGGTCCGTGTCATCGACGCCAAGGGGAACACCGCCTACCGGCAGATGATCGTGGATGTGAAGTGATAACATCCATGTGTAGCAGGTGACGCGAAGCGTCCCGTGCGAACTGAAACCGACCCCCAGCAAGCAGAGATCAACCGATGTCCACCCACTACCCCAAGCGTCGTTCCCTGGTCAAGCGCCGCCGCAAGTTCGGCTTCCGCGCCCGCATGAAGTCGTCCGCCGGCCGGAAGATGATCAACCGCAAACGCCGTGCCGGCCGCAGCGTCAACGTCCGCTCGAATTTCTGAGCCGGACCCCGATATTTTGATCGCCCTCATGAGCACGGTCTGTTTGGTCGTGCTTTTTTCATAGACTTGGACCGGCCGTCTCCTCCGCCTCGGGTCACTGCGCAACCCGCTCGAGTTTGTACGGGTAGCGCAGGCCCGCGTTCCACTCGCCGACGTAGATGCTGCCGGCCTTGTCGACGTACAGGTCGTGGACGTGCTTGAAGATCGGCTGGGCCTGATGCATCGGCCGCAGCTCGCCATCGACGTACACCGGCTCGGTGCCGCCGGGCGCGGAGATGACTTTGCGTGTCTTGCGGTCGAGAACCAACACGAAGCCGGAGTTGTTCAGCCGCTTGCCGGTGCCGTCTTGCTTGGACCAGCACACGCCGATATAGATCTTGTCGCCTTGGAAGCAGGCTTGGCCGACATAGGCACCCGGGAAGGTGAGCGACTCGATGTACTCGCCTTCCAAGGTAAAAAGCTTAAGCGAGTTTTCGTTGCGTGAGCTGACCCAGACGACGGGGTTGTCCGGGTCGCTGTTGTCGATGGAGATGCCGTGGGCATTGCTGAGGTTGTCGGCCTGGCCGCTCTTGCGACCTCCCCAGACGCGGACGATCGTGCCATCTGCCTTGTAGTGCACGACACGATCTGTTGCGTAGCCATCGGCGACGAGGATATCGCCGTTCAAGGTCACCGCGACATCGCAGGGCTTGTACTTCTCGCCTTCTTTATAGTGACCGGTCTCGATCGGCGAGGGCAGCGTGCGCAGCACCTTGCCTTGCTTGTCCACGATTGAGACCGCGCCGTTGACGTTGTTCCAGCCGTTGGCCCAGCCGTCGCCCTTCTTGGCCTGCCACCCCGCGTCGACGTGGATCAGGTACTCGGTGCCGCCGATCGTGATGACGTCGATACCGTGCCCGCCCTGCAGGGTGCCGAACGAGCGGACGAAGGTGCCGTCTTTTTCGTAGACGAGAAAGGCGTTGTCCGCGTGGTCGGTCACGAGGTAGATCTGCCCCTCGCTGTCCTCGATCATCGCGTGCGCGTTGGAGACGTGCGCCTTAGCGTCGCCGACCAGGCCCCAGCCGCGATCGATTTGGTAGAGCAGGTTGTTGTGCCCGAGTGTTTCGGGCTTGACCTGCGCGGTCGCCTCGGCGGTGATCGGGGTGGGCTCTTCGTCATGCTCCTCGGCGGGATGGGCCGCTGCGCCGGCGGCCAGCGTGAGGGCGGCGACTGAGGCGAGGCGCGTGATGGGGTGGTGTTTCATGGTGCTCTCGGGTGGGTTGGCAATCGGTTAGGCAACAGGCACTGCTTTGTTGGACGTGCTAAAATTATGACCTTTCTCACCCCGACCCACAACACCAGGACGAGCCTTACCTATGAGCTTTGCAATCGATTACATCCACGGACGGCAGGTCCTCGACTCCCGCGGCAACCCCACCGTTGAGTGCGAGGTCGGCCTGATCGACGGCACCGTCGGCCGGGCGGCTGTCCCTTCGGGCGCGTCCACCGGCGAGAACGAGGCGGTGGAGCTCCGCGACGGCGACAAGAGCCAGTACTTGGGCAAGGCCGTCACCAAGGCCGTCGAGAACGTCAACGGCCCGATCGCCGGCGAACTGATCGGCGAAGACGCCCGCGATCAGGAAGCCATCGACGCGATTATGCTTGAGATTGATGGCACGGAGAACAAGTCCAACCTCGGCGCGAACGCCATGCTCGGCGTCTCCATGGCTGTCGCGCACGCCGCAGCCGAGTCGGCCGGCCTGCCCCTGTACCGCTACCTCGGGGGCTCGGGCGCCAAGGTCCTGCCCGTCCCGATGCTCAATATCCTCAACGGCGGCAAGCACGCGGACAACACCGTCGATTTCCAGGAATTCATGATCCAGCCCTGGGGCTTTGACGACTTTAGCGAGGCACTCCGCGCCGGCGTCGAGATCTACCACGCGCTCAAGGGCGTCCTCCACGACAAGAACCTCTCCACCGCCGTCGGCGACGAGGGCGGTTTCGCACCCGACCTTAAGTCCAACGAAGAGGCGCT
>JAHQVV010000028.1 GCA_019634195.1 Phycisphaeraceae bacterium | reverse complement strand
TATCCCAGGCGCTTCGCTACCGCGGCAGTACACCGCGACTTCACGGCTGATGGATGACCGCGTGCCAATCGACAAATAAACACATCACTGGATTGAGTTATCGCATCCACAATGCACTAGGCAGTAGATCCGATTGCGAGACAACGGCCCCTTCGTTTTGATCCCACGCGGTATACAAATAAGTCGAGCACCGACTCTGGTTTAATTGTATAGCGCAACTGAGTCTCTTCGAGCATAGGGCGTAGAATCAAAACGCCCCACCACTATCGCAGGGCCTTATTCGGCCAGTCCTCATGTTGCCAACATGAATATCGAGAGTTCGAACCTCTTCACCCGCTTACGAAAAACCCTCGCCGAAGCGAGGGTTTTTCGTAGATACATGCATGGAGCGGCTCAGCCGCGCCGGCGACGCCGGATGAGGCAAGCCCCACCTAGGCCGAGCAATGCTAGGGAGCCGGGCTCGGGGACATCACCCGTAACAACAATGTTGTCCAGGCTGTGGATCTGGCCATTATTGCTTTGGTTGTCACGCAGGAAGATGCTGAACGTGACATCGTCTGTCCGGTTCTGCAGGTCAGTTTCCCCTGAAAGCAAAAAGGTCAGCGATGTCGTGACCCCGTTGCTGGAAGTCGTGACGGGGATCGCACCCGGGGTCGTTGAGACCAACTCATCCGCGGCGTCCGTGTCTCCTGTAACGTCGGAGAACAGGTGCGCCCCAAATTGCGTTGTTGTGCCGCTTGCGGTCACGATGTAATCAAAGGTGATCTGGCTGATGCTGAAATCAGTACCGGTATGCTCAATCGTGAACGAGAAAAAATCGCCATCGTCAATCGCGGTTTGCAGGGGGACGATGGTACCCCCTAGCGTTCCGGGGTCCGCGGTGTCTTCCGTTCGAGCAAAGGCACCGGTCTCTTGAAAGCCCGGCCCGGGGTCAACATCCGTATCACCTGGGAAAGCGCCAATCTGGACATCCAGTGCATCCGTCAACAAGTCCGTATCGGTTGATGATGGCGAACTACCCGCGAAGGTGTACTGAGCAATCACCACACTCGAAGACGCGTTGCCCGCGAAAAGCGTCGTAGCCAAGCCTGCAGCCAGTAATCCTTCAAGACGAATCATATTCTTCTCCACGAAATAATCAGGGGTAAGTCTTTGCATAGGATTATGCCCGAGCATAAGGCAGGTATGTTATGTTTTTCCTGTATTTCTCAAAGAAAGCAGAAAATACCAACTCGCAGGGAACATCTAAGTGGGAACACCTTCAGGTATCCCATTATAGTGTAATTTCATCAAACTTAATGATGCCATATGAAAGAACCCCAGCGGTGAAGCAGGGGTCCTTTACACTGATGCCTAATTAGTATTCGTGATTCGCGGGCCTCACACCGCACGCGGGTGCGCGTCGTCGTACGCGGTTCGCAACCGCATGGACGACAGGTGTGTGTAGATCTGCGTCGTGCTGAGCGACTGGTGGCCGAGCAATTCCTGGACGCTGCGCAGGTCTGCGCCGTTGTCCAGGAGGTGGGTCGCGAAGGAGTGCCGCAGGGTGTGCGGGCTGATCTGCGGGTCCAGACCGGCTTCCTTGAGGTACTTGTCTAGCTTGCGACGGACCGAGCGGGAGCTGAGCCGGCCGCCGTTCTTGTTGACGAACAGCGGGACCGCCGCGTTGGTCAGCGACTCCTGACGCAGCTCGGTGAAGCGGGCATCGGGCTCGAGGAGGGTCAGGTAGTGGCGTATCGCGGCCATGGCGTGGCTGCCCAGCGGGACGATGCGTTCTTTTTTGCCCTTGCCGCGGACGTGCATGGTCTGGCCGGGGTGGTCCAGGTCGTTGCGGTTCAGGTCCACCAGCTCGCTGACGCGGACGCCGGTGGAGTACAGCGTCTCGAGGATCGCGCGGTCGCGGGCACCAAGGGTCTCCCGGTTGTCCGGGGCGGAGAGGAGTTGCTCGACCTGCTCGACGGTGATGGCCTTGGGCAGGCGCTTGGTCTGCTTGGGCGTGCGGATCAGCAGCATCGGGTTGGACTCGATGATGGCCCGCTTGTTCATCCATTTGTAGAACGAGCGGAGGGTCGCGATCTTCCGCGCGGTCGTGGCGGGCGAATAGCCGAACTGATCGAGGTGGCTCAAGAAGCCGCGGACGACCATAGGGTCGGCCTGCTTGAGCTTGTCACCAATCGTAAGCGGGTCGTTTGCGCCAGCAGGGTCGAGCTCGTTAGCCGCGCTCGCCATGGCGGACTGGGCCGCGTTGGGTGACTCGAGGTACTCGACGTACTGCCGCAGGTCCGCGCCGTAGCAGCGGGCGGTGTAGGGGCTGAAGTGCCGTTCGTTTCGTAGGTAGTCCACGAACTGGTTGATGAGCTCGGGTTGCTGCTCAGTTTTCGTTTCAGACATGGTTTGCCGTTCCTTGCTCATCTGCATCCGTGCGGTTTGACGCCCCGTCCACGAGGCGTGTGATCAATACCAGTTCTCTAAATCAAGCCGAGAGCCTTGGGGCCCCCAGGTCGTTCAATCTTTTGCTCATCCGTTCGCCGAGCTGATGGGATAACACCGCGGCGTCGAACCAGGTCAGGTCCGAGTCGTTGCGTGTCACCATCTCTGCGATTTCGTTCAGGGTCTGCGCCTCGTGGCCGGGCGCACAGTCGAAGACGTACCGCTTGCCGTTCTTGACCAGCGCAAACTCGTGCTCGCTGAGCTGTTCAAACTGCGCGGCGGAGTCTGCCGTGGCCTGCGCTTTTTTTGATTTGGTCTTATCCGACATCGTCGTGCTCCGGCCTCTCGCCGACGCACACGTGCGCCGGTCAGGGGCTTTGATTTTCATCGGTAGCGGCATGACGCCCACCCACCCGTGTCCCTCTAGCCAAGCGTTTCCACTCGGCCCATATCAGTTGCGAGCCCATCTCGTGGCCCGCGAATTCCTGGAACAGGTTCATGTTGATCGTGTAAAGCCGCCGCTCGTGCAGTTTGTTTGGCGTTGAGCCCCGCCCGTAGGCGTATTCGTCTATGAGTTGTTTGGTGCCAGTCCCCGAGGCGTCGAAGTACCCCGACACCGTCGTCACCGGCTGGTCAGGCCGGTAGAGCGTGCGGCGGCGGATCCCTGCCTTATCGGACGTCGGCGCCCAGGACAGGCCCCGGATATCCAGCCCGCTGCCGCCTGCCTCCGTCGGCCAGGCATATAGGTCCAGTGCCAAGCCAATCTTCGGCGGGTCGTACGCGTCGTAGTGCGTGATATTCCCAACAACCAGGGCATCGACACCTAACGCTTCACGCAGGCGGATCGCGTCTTCGCGCGACTCAATCCTCGTCATCCGCAGCGCATCCATCGCCTCGAGCACACGGTTGAGCGGCAAGGCATCGATGCCCACCACCTGCTCAAACGCCCGCGTGAGCTGGTCGGCCATCTGCAGGGCGTCGGCGTATCGGCTTCCCGATTCATTCCGAAGCGGCGCGATGGCCCAGACCTGACGCTCCACGTACGGCGCCTCGATGCGTTGCTCAACCCTCGGCGTCTCGCAGCCGATCAGCGAGCCCGTGATCACTGCAAGCAGCATCACACGCATCATGATCAATCGAACCTGTTCACTTGTCATGGCATCATGCCAGGGGTTATTCACGTCAGGCCTCCGCCGACGCGTTGTTGTCTATGCAACCGATCCTCTTGATCAGTCGCTGTCTGTCGGCACGTCGGCCGTTTGTGTTTCATCCGTCTGCACACCAAAGGCAACCTTGATCGCGTCGTCGGGGTCCAGTGCCCAGATGTTCTCAACGCCGTTGGTCCCACGGTTGGAGACGAAGTAAATCGCGTTGTCGCCGGACCAAACCGGCTGAAGATTCGCAAACCGGCCGCGGGTCATCTTCGTGCGCCCGCTGCCGTTGGCTTTGGCAATCCAAACATCCGATTGCGCGGGCCTGTCCCCTTGCGTATCGGCCTCAGGATTCGTAACTGTGCAAAAAACCACGGCCTTACCGTCCGGCGACCACGAAGGCGTAATACACGCGAAGTCGCTGGACCAGACAATCTCCGTCGGGCTGCCCGCCTCGCCGCGGTCATCCAACTCGATCGTCCACACGCTAAACCAGCGCGTCCCGCGTTCACGGGCCCGCTGGTACAGGATCGTTTTACCCTTGGGCGACCACTGCGGGAAGAGCCCGTGACCGATGTACCGTTTGGTGGTCGGGTTGGCCACATCAACCACCACCATCTGCCACTGCCCAGTGCGGTCGCTCAGCGAGCTGTAGACCAGGTGCTTGCCGTCCGGCGAGAAACTGGGGTGGATATCGTGCGTGCGATCATTGGTCAGCTGCACCGCCGGTCCGCCGTCGGCGTCCATCAGGTACAGGTCCCAGTTGCCGCTGCGGTCCGAGGCGAACGCAATCGTCTTGCCGTCCGGGCTCAGCGAGGGCATCACATCGTTGTGCTCGTCGTCGGTCAGCTGGGTGATGGCCGAGCCATCGATCCGCTGGCGGTAGATGTCGGACGTCTTGCGGTGGCGCGTCGAGCTGTACAAGAGCTGCTCACCCGCCTTATCGATCGTCACATCAAAGTCCGCGCCCTCATCGGTCAGGCTGATCCGACGGAGCTGCCCCGTCGAGTCCAACGGGCTGGTCCGGCTCGCCCGCCCCGCCATGTCGCCGAAGATATCAATCGGGTTCGACGCGTTGTGGTGCGTCGGGTCCTGAGGGTTCGTCGAGACGTAAGGCTGAGGCCTGGGCCGATCAAACGCGCCCTGCAGCACATCGGTCGGCACCTCGGGCTCGTCGGACATCTCCGGGTAGATCACCGGTTCGGTGGTATTGGCAGGCTGCCGTCCCGGGCTGCTGCGCGGCTCGGTAGTAGAGGTACCATCCGTCTCTGCACGAAGCCTGGCCTGCTGCCGGTCCTGATCGATGAGGCGCTGTTCGCGTTTCTCATGGTACGAGGTCACTTCGTTGTAGCCTTCGCCCCCCAGGCCGAATGCACCGTTGTAGTACTGCTTGCAACCGCCCAGCGCCACCGCGATCAGCACGAGCAACGTGAATCCGGTTGTTGTCTTGCTCGCCATACCTAGCACCTTTCCCAGACGGTCATCACAGCGGCACAACAGCCGCCGTACTCACGCGTTATCGGGGATCAGGCACCCAAGGGCTTGACCCGATGGGACGGCGCCCGTTATCGGACAGCGCTATCCTGTGACCAACGAGATGTAGGCGAGCATTAAGAATCCCACGGAAAAAGTTCAAGACGCGAAGGCGCGCTCAACCCGGCTGAGCACCGAATGAAATTCATCCTCAGCCATCGCGGGGCTTGATGCTGATGCATCCAACGCACCGCTATCCCCCAACGGAACCCAGCTCACACACCCCGCGAACACATCAAGGTTCGGCACCACCACCGCCGGTGACATCCGATAAGCACGCAACGCCAACAGATACAGCGGCCGCTCCGGCTTGTAGTTGAACCGCATATCGATCTGAGGCCGAGCCCAAGGATGCAGGTCATCCAACTGATCAAACGCCTCCCGCGAAGGCACCTGCCAGATCCGCGCCGCTTCCGCGTAGCAGTTGAACGTGATCTGCGTAGGCTCGCTCTTCTCCGGCTCATCAACCGCCAAATCAATTCCCGGGGGCAACCACTCGGGCTTGATCCAGTCCAGCCGCTCGTGCTCCCAAGCCGGGAACATCAGAAACCGGTCATGATTTAGCACAAACCGTCCCGGCCCACCCGCTTCATGGATCCCGCCCTTCCGTAAGAGCAGCGCACACCGGCCCTGCGCCAGAAAGTCACAAACAATCGCCCACTCTTTCAACGCGACATCGAGCTTCATCGCCAGATTCTAAACGCATCGTGGATGCGGCACGGTTTTACCCACGCCGCCGGCGAAGCCCAATCAAGACAAAGGCCGTGCCGAGCAGCGCGATCGAGCCCGGCTCGGGCACCACCAGGCGAGAGACATAACCCACGGACCGAGGATAAGACTCGCCGTGGATATCGACAACGGCCTGGCTGAACCCGCCGACGTACACATCGTCGCCGTAGACCGACACGGTGAAGAACCGCTCGTAGTGGCTCGTGTCGAGTTGCTTCGACTCGATCAGAGACCCGTCAGGCGCGATCCGCAGGATGAGCGTGTCTGTGTAGTTCTCTGTCAGGCCGGCCGTGTACTCGCCGACAGAAACAGAACCCGCGAGCAGCAGATCGCCGTTGTCCGACTGCGCGATCGCGACGGCTCCGGCGGGATCACTGCCCTCATACTGCCGGATGAACTGGGTCTGACCCTCAGTGTCCAGTCGGATCAGGAACGGCGTCGATCCCTCGGCTTCGCTCACGCCGTCTAGCGGGCCGTCGGTGTAACCGGCGACAAAGATTCGATCCCTCGAATCGATGAGCATCGCGGGCGCGTTCTCGCTAGCCCCGGAATCCAGGGTCTTTGTCCAAAGCGGCTCGCCCGAGGGTGAAAACTTGCGGACAAAGACGTCTTGCCAGATGTCGGCGACGCCCTGAACATCCTCCGACCTCGCGCCCGCCGCGTAGATATTGCCATGGGAATCCAACGCAAGTTCGTAGACAATCTCGTTGTGGGCGGTCGGATACGTCTGCTGCCAGAGGACGTTGCCGCTCAGGTCCATCGCGGTCAGCTGCAGGTCCGACTGGTCCAGGACATCGCCGAACGTGCCTGGGCGATAGGACTGGGTCGACCCGCCCACGATCAGGCCTTGGGTCGTGAACTGGATCGAGCTTCCAAATACGGGTTGAGCGTTTGGCAACTGCTTGCCCCAAACCACCGAGCCCTGGTCATCAATCCGTAGAACCACCAACTCCTGCCGCTCAGCGACCGCCTCAGACAAGAGACGGTTGGTATAGCCGACCGCGAACTGGTCCCCCGAGGGGTGGGCCTGGAGTTCATGGATAACAGTGCTCCCGGAGCCGGCGGGGGTGTCGCTCAGCACCGTCGACCACTGCAGGTTGCCCATCCGGTCGTAACTCGCAATGTGCCCCGCCGTTATCGCGCTGCCGCCGAAGAAGTTGTCGATCCCGCCGCCGATGTAGACCCCGCCGTCGTGTGCCCAGGAACTCCAGACAGTGCTGAAGTGGTACGGGGCGTCGGGGATTACAAATCTTTCCCAGGCAGACTCCATCGCAGCCGCCGCCTCCGTCGGTATCAGCATCGCACCCAACAAAAGCACAACAACAACGAACCGTATCATGACGCCTGCTCCTGGCGAAAAACTGATTACAGCGAACTGCGACTGGTATCGTCCAAATTGATCACGGGCAAGCCGGAACTAACAAACGTAATTAGAAGCTAAAAGACACGGCTTACATCCGCTCGACCACGCCGATGCCCAAGAGGTCAAGACCCTGCTTCAGCGTCAGCGCCACCAGCTTGCACAGCGCCAGCCTGCCCTGCCGCACATCCTCAGCCACATCGCTGCGCAACACCGGGCAGGACTCAAAGAACTTGTGGAACGCCGAGGCCAACTCGTAGAGGTAGTTGCACATCCGGTGCGGCTCGAGCGAGTCCGCGACCGAGTCCACTGTTGAGCCGAACTGCATCAGCTTGAGCACAAGCGCCTTCTCGGCGGGCTCTTGCACCTGCACATGATCGGAGGTAAAGCCTGAAAAATCGATCTCGCCCTTGCGAAAGATGCCGTGCACCCGGACGTAGGC
>JAHQVV010000027.1 GCA_019634195.1 Phycisphaeraceae bacterium | reverse complement strand
CTTCTTGTTCGCCAGCGGTGAAGAAGCTCTGCAGACCGAGCAAGGCGTACGCCGCCCGAGCGAGGGTGGCGAGTGCGGGTTCTTCCAAGCCGACGGCTTCGAGCATCTCGGCACGGTCGTCGCCATCGAGTTCAGCAAGCTCGCTTTCGAGTTTGGCGCACACTGGCACGACCGCCCCGCCTTCGGCCTCGGCACGCTTGCGGACCTCCGCAACCAACTCGCCCTCGCCTATGACGTCGTCTTCATCGACGTTGGCGACGTAGAGGACCTTCTTGGCGGTGATGAAGCCGAAGCCTTTGAGGGCCTTGGCGTCTTCGGGGTCCAGTTCGAGTTGGCGCAGCGGCTTACCCTCGTCGAGCAGGGCTTTGGACTGGGTCAGCAGTTCGACGCGTTGCTTGGCTTCCTTGTCGCCGGACTTCGCGGCACGGACGGCCTTGGGCAGCGCGGTCTCGATGGTCTGCAGATCGCTGAGCATCAGTTCGGTATCGATGACATCGATATCGCGCAAGGGGTCGGTCGAGCCATCGACGTGGGTGATGTCGTCGTTCTCGAAGCAGCGGACGACGTGCATGATCGCGTCGACGTTGCGGATGTGGCTGAGGAACTTGTTGCCCAGGCCCTCGCCCTCGGAGGCGCCTTTGACGATCCCAGCGATGTCAACAAGGCGTAGCGCCGCGGGGATGACCTTCTGCGGCGGGATGTATTGGGTGATCTTATCGAGCCGGGGGTCGGGGACCGCGACAACGCCAACATTGGGCTCGATCGTGCAGAACGGGTAGTTGGCCGCCTCGGCGCCCTGCGACTCGGTCAGGGCGTTGAAGAGCGTTGATTTCCCGACGTTAGGTAGTCCGACGATGCCTGCTTCCATAGGGGGCAAATGATACAAAGAGTTGGCCGCCGCCGGGCCACACATGGGCGGAGGTTACGCTATGAATTTGTCCGCCCAGGCACGGCCCGGCGGCCGCACCAAGCCGGTGTGCGATGCCTATACTTTGCCTTTCGCACCACAATGGACCGAGCCGAGCCGCCATGGATACACTGCAAGCCATCTACGAACGCCGTGCTGTCAAGCACTACGACCCCGATCACGAGCTGACGCCCGAGGAAGAAACCACCCTGCTGGAGGCCGCGATCCAGTCGCCGACCTCGTTCAACATGCAGAACTGGCGGTTCGTGCTTGTTAAGGACAAGGCCCTGCGTCAGCGGGTCCGTGAGGCGGCCTGGGATCAGGCCCACATCACGGAATCCTCGCTGCTGATCGTCCTCTGCGCCGACCTCAAAGCCTACGGCGACAACCCATCGAAGTACTGGGTCAATGCCCCCAAAGAGATCGGCGAACGGTTGGCGGGCATGATGGTGCCTTTCTACGAAGGTAAAGACCGGCTTATCCGCGACGAGGCGATGCGCTCCGTCGGCATCGCGGGCCAGACGATCATGCTCACCGCCAAGGCGATGGGCTACGACTCTTGCCCGATGATCGGCTTCGACCAGGACAAGGTCGCTGAACTGATCAACCTGCCCGATGACCACGTGATCGGCTTCGTTGTCGTGGTCGGCAAGCGGGTTTCGGACCCCTACACAAAGCCCGGCCAACTGGCCTTGGAAGAGGTGGTCGTGACGGACTGTTTTGCCTAGAAAAATAAGGGTAATTTGCCGCTTCTGGGACGCCTTGAAGGCCAGCGGGGGCGGGCGAATTCGGGTACAATTTTGCCTATGGCAGACGAACCGAATCCGCCCGATCAGGGTGGCGAAAATGAGAATGAAAGCCCCGGCGAACAGGGCACCTCTGGGCCGTTCCAGCCGGTGGGCCAGGTGGTCGATTTGGCCATCGAGCGCGAGCTGGCGGACAGCTATCTGACGTACGCGATGAGCACGATTGTTGATCGTGCGCTGCCGGATGTTCGCGACGGGCTCAAGCCTTCGCAGCGCCGCATCCTTGTCGCGATGAACGACCTGAACCTCTCGCCGGGCCGCAAGCACTCCAAATGTGCGGGCATCGTCGGCGAGACGATGAAGAAGTACCACCCGCACGGCGACGGGGCGATCTACCCTACGCTCGTCAACCTGGCCCAGGAGTGGAAGACCCGGTGCCTGCTGATCGACAAGCAGGGCAACTTCGGCTCCATCGACCCGGACCCCCCCGCCGCGATGCGTTACACCGAGGCCCGCCTGCACCGCCACGCGATGGAACTGCTCGAGGACCTCAAGCTCGACACCGTCGACTGGCAGGCTAACTTCGACGAGACGGTGGACGAGCCGAAGTACCTGCCGGGTAAGCTGCCCAACCTGCTCGTCAATGGCTCGACGGGCATCGCCGTCGGCATGGCCTCGTCGATGGCGCCGCACGCGCTGGGCGAGGTCTGTGATGCGATCGCCGCGACGATCGATAACCCCGGGATCGAGCTGCGTGAGCTGATGGACATTATCCCCGGGCCCGACTTCCCGACGGGCGGGATCATCTGCGGCCGGGCGGGTATCGTCCAGGCCTACGCCACCGGCCGAGGCCGGGTCACCGTTCGGGCCCGCATCGAGCAAGAGACTCGTGGCGGGCGGGACCTGCTTGTCGTGAAGCAGCTGCCCTACCAGGTCTCCAAGAACGACTCGGTGATCGAGAAGATCAAGCAGCAGCGGAAGAACGACAAGCTGACGGAGATCAGCTCGGTTGTGGACGAGTCCAGCAACCGCGGGGGGATGCGCCTGGTGATCGAACTCAAGCGAGGTGCCGATCCGGACGTGATCGAGAACCAGCTCTACCAGCTGACGCCGCTGCAGTCGACGTTCTCGATGATCAACATCGCATTGGTTAAGGGCCAGCCCAGGACGCTGTCGCTTAAGGAGCTGATCGATCTTTACATCGAGCACCGTGTTGACGTCATCCGGCGTCGCACCGCCTACCGCCTGCACCAGGCGCAGCAAGAAGCCCACCGGATCGAAGGCCTGATCTACGCGGTCTGCGACATCGACGAGGTGATCAAGCTGATCCGGTCGAGCCGGACGCGTGACGAGGCGATTGAACGGCTGATGCGGCGTGGCTTCCGTATCCAGGCCGATCACCCCCAGGCACCGCATATCCCGGAACGATTTTTGGCGCAGTCGGCTGAGAGCGACATCCACCTGTCGCGTACACAGGCCGAGGCGATCGGGCGCCTGCAGCTTATTCAACTCGTCGGCCTGGAGATCGAGACGCTCGTGGCGAACTACGCCAAGCTGCTCGGCCAAATCGAGGAGTACGAGGCGATCCTCAGCAGTGACGAGCGCGTACTGCAGCTGGTGAAAGATGACCTGACCGAACTCAAGGCCAAGTACGCCGACGACCGCCGGACCGAGATTGTCGCGGGCGAGGTCGGCGAGCTGAACATTGCGGACCTGACGCCCGTCGAGCAGGTGGTCGTAACGATCAGCCACTCGGGCTACGTCAAGCGGCTGCCGGTCGAGCAGTACAAGGTGCAGGGGCGTGGCGGCAAGGGCATCATCGGCGCGAAGTCCAACGACGACGACTTCATCGAGCACCTGTTCGTTGCTTCGACGCACGACGACCTGTTGTGCTTTACGGACACGGGCCGGGTTTTCAAGATCAAGGTCTTCGAGATCCCCGAGGCCTCGCGGACGAGTAAGGGCCGGGCGATCATCAACCTGATCAACCTCAAGGCGGGTGAGCGGATCTGCTCCTTCATGCCGATCGCAGACTTCGAGAAGAGCGAGGATTTCTTGCTCTTCTCGACCGCGAACGGCCTGGTCAAGCGGACCGCACTCAAGGACTACCGCAACGTCAACAGCAGCGGCATCATCGCGCTGAACCTGCGTGACGGCGACTCGCTTGTCGGTGTGACCTTCACGGCTGGCGAGGACCATATCCTCCTGGGCACCGCCTCGGGCATGGCCATCCGCTTCGAGGAAAACGACGCACGCGTCATGGGCCGAAACGCCTCGGGCGTCAAGGGGATCGACCTGGCCAAGGGCGATACGGTCGTGGGTATGGTCCGTCTGCCCGCCGACGAACAGCAGCGCAACCTGCTCACCGTCACCGAGGGGGGGTACGGCAAACGCACGCCTGTCGGCGAGTACCTGGTGCATTCGGAGGACGGCAGCGTCCGAACACAGTCCCGTGGCGGCAAAGGCCGACGCGATATGAAGACCACCAAGGGCAAGGTCGTTATGATCAAGCTCCTGGCCCCGGGTGACGACCTGATGTGCATCACGCACGGCGGCATGATCGTCCGGATCTCGGCGGACACGGTCCGTCAGACCGGCCGCAACACGCAGGGGGTCCGCGTTGTGAACCTCAAGGGCGGAGATACTCTTGTCGCCGTCGCACGTATCGCCGATAGTGATGGTGACGACGACGAGTCGGCGGACCAAACCGCCGAAGATCAGGGCTGACCGAGCACAAGGAGTTTGTCATGCCGACCGAACGCTGGTCCGAAGACATCTGGATTGTCCGCCTACAGAACGAGCCGGGATTCTCTGACGACATCCACCCGCTGCTTCAGCGTCTTGGTCGGGACGATGCGCCGCCGTCGCTGGTGATCGACCTTAGCGATGTGACTTCGATCAATAGCTCTAATCTTTCGCAATTGCTGAAGCTGCGCAAGGCCGCGGCCGACCACGATGTTTCGCTGCGGATGACGAGCCCGAGCAATGCCGTCTGGTCTGTGTTCCTGATGACAGGCTTGGACAAGGTCTTCCCCTTCACGCAGGACACGGCGACCGCTTTGGCTGAGTTGCAGATAAAGGACTGATGCATCAGCACGCGTCGAGCGTGATTCGCTGCGGCTGGCCGGCCAACCTCAATCTACAAAACAACCCCATGGGGTGATGGGGCTGTTTTCGTTACGCTTGATTTCAGGCGTTAACGTTACGGGGTCTCGGTCTCTTCTTCTTCAATCTCCGGGGTGGTGGCGCCTTCTCCGAGGCTGGCCATCAATGAGTCGTAGATTTCCATCTGCCGTGCGGCGATCTGGCCACGGGTGGATTCTCCATCCAGGTTCAGCAGGGTTGTCGCCGGAATACTCGCCGCAGCTTGCAGGTCGTCGATCGAGGCGCTGACCTGATCGAGAAGAGCCTGCATGTCCTGGGCACGCGCGGTGATTGAGCCGTTCAGGGCCTCGCCGAGCAGTTCCGGGCCGGCAGTGGCGATCGACGAGAGCGTCGTGAGGTAGAGCTGTGCGGAGACGCGCTGTTGATGTAGTGCTCGGGCGTGGAGCATGTACACGCTCATGAGCTCCATATCCGTCGCGTCGCCAGAGGCTTTGACCGCTTGCTCGGCCTTCTTGAGGCTGACGATTGCCGAGGCCATGCGATCAAAACCGGTGGCCTGTAGCGTCGTGTCGCGTTGTGCGAAGGCACTGGTCAACGCCTTAAGCACGGCCTGGCGATCGCTTTCGATCTCGGCCAGCTTATCGGCGACACGTTGCCGGTCCAGTTTGATCTGGGCGATCTTCATTTCCAGGGCACCGATCATGCCGAGATAGCTTTTGACGCGCTTGTCCATCGCGGCGACGAGCAGGCCGCGTTGGTCGGCGTCTGCTGCGGCGGCGGTGCCGTACTCGCTCATCCCCAGCAGGAATGCCGCGGCCTTGAGGACATCGTCACCCGAAGCGGTTTTTGCCTGCGCCAGGATCTGAGCCAGCCCCGCATAGGTATCGCTGGATGCGGGGATGTTGGTTTCTTCGGATGCTTCTGCGAAGAACCCGTCGATCTTGCCCATCAACGCATCGGTGCTCGACTGCTTGTCGCCGGCCAATTGCTGTCGCTTAAACTCGGCGAGGTTGGCGACACGCTCTGCGATCCATGCGTCGATCTCGAACTTCTGGGCCTGGGCTTGGGCCGTCTCGGCTTCCTTTGCGGCCGCAGTTGCTTGGTCGAGCTTGTCGAATTTTGCAGTAGATTGTGAACTGCGGGCCTGGCCGATGAGTTTAAGCTCCAAGGCCTCGTACTCGGCGACTTTTCCTTGCAAGTCTTCGATCTGGCCGTTGTACTCAGCTAGGTCTTGGGACGCCTCCTCGGCCTGACCGGCAACGGTGGACGCGGTTTCTTGCAGTTGGTTGATACCGGTGACCTGCGTGCCGCCGGCTTGGAGCCCGTTTTGGTACGTCGCGATGATCTCGGACCGGTCGCCCGCTACGGTGTTGTTCAACGCCTGGATGTCTCGGAGCAGCCCGACTTTGCTGCGCAGCGCAATGACATCGTTGACACCGGACTGGAATGCCCGCTCGGCCTGGTCCACGAGGAACGCGGCCTCATCGGCACGGATCGACGCGATGATCGCGTTGGCCGATTCTTTCTGTAGTGGCGTGCCGTCTTTCTCGATCTCTTCGGCGAGCGGGATCAGGGTGAGTGCCTGATCCAGGTAGGCGGCTTCGAACCGGGTTGAGCCGGGGATCTTCACGCCGTTGACTTCTTTACCAAGCGTGTACTCAAGCTTGTTCCCATCACTCGGGGCGTCTGCGTATTGCAGCCGGCTCATCTTGTCCAGCAATATGTCGAGCTGCTCGGAGACTTGATTCTCTTGTGATTGTTCGCCACAGCCAACAAAGCTGGCGGTGACGAGGCAGGCGGACAGGCTGGCGGTCAGGTGTTTACGCACGATGGGATTCCTTTGGCTTTGGCGGGTGGTTCGCCTCGGCCGGTAGCAAGCTTGTTGATCTTCTAGTTTTGAGGCTTTTTGTGCTGGGGCATCTTGAACTCGACGCCTAGCGTAGAGCCCTGGTTGGCCGGCACGAGCGACTTGATCCAGTCGACATGCTCGATAAAACGCTCGTCCTTGGTGCCTTTGAACTTGGGCACCCAGCCGTCGATTTCGGGCGCGGGGAACTTGGCTTCATCACGGGGCAGGCCCCACTGCACGAGCAGGGATTCCTCGGGCGCGTTTCGGTCGATAATGGGCTTGCCGTCGACCGTCGCCTGCGTGAGGATGTAGTAGTTGGTCATCTCGATCCGCTCGGCGTCACGGCCACGTGGGAAGAGGTACAGCGATTCGATCGCGCCACTACCGAACGCGGGCTGGAAATAGCCGAGGATATACCGCCGGTGGATATTTCTGAATGTGTGCAGCGATTCGATTTTGCTGCTGATCCGGACGTGCTTGTAGTAGTCCCGGGCCTTGAGCTGAAAGAGAAGCGACAACTGCTTGTGGCCGTCCGAGCGGAGCCAGCGATCCTGAGCCTGCTTGCCGCGGGGGACACGGTCATCTGACTGAAATTCCTTGAGGAATTTCCGAAGTTCATCCCGCGGGATCTTCACGGTAGGTGGCGGGTCAGTCCCCAGGTCGACCTCATAAACCTTGATCAACGCGATGTCTTCTTTGGAAAGATAGGGGTCTTTCTTCTCGCGATTCTGAGCATCGGCTGACGCAGCGGCCATGACCAGCGACAGGCCTAGAGCAAGCGACAGCACGGACTGGATCAGGCGGGTTGGGTATGCGAAAGTCATGATGCGTCACTCCGGGCTTGGCCCCGCCTCAAGATCGCTCGCAAACCCTTGCTACTAGCGATCTTCGGTGCAGAGCATTATAGGGCAACCGCGGCGGAACCGAAACCGCCTGCTACTCAAAAAGACGCCCCAATAGACGCCGGGCATACAGCCCCGCAGCACGGGGAGGCGCCCCTCAACCTTCCGAGCCGACCAAATCCTCGGCCAAAGCGATCAGACGCTCCAGACGCACCGGCTTAAGCAGGTAGCCGTCTACCCCGAGCGCCTCGGCGTAGACCTGGTGCCGTTTACCTTCATTGGCGGTCACCATGACCACACGCGGGCAGTTTTCAAACTGCTTGATCTTTTCCAGCACCAGGAAACCGGACCGCTTGGGCAGCATCATGTCCAAGATCACCAGGTCCGGCGGATCACTCTCGATGATGCGGACCGCCGAATTCCCGTCGCCACAGAACTGAGTGAGGGCACCCTCGGCCTGCAGGGCGTGGTCGATCGCGGTGCGGATCTCGGGGTCGTCGTCAACGATGAGCACCTTGGCTTCTTTGAGCCGCAGGTCTTCGGCCTGTTCGGTCATGGTCATTCGGTCCGGTTGGTGGGTGGGGTCATCCGCAGGTCGCGGTTTGTGGCTGCGTATTGTCGCTTTGGAGCGGGTGCTGGTCAAGCACACAGATGGATTACCTACCCCACGGTCTCAACGGGCTTCTCGACCTCCCGCATCAGGCCCTCGGTCATCCAGGGCAGCTCTTCGAGGTTCCGCCGCAGGACCCGCGGCATCGCTTTGCCTAGCCGCTCGTGCTTCGGGCGGCTCTTCCACCGCCGGTGCATCCACCAATACTGCTCCGGGCAGCGTCGCACGGCCAACTCCAACGCCCGGGCGTACCGTGCCGTGATGTAGTACAGCGGGTCTCGCGCGTCCGCCCAGTCTTCGGGGTGGATCACGTCGGTCGTCCCGATCTCGTAATCAAAACGGTCGCCCTTACGCAGCGCGTAGCCACACACGACCGTCGCCTCGTATCGCTGAGCAAGTAGGGCAATGGATTTGTAGGCGCTCGCTAGCCGACCCATGAACGGCACGAACATGTGCTTCTCCCCTGCGTTCTGGTCGGCGATAAAGGCCAGTGCCCCGCCGCGTTGCAACACGCCGACCATCTGGTCGGTCGCGTCCCACTTTGTGATCACACGCATCCCCTTGCGCTCGCGGATCCCCAGCAGCCAGTCGTAGACCAGCGGATTGTCCAGCGGCCTGGCGAGCGCATCGACGGGGTAGCCCATCGTTGCCAAGGCGTAGCCGAGCAGCTCAAAGTTGCCCATGTGCCCGGTGACGAGGATGACCGGCCGGTCGCTATTGAGCGCCGCGACCGCCTCGCCGAGTTGTGAGGTTTCCAGTCGGCCGGGCCAGGTGTTCTCGTGGATCAGCCGAGGGGTGTGCAGCGTCTCGATGACGAAGCGGATGAGGTGCTGCATCGAAGCCTTCGCGGTAGCATTGACCCGCTGCTCAGACCACTGGGGGAAGCTGCGGCGGATGTTGGCCCGGGAGCGCTCGGCCCGGCGCTGGTCCTTCCAGTGGGCAAACGAGCCGATCAGCCTCGCCGTCCGAAGGTTCCAATCCACATCAAAGCAGGTCAAAGCCGCTTCGGCGGTGCGGGCCGCGAGGTACTGGGTCCACGTTTTGACTGGGCCGGGCTTGGCCAAGGCTGGGCTCTCCGTGGGGGTTGCTGGCCCGCAGTGTAATCGCCGGGTGGCCCTAATTGTTGCCAATCAGGCATGATCCGGCTACAATATTGGGCTCGATTGGCCCCCTGCCGAACCCGACCCGGAGCTTAGCCCACCATGATCGAAGCCCTCAAAGACGACCGCGTGATCAACGAACTCGGCGGCCGCTTCAAGTTCACCGCACTGGTCCAGCACCGCGTCCGTCAACTCATGGAAGACGCCCGCCCGCTCGTAGAGCGTGATGGCCGGAGCAACTTCGAGGTGGCGGTCCAGGAGATCGTCGAAGGCAAAATCACTCTCGAATTGGCCGAGGACGCCGACGCGGAGTAAAACCCCAGAGACAAGACAAAATCACTAGCCCCCGCCGCGAGGTGGGGGTTATCATTTGATGATGCCCGAAGACGCCCAACAACTCGCCGGCAAGAAGATTCTCATCGCCCTCTCCGGCGGGATCGCCTGCTACAAGACCGCGACCCTCGTCAGCCGGCTCGTCCAGCGCGGGGCCGAGGTCCGCGTCATCATGACCGATGCTGCGACGAGGTTTATCACCCCGCTGACGCTGCAATCGCTCTCCGGGCACCCCGTGCTCACCAGCATCTGGCAGCACGACGACCGACCCGATTCGCAACACGTCGGCCTGGCACGCTGGTGCGATGTGCTTGCTATCGCGCCGTGCTCGGCCGACATGATCGCCAAGCTAGCGCACGGGCTGACGCCCGATATCGTCTCGCTCACCGCCAGCGCCCTCCCCGCCGACACCCCGCTGCTGCTCGCCCCAGCCATGAACGCGGACATGTGGGCCAGCCCCGTCTGCCAGCGCAATCTGACGCTGCTCCGTGAGTTGTTGCCCAACCTCAGCGAGAGCGGCCCTGACGAAGGCTGGCAGGCCTGCCGAACCCAGGGCGGAGGCCGCATGTCTGAGCCCGAGGCGATCCGGGACGTGATCATTTCACTCGTGTCTAGCTAGAGCGTTTTTACTTTCTTTGTAGCGTTTCCCGGACTCCCCTCCCTGGAGG
>JAHQVV010000026.1 GCA_019634195.1 Phycisphaeraceae bacterium | reverse complement strand
GCAGCGTCCCGTGCAAAGCATTTAAGATGGCTCGAAACGGGACGCTGCGCGTCACCCGCTACACCGTTCTGAATCGCGTTTTCGAGGCGTTGCGTAGCCCCCGCGTAACACGCGGGGGACGAACCGTGCAAGACTCAAACAGCTAAAGAGATCAAACACCCCGCGATCGCCGACGCAGCAGGGCAAGCCCGCCAAGACTCAGCAACGCAAGCGAGCTTGGTTCTGGGACGACAAAGACATTCCACCTTGCATCTGAAGAGGCGTCCAAGGTCTCCCCACTATGAAAGACTTGCCCCGAGAGGTAATCGACGTTTTTGAGGCTGCCGTCAAATACTCGGGTAGAACCGTCACCAACGACTGAACCTGATAACTCAAATGTTTTTGCGTTATCAAACACTAGATACGAAATTTCAGTACTTCCCAAGGAACTATCACTGTGATTCGAGATAATGAGATCAATGTATTCAATCTGATGGTCTGACTGTAGCCGCTCAAAGAATCCCCTTGTTTGATCATCAGAAATCGACACATCAAATGTGTTTAGACCTAGATCAAGAAATGGAACAACAACATTTGCTTGAGCGGTGGTTGTGGCAAAAACAAGTGCAAAAGCTGAAGTAAGTAACAAACGAACTGGCATGTAATTTCCTTTCCCAGAAATTTTCTTCTCTCGGCCCACAGAATACCCCCCCCCAATAGTTAGTCAACAGGGTCGAGGTGAATTTAACGGAATGCGTGTCCCGAATTTGCAAAATTTCCCAGCTTCACTTAACCCGCGCTTGACGTGATACACCTCGAAATCGGGTTCAACAGATCCGGCACGAGCTTCTCGATCGCCAGTTCGCCGCAGAGTTTTTCGAGCTCGGGGATGTAGGTCTGCAGGTGGTCGATCGAGTCGACCGGGCCGTACTTGCGGACGGTCAAGAGAAGAAGGCGATGCGCAGCGTCCCGTTTTACGCATGACAGACCATTCGTATGGGACGCTGCGCGTCGCCCGCGACACGGTCGTGTTTGTTTTACTTTTTTGTGGCAGTGGCCTGTCTGAACACTTTGACTACATCCTGCTCGGCTTCAATACGTTTCATTCGTGCCGAGTCCCAAATCCAAAAAACAATCGCGCCAAAGATGTTTAGAAAGATCAATACGCTGGCCCAGATCAGCTTGTCATAACGCCCGTTGAAGTCTGAATCATCCATATTCATCATGCTGATGAACTGTGTGATCCAAAAAACGAGTAAAAGTAGACCAAATACAATGATCAGTATTGGGATAGTTGGCATGATGATTCCTTTCGACATCACCCCGCACTTGACGTAATACACCTCGAAATCGGGTTCAACAGATCCGGCACGAGCTTGTCGATCGCCAGTTCGCCGCAGAGTTTTTCGAGTTCGGGGATGTAGGTTTGCAGGTGGTCGATGGAATCGACCGGGCCGTACTTGCGGACGGTGAGGAAGATGGAGATCGGCTCGTCGCGGTACCGGCCGGAGGACCCGCGGCGGGATTTCTGGCGGGTCTTGACTTCGAAGTAGGCCTGCAGGGTGCCGGTGTCGTTGAGGTTGACCGAGACGAAGGGCTGGCAGTCCAGGACCTTGCCGCCGTCGACGTCCATGACCTTGCCCAGCGGGGTGTCCGCGAAGAGGGCGTTGTAGACGACCTCGTCGTGGTTGGTCTCGCACTCCAAGTCGAAGCCGAAGGTCAGCTCGACGCAGTCGACGTCCAGCGGGCTGATGGATAGGTGGTAGGGCACCTGCTGGAGGATGAACTTGTGGTAGTCCATGGCCTGCTGCATGGTGTCGGGGTTGACGTGGCCGGCGCGGATGGAGTTTCGGCGGAGCGCCAGCCATTGGTAGCGCGGGTCGTCCTTTCGGCGCGCGGATTCGAGGGCGAGTTCGCCGTCGTATCGCTTGAACTTGGACATGGCCGGGAGCTGCTGGCGGATGCGCTCGAAGAAGTGCAGGGAGGCCTCGCGTTCCGAGGGCAGGTCCATCTTCACGGCGAGCTTCTGGTTCACATAAAAATCGGTGCAGAGGGCGCCGAAGCTGGTGGCCATGATGGCTCCTTTTCACGGGCGAGGGTTGCAAGTCTGCTCGCCGCGGGGCTGGGCTGGGGGTAGGGCGTTTTCCGCTCTCTCATTACATGATACCACCGTTACAGGCCGTAAGCGCGGTTCATATGGGCGGCAAGGGGGCGTGGATTCGGCGTTTCCACGTTGTGAGGCCGGGGTATTGCCCCGATTGAAAAGGGGGGCAGCAATTATTAGGAGTTCTGTGGTGAAGCCTACCTTCCAGTCCTGTTCGTGCAAGGGGATGGCTCTCGTCGAGTTGATGATCGTGGTGTCGGTCTTGGCGATCCTTGCTGCGATCGTGATCCCCCGCTTTGCGAACTCGGACGAGGTGGCACGGACTGCTTCAGCGGCCACGTCGATGCGGGCGATCGGTGAGGTGATCAAGCGATACCAGATTGAACACGGTGGCTGGCCCAGCGACCTGAATCGGGGGCACAAGCCGCCTGAGCTGGAGCCCTATCTGCCGACACTCGATTTTAATCGTACGCCGATCGGCGGGAAGTGGGACTTTGAAAACTGGACCGGACGCGGCCGAACCACAATCGGCGGGACCCCCATCGCGGTCTGCATCTCCCTAGTCGCGGGGGACACGGCTTATTTCCAGCGTATCGATGAGTTGATCGACGATGGTAATCTGGCCAGCGGCGTCGTCCAGCAATATCAAAACAATCGGCTGGTCTACCTTATCGAGATCGATTCGTAAGCGGGCGCTCGCTCAATCCTCAAACAGATGTAGGTACGCGGTCGCGGAGTAGAACTTGAAGTTCACTTCGCGCAGGTACTCGACCGGCCCGGCGTCTTTGACCTTCTGCACGAGCATGTCGATCTGCTTCTGACTCTTGTAGCAGGCGATCGCGTCGAGCTTGGCCTGGAACTGGTCCTCGGTGCACTTGAGCTGCAGGTTCGGCGGGTCGGGGAAGTCGCAGTAGATCGCCAGTTCGTAGACGGCCGGGACCTCTGTCGGATCGCCAAGTTCGGGCCAGATCTCGCCTGCGGCGTGGAACAGGCTGATCTGCATCTCGTTGTGCACGATCTGGTGGTCGGGGTGGTAGTCCATGGGCGAGGGCATGAACAGGCGGTGTGGCTTGATCGAGCGCAGCTGCTGCACGAACGCGTTCTGCAGGCCTGTGTAGCCAGCGAATTCGGGCTCGCCTTGCTCGGCGGGGCGTCGGCCGAGGTAGCGCGACAGGTTGCAGTCGGGGAAGCCCAGCAGGTGGATCTTGCTCTCGTCGGTCAGGCCCAGCCGTTTGCAGGATTCGACGAGTTCCGCGGCGCGGGTCTGGGCGATCGTGCCTTGCTCGTCCAGGGAGCAGTAGCCCATCCGCCCGTCCGTCGCCGCGAGCAGGTGGACATCGACGCCCGCCTCGCACGCGGCCTTCATCCATAGGCCGCCGCCGATGGCGATGTCGTCGTCGTGCGGGCAGGCGAAGAGCCAGGTCTCGTTGCTGACATCGTCGCTGCCGGTGATGCCTTCGAGGCGGTCGTAGCGGTAGACTTTGTGGGTTGCTTTTCGGGCGTATTGGAAGGTCATCGGTCAGCCTCGTGTTCGTTGCTGGGCACTATAACAACCGGCCCTGTTGATTGATGGTACATTCCCCGATTGTCCCTGGAGGAGGCTCTGGACCCCGAGGAAACATGAATACGAACGACCAATACAAGGCATTTAATCTCTGCACAGACATGCTCGCCGCGGCGGGTGTGGTGCGGGGCTTTGACCCTTCCGTTGCTGAACCGATTGCCGATGCGGTCAAGCAAGCCGGCAAGCTGCTGCTCACCGGCGAGGGGTCGTCCAGGCTCTTCCCCGCCAAGCACGCGATCAAGCTCGCCCGCCAGCGCGGCTATGGCCCGCAACTACACACCGAAGCGGGCTGCCAATCGCAAGGATATGACCTGATCGATTGGGCGGTCCTCGCCGCGAGCAACTCCGGGCGGACCGCCGAGGTCGTCCAGCTCTTCAAGCAGCTTGAAGCCGCAGGCCACGACAAGCGGTTTAGCGTCGCGGCCTTTGCGGACTCGGTGTTGCAGCAATCCGCGAACCACGGCATTGTGCTGGGCTGTGGCGAAGAAGGCGCGGTCGCCGCGACCAAGAGCGTGATCGAACAGGCGCTCGTCGTGCAATCGGTGATCGAGTCGGCAGTCGATGACAAACGTTTAGCGGGCGAGCTTGCTGGCCTTGCCGACGCGATGCATGCCGCGATGACCGCCGAGGTCCCCACTGAGATCACGAGGTTGCTGGCGGATAGCCACGTCATCTACTGGGCCGGCCCCAACGATGGCGTCGCGGAAGAGCTCACGCTCAAGACCAACGAGATCACGCGCAAGCCCAGCGATTTCCTCGAAGGCACCTACGCCGCCCATGGCATCGAAGAGGTCATGGATGGCGGCGAAGTCATCCTCTGGATCGACCCGATCGAAGATCAGGAAGCGAAGTTCGAAGAGGTGCTGGCCAAAGGCGTGGGTATGCACATCATTGCGATCAGCTCGCGCGACACGCGCTTCCCGACGATCAAGGTGCCGGACGCCGGCGACTACGCGGGCTACGTGCATATGGCCGCGGGCTGGAACCTGCTCGTTGAGACTGGCATCGTACTGGGCGTGGACCTCGATAAGCCCGTCCGGGCCCGCAAGGTCGGAAACGCCTTCACCGGCTAAACGTCCTTCAATAGCCCCTGCCGCAAGGCAGGGGTTCGACTCACAAATGACTTGAACCCCCATCTCGCGGCGGGGGCTATTTGGTAGAGTAAATGCATCTACTTTTGTATGAAAGGCAAACGATGAAACGCACACTCACCACGACACTGCTCGCCCTCGTCTTCCTCTTGATACCCGGCGTTGTGCATGCCGGCGACGCGCTGCCCGAACTCGCGGGCACCTGGGTCGCGGAGACCATCAACGGCAAGGAACCCAAAGCCCCCTCCAAGCTCGTCATGACCTTCATCGACGACGCGCGACTCGCCAGCGAAGTCACCCAGCCCAACGGCAAGACGACCAAGGTCGAGATCAAATACAAAGCCACCGCCGACGGCACGATCATCATGTACCCCAACCCCGAGAAGAACCCGGACGGCGAAAAGGGTACCTGGGAAATCAAAGACGGAAAGCTACACATCGCGTCAGGGGACGATGCGAAGATGGTGCTGGTGAAGCAGAAGTGATTCGGTTTTTTGGAACCGCAGATGAACGCGGATGAACGCAGATATGAAAATTTCATTCGCTGCTAAGGCCGCATTGTTGACGCTGGGAACTTTCCTTACCACGATCGTATTCGTTGGCATCTTCTTTGGCCATCTTATTGATAAAGACAGCAAGGGTGCCTTATATACATTAACCATTTTGATGTTGTTTTTAGTCCCAGGTGCGGTCTATATGATTTTAGAAACGCACAAGAAACGGTTCAAAAAGTGGCAGTGCAGAGGTTGTGGATACGACTTAAGGCACTCCGAATCAGAGAAGTGTTCTGAGTGCGGGCGTAAGCTGAGTCCGGCTCAAAAGCTCACATTGCGACATCAGGCTGGCATTGATTGAATATGCGTTCATCCGCGGCTTCCAAAACTACTTCTCAAACCGCTCCCACACCTCCGCCTGCAGCTTGTCGAAGTAGTCGAATTGTTGCAGGAGTTGTTGGCGCAGGGCTTGCAGCTTGATCGGGTCGTCTTCGCCGTCGCCTTCGGCTCGGTGCAGCGCGGCGGCGGCGGACTCGAGGTCCTCGGCGGCCTTCGCGTAGGTCCGGGCCGTCGCGTAGAGGTCCAGGTTGTTCAGGTCCTTCTCGTCCGGGGGCCAGATCAGGCGCGACGGGTTGGCGCGCAGGTCGTCGACCAGGCCCTCGAGTTCATCGACGCTGCGGCGGGCCGACTCGATCGTGCGGTCGATGTCCGGCCGGTTGTCCGCGAGCATCGTGCGGGCCTCGGTCGCCGTGCCGGTGAGCTCGGTGACGAGGGTATCGACACCGTCGATGGACTTTTCGGCCTTCGTGACAAACGCGGTGATCTGATCGACGGTGCCCGGTATTTTCTCGTCCAGGCTCGTGCTCAGTGAGCTGAGCTTGGCGAGTGTGGTGCGGATGTCCTCGCCGCTGTCGCCGAAGACCGAGCGGACGTCCGTCATCACGCCGGTCGATTCCGCGAGGAAGGTGTCGACATCCTTCAACACCGGGTCGATCTCTTTCTCGATCTTGTTGATGAGGGTGTTGGCGTCGTTTGCCGCCGTCTCGATGCTGTCGGCCGTCTCGACCAGCTCGGCGCTGACGATGTCCAGGTCCTCGCGCACCGCCGCGAGCGTGATCTCCATCTCGTCGCGCACGTCCTGCACCATCGCGAGCAGGTTGCTCGTGCGTGCATCGACCTTGCCGCCCTGGGCGATCGCTTGGCCGGTGCCGACGTTGAGGATGTTCAGCCAGGCCCCGCCGGTGACTGCGGTCTGGAGCTCGACATTGTTTTTGGTTTCACGAAGCTCGATGCCCTTGCCGACGGTGAAGCCGACGTGGACTTCTGCATCGTCCTCGGGGGTGGTTGGCGCTACGACTTGGATAGATTCGACGACGCCGACCTTGACGCCCAGCAGACGCACCTCGTTGCCCACGTTGAGCCCGGCGATGTCCTCGCCCGCTGCGAACACGGCGGTGTAACGCGTCGCATCGCCCGGCGTGCCGCGTTCCGCGACGCGCGCGATCAGGAAGATCCCCGCCGCGATCGAGAGGAGGATGAACAGCCCGGCTTGGAATGCGTATTTCGATGGGTTCATGGTTCGTTTCCCACTTGTCGTGTCGTTGTTAGCGCCCCGGTTTCAGCAGCGCATCGTGGTAGGCCGTCGTGTCCTTGCGGTCGGTCAGCGGGCCCGCGAGCAGCCCGTGCACGAACTGGTGCACCAGCGGGTTGTCGCTTTGTTTCATCTCGTCCGGGCTGCCATCGGCAACGAATTGCCCCTGGTCCAGCAGCACCAGGCGTGTCGCGATGCGGAACGCGCTGGTCATCTCGTGCGTGATCACCACGGTCGTCACGCCGGTCGTCTCGTTGAGGTCGACCATGAGCTTGTCGATCTCGGTGACGGAGACCGGGTCCAGCCCCGCGCTGGGCTCGTCGTAGAAAATCACCTTCGGGTCCAGCGCGAGCGCCCGGCCGAGCCCCGCGCGTTTCTTCATCCCGCCGGAGATCTCCGAGGGGTACTTGTCGGCATGGGCCAGCAGGCCGACGAGGTTGAGCTTCATCGTGACGATCGTGTCGATGGTGCTCTGGTCCAGGTCGGTGTGTTCCTGCAGCGGCAGGGCGATGTTCTCGGCCAGCGTCAACGAGTTAAAGAGCGCGCCGGACTGGAAGAGCACGCCCATAGTCTTGCGGTAGTCGTCCATCTGGCCGTCGGACATCGCGCAGATATCGGTGCCGTCGATCTTGATCGTTCCGGAGGTCGGCCGGGTCTCCGCGGCCATGAGGTTCAGCAGCGTAGACTTGCCCGCGCCGGACCCGCCGAGCATGACCAGCCGCTCGCCGCGCTTCACATCGAGCGACAGGTCGTGCAGCACCTTCGTCGACCCGAATTGCTTCGTGACGTTGCGGATCTCGATGATGTTGTCGGGTGTGTTGTCCATGCCTTACCACCCCAGCATGTAGAAGACGGCGGTGAAGCCCAGGTCGACGACGGTCAGGGCGACGATGCTGATGACGACGGTGCGTGTGGTCGCGCTGCCGACGCCCGAGGCGCCGCCGCGCACCGCGAGGCCGTGCTGGCAGGCGAGCGCGCCGATGAGCACACCGAAGACCGCCGCCTTGACCAGCCCGGTGACGATATCGGTCGTTTCGACCATGTCGAAGGTCAGGTCGAGGTAGGCCCGGTAGGGCATGTCGATGACCGCGCGTGTCGTGAGCATCCCGCCCAGGACGCCCATGATGCTCGAGAGCACGGCCAGGCAGGTCGTCATAATCATCGAGGCGAGCACGCGTGGCACGACGAGGAAGCGTACCGGGCTGATCGCGTGGGAGCGCAGGGCCTTGAGCTCTTCGTTGACCGCCATCGTCCCGATCTCCGCGGCGATCGATGCGCCTGCAAAACCGGTCAGTACGATCGCCCCGACCAGGGGGCCGAGCTCACGGAAGAAGGCGATGCCGATGATGGAAGCGATCTGGTCGCCGGCCCCGTACTGTTCGAGGATGGGCACGATCTGCAGCGAGAGGATGACACCGATGGCGAAGGTGACGAGCATCACCACGCCGATGGACTTGACCCCGACGCGGTGGAGTTGGAAGGCGAAGTTTCGCCACGCGAGGCGTCGGCCGCGCTTGCGGACGACCATGCGCGGGCTGGCGCCGAAGGTCGCGCTGATCAGCAGCCCGAGCTGTCCGATAAACGCGACGGTACTGATGGCCCGCTCGCCGAGGGTCGTGATGGGTCCGGTGATATATCGCAAGACAGCGTCTCTGTGCTGCGATCTATATCGGTGGGAAAGGGCGCTTGCCTATTCAGACGGGCGGATACACGGCTCGCCGTTTATCGGAACCTACTCCGCGGAGCCGAGCACCTCGCCCTCGTCGTCGACGAAGTCGAAGACGCTCTCGAGGTTCATGATCCGCATCAGGCCGCGGATATCGTCGTTCACGTTGGTGAAGGTGACGCTGCCGTCGCTGGCGGTCATCTGCCGGCGGGCCTCGACGAAGACACCCAACGCGCTGGAGTCGACGAAATCGACCCCGGCCAGGTTCAGCGCGAGGACCTTGGGCTTGTTGGTCTTGATCGCTTCGAGCAGGCCGATGCGCAGGTCCGGCGCGTTCAAGACGGTCAGCGAGCCGGTCAGCCGGGCGACGGTGGTGGTGTCTTGGGCCTGGGTTGCTTGGATCGGGTGGGCCATGGTTGTCTCGTCTATCGTGCGCTATGGCGCGGTTTGAGTCAGTCGTGATTGGTCGGCAGCGCGTCGTAGCCGGAGATGATCGGTTCGGACACCAGGCCCTGATCGAGGAGCCAGGTGTACCACTTCCGGACCGCCTCGCCGCGCTGCTGCGTTGTGCCATAGTAGCGATATCCGAGCGTCCGGCCGGTTCTTTCCTTGAGCGACCGGATCGCAAACAGGCGGATCGCGGGGTCCTTGTCGGACAGCGCGTGGACGAGTTCGGGCAGCGTCGCCTCGTCTTCGGTCCCGGCAGCGTCAACAATCGCGGGCACGCGGGCGGGGGTATCGGTTGCGCGGAGGTCCGCCTTGGCCGGGGGCTGCTGGCTGGGCAGACAGCCTCCGGTGAACAAGACGCCAAGCAGCAGGAGATTGCTAACGATCAACCGCATGGGGGCCTCGACGGATAGGAGGTGCGAAGCGGACAAACCGCTTGTTGCTTAATCGATTGTATCAGGCCGGTGTGGTTAGAAATTCGGCTTCTGCATCGTCTCCTTGACCGGCCGCCGCTGCTTCTCGGTCATCAGGTTCACGTGTTCGGCCCAGTGATGCCAGGAATCACCCATCGACTTCACCAGCTCCGGCTGCTCGGCGGCGAGGTTGTTCAATTCCGTCCGGTCTGTGGACAGGTCATACAGCTCCCACGGGCTGGATCGGAATGAAACGAGTTTCATGTCGCCGACACGGATCGCACGGTTGACGCTGAAGTTGAAATATAGCGCATCGTGTGGCTCACGCGATTCGCCATTGAGGATCGGTACCAGCGATTTGCCTTGCAGCGGTTCGAGCCTGCCTTGGTGGTCTTTTTCGGGGTAGCTCGTGTTACCCAGCTCGATGACGGTGGCCATCACGTCGATGAGGTGCGCGGGCTGATCGGTGATCGACCCGGGTTCGGTTTTTAAACCGGCGGGCCAGTGTGCGATTGCGGGGGAGCTGATACCGCCTTCGTGCTGGTTCTGTTTGTAGAGGCGGAAGGGCGTGTTGCCGACGTGCGCCCAGCCGGGGCTGTAGCACCAGTAGCTCTTCGGGTCCCATGGCCGATGCTGCTTGCCGCGTGTGCGATCGAACGGGCACGCGCCGTTGTCCGAGACGAATAGCACGAACGTGTTGTCAAACATGTCGTTCTTACGCAGGTGATCAAGGACTCTGCCGATCTCCAGGTCCATCCGGTGCACCATCGCGGCGTACGCGGCCATGCGCTGCGACTCCCAGTATTTATCTTTAACGTTCAGTTGATCCCATGGCTTGACGTGGTCGGGCCGCGGCGCGGGTGTCAGGTACTCGTTGCCGAAGAGCCCGAGCTCTTTCTGCTTGGCTTGTCGGGCTTTTCGGATCGTGTCCCAGCCGGGCTTGTAGGTGTCTTCGTAGACCCGGTAGTCTTCTTCGAGGCAGTGCAGCGGGTAGTGCGGGGCGTTGAAGGCCATGTAGAGGTACATGGGCTTGTCTTTGGTCTTTGCTTCGTCGATGAACTTGATCGCCCAGTCGGCGTTCGCGGTGGTGGTGTAGAAGCCCTCGTCGCGGGGGACGACCCACTTCTCGCCGTTGAGCCGGAAGGTGTTGTCGCCGGTGAAGAAGTTACAGGCGCCCGAGAGGTGCCCCCAGTAGCGTTGGAAGCCGTGGTCGGTCGGCTGGTCTTTGAGGTGCCACTTGCCGGTCATCGCGGTGAAGTAACCGGCGTTACGGAGGACCTGTGCGGTGGTGATGCCACGCGACAGGGACTCTTGCCCTGCTTGATTCGAGTAGAGCCCCGTGAGGAGCGAGACGCGCGACGAGTGGCACTTGGCGGTGTTGTAGAACTGTGTGAAGCGCAGGCCGTTGTCGGCGAGCTTGTCTAGATTAGGTGTTTGAATCTCCGCACCGAAGCAGCCGATGTCGGCAAAGCCCAGGTCGTCGGCCATGATGACGAGGATGTTGGGGCGGGTGTCTTGGGCATGAGTGCAGCCGACGAACAGCAGCGCAACCAAAGCAGTGAGCAGGCGTGTGGGGATTCGTTTCATAAACAAAGTGTAGCGGGAGGCGCGCAGCGTCCCGTGCGAAGCAACTGAGATCGCTCGAAAACGGGGCGCTGCGCCGTTCTGATGAACGGTTTAGAGCAAAATGTCTTTGAACTTCTCGACTTCGCCGTGCACATCGGTCAGGCGGAAATCGCGGCCCTGGTAGCGATAGGTGAGCCGTTCGTGATCGACACCCATGAGGTGCTGGATGATGGCGTGGAAGTCGTGGACGTGCATGCCTTCGTTTTCTTTGTCGACGAGGTTGAACGCGAAGTCGTCGGAGTTGCCGAAGACCTGGCCGGGCTTGATCCCCCCGCCGGCCATCCAGAAGGAGAACGCGTTGCCGTGGTGGTCGCGGCCGGTGTTGGAGCTGCCCTGTGCGAAGGGTGTGCGTCCGAATTCGCCGCCCCAGATGACGAGGGTGTCGTCGAGCAGGCCGCGGCGTTTGAGGTCGAGCACCAGGCCGGCCGAGGGCTGGTCGGTGTCTTTGCACTGGATAGGGAATTGTGTCTGCAGGTTGCCATGCTGGTCCCAGCCGGCGTGCATGCATTGGATGAACTGCACGCCGCGCTCGGCGAGTCGTCGCGCGAGTAGGCAGTTGCGCGCGAACGAGCCAGGCCGGTGCACGTCCTCGCCGTAGAGCGAGAGGGTGTCTTCGCTCTCGCCGGAGAGGTCGGCCAACTCGGGCACGGACATCTGCATGCGGTAGGCGAGTTCGTACTGCGCGATGCGTGCTTTGATCTCGGGGTCGCCGACCTGTTCGTGCTTGAAGTGGTTGAGTGCATTGATGTCGTCGATGGCCTTGCCGCGTTGCTGCCGATCGACGCCGTCGGGGTCTTTGATGTAGAGGACGGGGTCGCCTTGGCCGCGGAAACGGACACCCTGGTACTCGCTAGGCAGGAAGCCCGAGCCCCAGTAGTGGTCGTAGAGCAGCTGCCCGCAGGAGTTTTCGCGGTCGCGCGAGGTCATGACGACGTAGCTGGGCAGGTCCTTGTTCATCGTGCCCAGGCCGTAGGTCGCCCACGACCCCATGGTGGGTCGGCCGGGGATCTGGCTGCCCGTGAGGTTGAAGGTGACGGCCGGGGCGTGGTTGACCGCCTCGGTGTAGGCCGAGCGGACGATGCAGAGATCGTCGGCGATCTTGCCGGTGTATGGCAGGAGCTTAGAGATCTGCGCGCCGTGCTTGCCGCAGGTGTTGTAGCCGAACTGCCCGGGCAGGACCTTGAAGTTTTTTTGGCCCTGCGTGGTGGCGAGGCGGGTGGTCTTCATGAGCGAGTCGGGCATCGGTTTGCCGGCGTACTCGACCATCTTGGGCTTGGGGTCGAACAGGTCGACGTGCGAAGGCCCGCCGCCCATCATGAGGTAGATGACGCGTTTGGCCTTGGGCGCGAAGTGCGGGCTGGGCATCGCGGGGTTGTTGGTGGTGGCGTGCGCAGGGCCGGCCATCATGGAGCCGAGCGCGACCGAGCCGAGCCCGAAGGCGCCGCGTTGCAGGAGCGTCCGCCGGGTCATCGAGAGCAGCGGGTTGGTGTCGGGGACGCCGTCGAGTTTGGGGGGGTTGATCTGCATGGCGGGTCACTCCTTGGTCATCGCCTCGTCGAGGTTCATGATGGTCAGGGCGACGCTGCTGAGCGCCGCGAGGTGTGTCTGGTCGGTGTCTTGCGGAACGGGTAGTTTGCCGACGGCCAGGTACTGAGCCGTGTCGCTCGGTCGATCACGATACCACGCCGCCTCGCGTTTATACGCGGCTTCGAGCACATCCAGCTCGCGTTTCTGCCCTGGCCGCAAGAGCGCGAGCAGCATCATGTCGCCGATCAAATCACGCGGTGTCGCATTGGGCTGGTGTTTCATCGCCCGCAGCGCCAGTGCCCGCGCCGCCTCGACGTACGTCGGGTCGTTGAGCAGCGTCAAGGCCTGCAGCGGCGTGTTCGTCACCGATATCTTTACCGTACACGCCTGCCGGCTCGCGTTGTCGAACATGTTCGGCGGGGCAAGCGTCCGGCGGAAGAACGTGTACAAACTCCGGCGGTACAGGTCGCCGCCCTCGCTCTGCTTGTACTCGAACATCGCGAAGCTGATGTCCGCCCACAACCCCGGCGGCTGGTAGGGGTACACCGGCGGGCCGAACATCTCGTTGTTGAAGAGGCCCGACGTCGCCAGCGCCTGGTCCCGGATCAGCATCGCGGGCAGGCGGTACCTTGCCCCGCGCGCGAGCCACTTGTTCTCCGGGTCCATCTCGAGCATCTCGGGGCTGATCGCCGAGGCCTGTCGGTACGTCGCGCTGGTCACGATCTGCCGCATGATGGCCTTGGTGTCCCACTCGGCGCGGTACTGCACCGCGAGGTAGTCGAGAAGCTCGGGGTGCGACGGCATGGCGCTCTGCAGGCCGAAGTCCTCCGGCGACGCCACGATGCCTTTGCCGAACACCTGCTGCCAGAGCCGGTTGACGAGTACGCGCGCGGTCAGCGGGTTCGCGTCGCTGACGATCCACTTGGCCAAGCCAAGCCGGTTCTTCGGCAGGTCTTCGGGCAGGCCGCCCAGCGCCTCGGGCAGGCCGGGCTGCAGCGGCTCCCCGACCTTCGCGCTGTACAGGCCGCGGTCGCGGACCTTGATCTCGCGTGGCTTCTTGCTGTCGCCCATCGTCATGACGTAGGGCATGGTTCCCTGGTGTTCCATCCGCGCCATCTGCGCTTCGTTCCACGCCTTGTAGGCGGGCAGCCAGTCCGCGTCATCCGGGGCGATCTGCCGGGCGTAGTAATCGCGGAACTTGCCGCCCTGCATCGGGGCTTGGAAGGAGCCGTAGCGCGCCCGGCCGATCAGCTCGGACATGAAGTAGGAGTGCTCGCTGATCTGCTCTTTGGTCAGTGCCCGGGCCCACTTGCGTGCTTCGTCTTCAAGCCGCTTGCTCGCGTCCTTGCCACCAAAGGCCTTGAACGCCTCGGCCTCGATCTTCTTGAGCCGATCGAGTTCCTTCTTCTGCTCGCCCGTCGCGAGCGAGATGAACGGCTTGGCGATGCGGTAGCGGAAGTCCCAGGTGTCGACATTCAGGTCGGTTGCGCCGCGTTCATCGGTCTGGCCAAAGAAGGCGAAGAACTCGTAGTAGTTCTCGATGCTGATGGGGTCGTATTTGTGGTCGTGGCACTGGGCGCACGCGTAGGTCAGGCCCAGGAACGTGGTGGAGGTCGTCTCGACCCGGTCCAGCACGTAGTTAAAGCGCACCTCCTCACGGATCGCGCCGCCCTCCGCGTTGATGAAGTGGTTGCGGTTGAACGACGTCGCGACCATCTGGTCCTGCGTCGGGTTTTCGAGCAGGTCCCCGGCCAGCATCTCGACGATCACCTCGTCGAACGGGCGGTTGGTATTGATCTGTTTGATCAGCCAGTCACGCCACGGCCAGGCCCAGCGGTCGTTGTCGAACTGGAAGCTGTTCGAATCCGCGTAGCGCGCCGCGTCGAGCCAGGGCAGCGCCATCCGCTCGCCGTGGTGCGCGTTGGCCAGCAGGTCGTCGACCATTTTTTCATACGCGTCGGGCGACTTGTCGTTGACAAAGGCTTCGACCTGCTCGGGCGTCGGCGGCAGGCCGATGAGGTCGAGGTAGACGCGCCGGATCAGCGTGCGTTTGTCCGCTTCGGGCGAAGGCTTTAACCCCTTCTTGTCGAGCATGGCCAAGACAAAGCGGTCGATTTCATTGCGGACCCACGCCCCGTCGTTTACCACCGGCAGCTCGGGCATCTCTGGGGGGATGAACGCCCAGTGCGGCTCGTATTCGGCGCCCTCTTTGATCCACTGCCTAATCACCGCGAGTTCGTCGGCCGACACGGTCTTGTGCGTGGTCGGCGGGGGCATCACGAGGTTGGGCTTTTCGCTTTCGATCCGCTTGATGATCGTGCTGCTGTCTGGGTCGCCGGGCACGATAGGCACGCCGCTGTCGTACTCGGTCAGCGCCGCGTCGCGGATGTCCAGCCGCAGGCCCGCCTCACGCGTCTTGTCGTCGAAGCCGTGACAGGCGAAGCATTTGTCCGAGAGGATCGGCCGAACATCACGGTTGTAGGAGACTTTCTTACCCGCGCCCGCCTGGTTGACCGCCGGCTTGAGGGTGTCGTGCGCCGGTGCCGAGCCGCCGTGCTCGTGCACGAGCGCACCGAAGATCATCGCGAGCGCCGATGCCGCGACAACCACGCCCAGCACGGTTGCCTTCAGCGGTTTACCGAGCATCTCAAAGAACCGTCTTTTCATGATGTTGTACACATAATTAGTGGAATAGTCCTCTCTCCCGCCGAGCAGCAGGGAGAGCTACAGGTCCACCTTCACGTAAGCGATTGACGCCGGGTGAATCATAGCCTTACAGGCACGCGGGGTGCAAAAAAGCCCGGCCGAAAAAAAGCCCCATGCCGCACGGGAGCGACACGGGGCTGCGTTTAAGAAACGGTTTAAGTTGCTACCACTCCAGGTTGCCCGAGCTCTGGTACTCGGTGACGCGGCTCTCGAAGAAGTTCTTTTCTTTCGCCAGGTCGATGACCTCGCTCATCCAAGGGAACGGGTTGCGGACTCCGTCGTACTGTGCGCCCAGGCCGACGCGTTCGAGCCGGCGGTTGGCGATGTACTTGACGTACTCGTCGAAGGCCTCGGCGTTGAGCCCTAAGACACCGTTGGGCAGGCAGTCCTGGGCGTACTTGATCTCGTAGTCGACGGCCTGCTTGATCAGCTCGACGCACTCGGCCTTGAATTCATCGGTCCAGATCTCGGGGTTCTCCTCGCGGATGCCGTTGATCAGGTCGATGCCGAAGTTCATGTGGATCGACTCGTCGCGCATGATGTACTGGAACTGCTCGCCGATGCCGACCATCTGGTTTCGGCGGTGGAAGCTCAGCATCATGACAAAGCCGGAGTAGAAGAAGATGCCTTCCATGATGACGTAGAACCCGATGAGGTTCTTGACGAAGGTCTGGATGTTCTCGACCGAGTCGGTCTTGAAGTTGTCGTCCATGATCTCGCTGGTCAGCGACATGACGAAGTCGTCCTTGCCGGCGATCGAGTCGACCTCGTGGTACATGTTGAACACCTCGCGGTGGTCGAGGTTCAGGGACTCGCAGACGTACTGGAACGTGTGCGTGTGGATCGCCTCTTCAAACGCCTGGCGGAGCAGGTACTGACGCGCCTCGGGGTTGGTGACGTGCTTGAAGATCGCGAGCACGATGTTGTTGGCGACCAGGGACTCGCCGGTCGAGAAGAACCCGAGGTTGCGCATGATGACGCGCCGCTCGTCATCGGTGAAGAGGTTGGGGTCCTTCCACTGCTCGATGTCTTTCTGCATCGAGACCTCGGTCGGCATCCAGTGGTTGGCGCAGCCGTTGATGTAGTGGTCCCACGCCCACTCGTACTTGATGGGGCAGAGCTGGTTGACGTCAACGGCCTTGCAGTTGATCAGGCGTTTGTTGTTGACGTCGATGGGCTTGGAAAGGTCGTATTGTTCGCTGGGTCCGTCGCAGCAGCTCATGGTCGTACTCCGTGATGAGGGTATATATGTCTTGTTTTAGGTGGGATAGGCTTGCCGCCTTTCGTCAGGCCGAAGACCTGATCCCGATTCGGTGACTCACGGCTCCGCCGTGACGACAGGCAAGATGCCTATCCCACCTCTCAAACCAATTTTCTCTTCCGAATCGGCCTACGTGCTGTTTCCAACACGCGGCCGGGTAAACCGTGGTGCCTAAGTTGAACTTATTGGCATGCTTCGCAGTCGGGGTTGTCGATGGAGCAGGCGTTGGCGATGCCGGTCTTGCCTTCGAGGAGCTTGTCGATCAGCTCGGCTTCGGCGGGGTCTGCATCGTTGGCCGTGACATCCGCGGCGGGGACGACGGGTGCCGGGGCCGCCGCTTGTGGCGCGGGTGCGGCTTTGCGAGCGCCGCCTTGCTTGGAGGTGTCGCCGACGGCACTGGTCGTTGACTTCTCGATGCGCGTTGCGCCCTGGCCACGCAGGTAGTACGTGGTCTTCAGGCCCTTCTTCCAGCAGGCCATGTACATATCGTTGAGCAGCTTGCCCGACGGCTGGGCGATGTACAGGTTGAAGCTCACGCCCATGTCGATCCACTTCTGGCGGCGGCTGGTCGCGGCGATCAGGGCGAAGATGTCCACCTCGAACGCGGTCTTGTACAGGTGCTTGAGGTCTTCGGGGATCCGGTCGATGTGCTGCAGCGAGCCGTCGTAGTGCTTCAGGTCGTCGAGCATTTGTTCGTCCCAGATGCCCAGCTGCTTGAGGTCGTTGACCAGGTACTCGTTGGTGATCGTGAAGTCGCCGGAGAGGTTGGACTTCACGAAGAGGTTGCGGTAGGTCGGCTCGATGGACTGGTAGCTGCCGGCGATGTTGGAGATCGTGGCGGTCGGGGCGATGGCCATGACGTTGGAGTTCCGCATGCCGTGCTTGGCGAGGGCCTCGCGGACCGGGGTCCAGTCGAGCTGGGCGCTGTCGTCAAAGTCGCAGTGCTCGGCACCGCGGCTCTCGACGATGAGCTTGTTCGTGTCCATCGGCAGCAGGCCACGGTCCCACTTCGAACCCTCGTACGTGCTGTACTTGCCGCGTTCTTCGGCGAGCTGGGTCGAGGCCATGATGGCGTGGTAGCTGATGACTTCCATTGAGCTGTCGGCAAACCGGATCGCCTCGTTGGACTCGTAAGGGATCTTCTGGATGAAGAGCGCGTCCTGGAAGCCCATCAGGCCCAGGCCGACCGGTCGGTGCCGGGTGTTGGCGGCCTTGGCTTCGGGGGTCGGGTAGTAGTTGATGTCGATGACGTTGTCGAGCATGCGGACGGCGGTACTGACCGTGTCCTTGACGAGCTCTTGGTCCAGGCCTTCGGGGGTCGTGTGCATCCGCATGTTGACCGAGCCGAGGTTGCAGACGGCGGTCTCGTCGTTGCTGGTGTTCAGCAGGATCTCGGTGCACAGGTTGGAGTTGTGCACGACGCCGGCGTGGTCCTGCGGGCTACGCAGGTTGGACGGGTCCTTGAAGGTGATCCACGGGTGGCCGGTCTCGAAGACCATGGACAGCATCTTGCGCCACAGCTCGACCGCCTCGATGGTGCGGTGCTGGTGCATCTGGCCGTCGCGGGCCTTCTGCTCGTACTCGGTGTACTTGGCCTCGAAATCGGCGCCGTACAGGTCGTGCAGCTCGGGGACTTCGTTGGGCGAGAAGAGGGTCCATGTGCCTTTCTCCGCGACGCGTTTCATGAACAGGTCGGGGATCCAGTTGGCGGTGTGCATGTCGTGGGTGCGTCGCCGGTCGTCGCCGGTGTTCTTACGCAGGTCCAGGAACTCTTCGACATCGAGGTGCCAGGTCTCGAGGTACGAGCAGACCGCACCCTTGCGCTTGCCGCCCTGGTTCACGGCGACGGCGGTGTCGTTGACGATCTTGAGGAACGGGATGACGCCTTGGGATTCGCCGTTGGTGCCCTTGATATGGCTGCCGGTCGCGCGGACACGGGTCCAGTCGTTGCCCAGGCCGCCGGCCCACTTGGAGAGCGAGGCGTTGTCGCCGACGCACTTGAAGATGTGGCTCAGGTCGTCGTCGACCGAGGTCAGGTAGCAGGACGAGAGCTGGGGGTGCTTGGTGCCGGAGTTAAACAGCGTCGGTGTCGCGCTGACGAAGCGGAAGGTCGAGAGCAGCTCGTAGAACTGGATCGCGTAATCTTCGCGCTTGTCCTTGTCTTCCTGGATTGCCAGGCCCATCGCCACACGCATGAAGAAGAACTGCGGCGTCTCGATGCGGCGCTTCTTGATGTGGATCAGGTACCGGTCGTAGACGGTCTGCGAGCCGAGGTAGGCGAAGGTCTCGTCGCGCTCGGGCTTCATCGCGGCGAGCAGCTTGTCGAAGTCGTACGTCAACAACTCGGGGTCCAGGAGGTCGGCTTCGACGCCGTCTTTGAGGGCCTGTTCGAATTTGCTCAAGTAAACAGTATCGAAGCCCTGCTTCGCGGGGACCTCGCCCAGCGCCTGCCGGTAGACGATGTTGAGGACGAGGCGGGTCGCGACGGTGTTGTAGGCCGGCTCTTTTTCGATGTGTTGGCGGGCGATCATGACCATGGCTTTTTCGAGCTCGGTCGTCGTGATGCCGTTGTAGAGGTTGGCGTAGAGTTCTTGGAGCAGCTCGTTGGGCTTGCACTGCGGCAGGCCGTGGCAGGCCTCGTAGATGCGTCGCTTGACCAGGTGGGTGTTGAGTGGCTGGGTCTCGCCCTGTCGGTTGGTGACGGTGATGTCCGAGACCTGCTTGACCGACTCCATGCGGAGCATGCGGGCGCGGTTGCGCTCCTGGCGGTAGACGATGTATCGGCGGGCGACGGAGAACTCGCCGGAGCGCATGAGTTTTTCTTCGACGACGTCCTGCACGCCTTCGACTTCGAGCACGTCGCCGGTGCTGTCCTGTTCGGAGCAGGCGGCGATGACCATTTCGGTGATGCGCTCGGCGTGGGTCTTTTGTTCATCCGAAAGCGGGGCGTTGGTCTTGTCGGCGTACTCGGCTTGGAAAGCGGCTTCGATCGCACGCTGGATCCGGGCCGGCTCGAACTGGACCGTCCGGCCGTCGCGCTTGGTCACCTGCAATGAGATCGCGGTGCCGTCTTCGGTCAGGTCGGGTGCCAGTCGCTTGGTAGGGGTTTGGGTCATCGAGTCGTTGCTCCGGGATATAAATGGATGAATCTGATCGTGCCGTCGTCGGCGTCCGTGCGTTGTTGCAATCGGGGCGAGACGATCGCGCTGAGGCCTCAAGCTCCGCTTGGGGCCCCCAGGAATGAGCTCAAGTTGTCAGGTCCTTCGCTTTGAACCGCGACCGGCTTGGATTCCACCAAGGGGCCGCGACAAGCGTGGCCCCGGGCGGGGCCCAAGACAAGTCGACTAACCGGTCAATGCCGGCGTATCCATCCCACGCACGGGCAGACCGCCCATGCACAAGCACGCCTGCCGACTTATCAGCAAACGGGCCTGGGGTGTATTCGCCTTCGTCGATCGGTTGGTCATCACGTTTGACCTCTTACCTTTGAGTCCAACTGAACCAGCGCCGCCAACACGACGACGCCCGAGCGTTTGGCGTCCAAGGAATTTTAGGTACTTGTTCGGTAAATGCAAGGGCTTGGCCCGCGAAATAGCCGCAGGGGGTTTGAGTCCCTGATGGCGTCGGATCAGCCTTGATTGTCTAACAAGTCCCGTGCCGTAGACCGGACTTCCCTCTGACCTTCCCCACCAGATTCGGTAGGGACTAAACGCTCGACCACTATATGTAGGTGTATCGCACCGGTCAATCGGTTTGCTTGAGTTGTTTACAAAAAAATCATC
>JAHQVV010000025.1 GCA_019634195.1 Phycisphaeraceae bacterium | reverse complement strand
GGCCACCAGTGCTGGTTGTCGGAGACGGCCTTGGCCATGGGGGCCTTGGCGCCGTGGTTGAACGGGCAGGTACCGTTGCTCGCTGCGTCTGACATGGTTTTCCTCGTGGTTTCTATTCGTAAAACGGAGAGATCATTACTGGAATGATTCTAGTATAGGCAAGGTATTGGCGTCTGTCTCAACCCTTTTAAATCGTGGAAAACCTGCTTCTGCAGGGCTTGCGGGTTTTGGAGATTCCCGGGCTTGCCTGATCATGGTACCGGGTTAATAATCTCGTTACATCCATTCGATAGACCCAACACCCGACGAATCGGGAGGTCAACCATGCGACTCTCTGAAGCACATCCCGCACCGCCCGTCTGCTGACGAGCCCCGCCTGAACAACACAGCAGCGCGGCCTCGCGGCAGTGATCCGCCGATCCTCGGCGTGCTGTGCCGCGCCGATCAAGAGAGCCCGCTTTGAAACCTAAGCCAAACCCGAAAGACCACTGGCGCGATCTGTGCGCCAACCTGAGCGAAGACGACGGCGTCCCGCTCGACGACCTCAAGAAACAAGAAGCCAAACCCAAGGCCGATCGCGGAGGCGACCGATCGACCCGTCGACTCTGCGCCAACGCAATGCGTACGATCCACATCTCACTGCTGGCGGATTGCCACGACAGCGACTTGCAATCGCTGGAAGTGCAAACGGTCGAGCCTTACCCCGATGCCAAACGGCTGCTGGTCACGCTCGTCCCGACGCAGCGCCGCGATGACCTGCAACCATTGCAATACAAAGTCCAAGCGGTCGCACACCTGCTGCGCCACGCGGTCGCGCGATCGATGTCGCGCAAGCGGACGCCACAGCTCTGCTTCGTTGTCGTACCGAGAAAGGAGGCGCACGATGAAGCCTGAACAACACATCGCGCCAATCTGGACCAGTTGCCAGGAGCGATACCCCGATGAGGTTGCAAAGATGATTGAGGCCACGCGCCGCCTCGAGGATGCGCACCGCGTCGCCATCATGCCCGACGTCCACCTGGCAGGCGGGTTCTGTATCGGCACTGTCTTAGCGACCCGCAAGCTAATCTACCCCTCGGCGGTGGGCAGCGACATCGGCTGCGGGATGCTGGCGCTGCCGCTACGTGCCAAGGCCAAACGTATCACTCCCCAACTGGCACGCAAGCTGCTCGCCCTGCTGCCGGGCCTGGTCCCTGCCAAGCGGCAGCGCGAAGCGATCCTAAATCTGCATCTAGATAAGCCACGGCTCAGCGACCATGCACTGGATCACTCGCTCAAGGACATCGGGCTCAAGCAACTCGGCACGCTCGGATCAGGCAACCACTTCCTCGAGCTGCAGCGTGAGGACGGCTCAGACAAACTCTGGCTCATGATCCATAGCGGCTCACGCGGGCTGGGCCAGATCATCAGCGAACACCACCTTGCCGAGGCGACCGATCGGTCTTTCGGCCGGCCCTATCTCGATGCAGAACATGCTCAGGGCCGTCGCTACCTCCAGGATGTCTGCCTCGCTCGGGCCTATGCCAGGCTGAACCGGGCGGTGATGGCAAGAGCCGTTGCGTTTGCGCTAGACGAACTGGCGGGTATCCAGGCCGACTGGTCGGGGGTCATCCACACCGACCACAATCATGTCCGCAAGGAAACGCTCCATGGCGAGCGTCTCCTGATCCACCGCAAAGGCGCCGCGCCTGCATTCGACGGCTTGCTCAGTGTGATCCCCGGCTCGATGGGGACGGCCAGCTATCACGTCCAAGGCCGTGGTCACGCCGACGCGCTGCGTTCGAGTTCGCACGGCGCGGGGCGGCGGCTGGACCGCGGCACCGCCCGACGGAGCATCGGCGTAGAGAAACTCAAGCGGGCAATGGCCGGCGTGTGGTTCAACGAAGCTGCTGCGTCGAAGCTGCGCGACGAGGCGCCTTCGGCTTACAAAGACATCGATGCGGTTGTTCGGCAGCAGCATGACCAGATCAAGATCGTTCGCCGATTGATGCCGGTGCTGAACTACAAGGGGGCTTGACCCCCGGGGTGCTACAACAGCGACACCGGATCGACATCCACGGCGGTGCGGTTGTCGCTGATGAGCTTGCCGTGGTTGCGTAATTCGGTCATCAGGCGTTGCAGCGGCGCGGCGGACCGGGCCAGCAGCTGCACCTCGAAGCGGTGGTGGTCGGCGACACGCGCGATCGCGCAGGGGAACGGGCCGCGCAGGTGGACATCCAGCCTGAGCGCGGCCTTGGCGTGTTCGAGGTTGTGGGCGAGCTCGGTGGCGCGGGTCAAGGCCTTGACGTGGTCGGGGTCGCGCAGGACGATTCGGACCATCCGGCCCACCGGAGGCAGGCCCATCTCGACGCGGGTCAGCAACTCCATTTTGGCGAAGCTCGGGTAGTCGTGCTTGGCGGCCAGGGCGACGGCCGGGCTGTCGGGGGCGAAGGTCTGCAGGACGACCCGGCCGACCTGCTCGCTTCGGCCGGACCGCCCCGCCACCTGCGAGATGAGCTGGAAGGTGCGCTCGGCGGCGCGGAAGTCGGGCATGTTCAGCGAGGTGTCCGCGCTGATCACGCCGACGAGGCGGACGCCGGGGAAGTCCAGCCCCTTGGCGATCATCTGCGTGCCCAGCAGGACGTCGATCTCGCCCTGCCGAAAGCGATCGAGTATCGCGCGGTAGTCCTCCGCCCGGCGCATCGTGTCCGAGTCCATCCGCGCAAGGCGGAGGCCATCGAACTTGGCGATGAGCTCTTCTTCCACGCGCTGCGTGCCCAGGCCGAACGTCGTGACCTTGTGACCCGAGTCGGGGCACACCCGCGGCAGCGCTTGTTCGGCCAGGCAGTGGTGGCATCGCACGACGCCGCCCAGCGGCAGCTTCTTGTCCTTGTGGTAGACCATCGTCGCGTCGCAGTGTTGGCAGGTCATCATCCAGCCGCAGCGGTGGTCCGGGCAGGCGATGTAGTTTGCGTAGCCCCGGCGGTTGAGCAGCAGCATCGCCTGGCCCGTGTTCTCAAGGGTTTGCTGCAGGCGCTGCTCAAGCCGACGCGAGAGCAGGTGCACGCCCCTGCGGAACTTGCGCTCCTCCGCCAGGTCCACCACCTCGACCGTCGGCAGCTTCATCCCCGGCACACGGTCGGGCAGGCTGTGATAGTGGAAGCCGGGGCGTGGCTCGCTGGTTGCATTGGCGTAGGACTCGAGTGATGGCGTCGCGCTGCCGAGCAAGACGGGGACGCCCGCCATCTGTGCGCGTTTGATCGCCACGTCCCGGGCGTGATAGCGCGGCAACTGGTCCTGCTTATAGGACGAGTCGTGTTCCTCGTCGACGATGACCAAGCCCAGCCGCTTGACCGGAGCGAAGATCGCCGAGCGTGCGCCGACGACGATCGGCGTCTCGCCGCGCTCGATCCGCCGCCACTGCGCGTGCCGCTGCGCCGCGGTGAGGCCCGAGTGCAGGACGGCGACGGAATCGGGCCCGAAGCGCGCCAGGAACCGGCCCACGGTCTGCGGGGTCAGCGCGATCTCGGGGACGAGGACGACGGTGGACAAGCCCTCAGGCACTTCTTCAATCAAGCGCAGATACACCTCGGTCTTGCCGCTGCCGGTGACGCCGTGCAGGACATGAACGCCGAATTGATCGGCGGCGTGGGCCAGTGCATCGAGTGCTCCGCGCTGGCCCGGGCTTAGTTGGTCGTGCTTGACGTCCTGCACATCCGCTTGAGCACGCAGGTCCAGGTCGCTGTGTACCGCGTCGACGATCTTTGATTCGAGCAGGCCCTTGTCGATGAGCGTCTTCACCGGGCCGGTCGTCTTCACGGCCGCGAGGTCGGCGAGGTCTTTAATCAGAAGCCAGTTGGTATGCCGCTTGGCGGCGTCAAGGACGCGCTGCTGCACCTTGGTCAGCTTGGGCTCATCCGGGCTCTCCCGAGAGAGCTTGACCAGCTGCTTCTGCTTCGTCCCCGTGCCACGCGTGACGGCGGCGGGCAGCATCGCACCGAAGACCATCCCCAGCGGGCAGACGTAGTAGTTGGCGATCCATCGGGCCAGCTCGACCAGGCCGCCTGGCAACGCGACGCCGCCGGGCGCGCGCTGCTCGATCGGCTTGATCTTCTTGGGGTCGTAATCGGGCTCGTCGGCGTGGAGGCGGATCACATAGCCATGCGCCTTCTTCCGGCCCAGCGGGACGACGACCCGCTCACCGACCGCCAGCCCCGCCAGCTTGCCCGGCACGCGGTACGTCAAACCCGTCGGCGACAGGTCGATCCCCCGCTCGATCGCGACATCCGCGTAGTGCGCATCGCCCACTTCAACGGGATCGTCGGTTTCGAATAAATCAGCCACACAGGGATTCTAGAGACACCGGGTCACGCGTGTGCTTGACCCGAATCGCCCGTGTGCCTGAGCAGATTGGATAATGATTTTCAACAAAAACTGCATGATTGATACTTAGTTTTTCAGAATCGGGACAGATCAAGGAGCAAAAGACGCTGAAAAACAAAAAAATGGCGTGATCGTGTATGGTACTTCCTCGACATTCGAGTAAACTAGAAGCAACCAAGCGGGGATGGAGTCATTCGTTCGATCCTCCGGGTAGCCCGCCGTAAGCCACGGCGAACATTTCGCTCCTTCAAGTGGTGCCACGTTTCTTCTTAGGGACGTGGCATCTTTTTGCGCGAACTCGGCAACGCCGAGAGCGACTTCGTTGTCGGCGGCGCGCCGGGTAAGGCCACGGTGAAGGTGCTCTCGGGCTCAGACCAAGGTCACCGACCACCCCATCTGTGAGATAGAGATGGAAATTTGCGGGATTAGGCGTGATTCCTAGGCTTGAACAGGCCGATAGTATCCCTGCCGACGCTCTCTTGGGGGTGTCGAGGAGATCATGATGGCTAAAGAGATCCTCATCGCCGACGACGATTCGGCACTATGCCGTCTGCTGACGATGCACTGCCGGCACATGGGGCTGAGCGTGCGTATGGCCCACGACGCGATGCATGCCCTGCTGCTGATCCACAAACAGAAGCCCGATCTGGTGCTCTTAGATATCTCGATGCCTGCGGGCAACGGGATCAGCGTCTGCGAAATGCTCTCGTCTGATCCTCGCTTGAACAGTATCCCCGTCATTATCATGAGCGGGACACAGGACGAACAAGTCATCCAGCGCGCCGAATCGCTTGGCGCCATCTTTGTGCACAAGCACGTGGACTTTTGGCAATCGCTCAAGCCCGAGATATGTAAGGTGCTCCGGCTCGACCCGAGCACACCCAAGAAGTGTGCCTAAGCCAACTACCTAAAACGACTCAGCGCCCGATCGGGCCAACCTGCCCATGAACAGTCGGTGAAGACAAAGTTTTCATCTAAGCATGTCAAGGCCTGCATACTCTGATCGATGATGCCCGGTTACGCCTGCCAGTCGTAGTTCTTCTGGTCGTAAAAGCCCATCAGTTTGATCGTGCCGTCGGCGAAGACGTCGAGCGTCGAGAAGCCGTTGTCCCTCTCTTCGCCGCCCTCGACCATGGCCCGGTGCACGCAGTAGTGGATGCCGTTGATGAGCTTGTGGTTGTTCTTGTGGCTGTGGCCCTGAAAAACCGCGAGGACGTTGCCCGCGTCTTCGAAGACCTTGCGCGCCGCCGACGCGTTGTTGACCGAGTAGCCGTCCTCGGTGTCCAGCCGCTGGTGCGCGAAGATGATCGCCTTGTTCTTGGTCTGCTTGAGGTCCTTGGCCAGCCAGCCCAGCTCTGCTTTCGGGAAGTTAGCGTCGTTCCACCTCTCGTTGTTTCGGCCGTAGGGCGTGCCGTCTTTTAGGAAGCACGAATCAAGCACGACGAAGTGGACCCCGCCCTCATCGAACGAGTAGTAGGATTTTTCCTGGCCTACAGTGCCGAGGAACTCTTCCTTGGTCAGCGTATCGACGCAGTGGTTGCCCAGGACGTAGTGCTTGTCGCCGGGCAGCCTGGCGAAGTCTTTGTGGATCCGCTTGAGATAGCCGAACTCGACATCGACCTGCGGTGCACCATCGATAAGATCACCCAATTCGACGGCGAACGCGGGCCTGGCTTTCTTCAACGCCTCGGCAGCGGCTTGGAGCTTGTCCAAGGCCTTGCGGTAATAGCGGTTGATCCGCATCTTCTTGTCCGCGTGGTGCATGTCCGTCATCATCCCGAACCGCACCGTGGGCTTACCCTCCGACTCGGCAGCGAGCAGCGTGTCAGCCGAGGCAAGCCCCGCCCCGGCCGCGAGCAGGTAGCACGAGCCACGGTGTATGAACGTACGCCGGTTGCAGACGATTTTCGTCATCTCAGCCCTTCAAAGAGTCCTGGGTGAGCTTAACAATGAGCATGTTACTGCTCATCGAATGACAAAAACACCAAAATGACCAGACCAGAGCCAATAGACAGACCGCTTGTCTAAGACAGACCGCGTCAAAAGATGAATCAGATTGATGGCAAGCGTCTCCAAAAACGCCCCGGCTTACTCCACGCCCGACCGGGCGAGCAGGTCCATAAACTGGTCGGTGAAGACGAAGTTCTCTTCGGGGAACTCGAGGCCCTGCATGTTCTGATCGATGTGGCTGAACATCATCTCGATCGTCGCCAGCAGCTTCGGGTCAGCGGACGGGTCGGCGGAATCAAGCAGTTCGACCTTGCCTTGCGTGGACGAGCCGCGGTCGTCGAGGTGGGTGATCTCGGCGGTGTGCCGGATCGTTGTGCCGGGCGTGGCCGCGACGCCGGTGAAGGTGGCCTTGCCGATCTTGGCGAGGATGACTTTTTCCTTGAAGTCGTTGGCGTGCCCGGTGAGGATGCCTGCGGCCTGGGCGTAGCCTTCGATGATCAGGCTGTTGGGCATCACCGGGTAGGCCGGGTGCTCCGTACCGGGGGCGCAGCCGGTGGGGCCGCCGTTAAACGGTTTCGTGTCGTTGGCACTTCCTGCGGCGAAGTGGTCGTGCAGGACATCTTCCGCGGCGGTGACGTTGCGGATAGCGACGCACCGTTTGGCCTTGTCGAGTTCGAGGATGCGGTCGAGCCAGAGCCAGCGCATGGTTTAGTTCCGTGGGACAGGCGTTCCTGCCTGTCGAAAGGCGTAGGCCTTATGCGATCGTGCGATTCGGCTGCGCCGACTGACAGGCAGGAATGCCTGTCCTACCGATCATGAGATCTTCGACTTCACAAACTTGCAGACCATGTCGACGGTGAAGACGTCGCCGAGTTTGTCGACCTGTGGGTCGGCGGCGAACTTGTCCAGGTCGGCGTGGGGCATCTTCTCACGCAGCGCGGCGATGCCGGCTTCGGTCACGACCCCGTCCTGCGCGTACTCCTCGTTCGAAAGCACGTTGGGATCGAACATCTCCGACTCGCCGATCTTGATGTCGAAGGTTTTCTCCAGGCGGAAGCTGATATCGAGGTAGTCGATCGACTCGGCACCGAGGTCTTCGCCGATGGTCGCCTCGGGGGTGACCTCGTCGTCATCGACGCCGAGCGCCTCTTCCATGACTTCCTGGACCTTCTCAAAGATTTCTTCATCGCTCAGTGACATCGTTGCGTTCCTTGCTGTTGTGTCTGGCTGTTATGCCTGGGGGCTTGTGGTTTGGTGTTTTACTAAAGGCTAGTGGCGATCGGCTGTAACGAGAAACGTCCCTGGACGGCGACTTGTTCCCCAACCTTGCCCACGCCCTGGAAATCATAGGCGTGGCCGTCACGCTTGCGGAGGGTGACAGTGACATCGAGCGTCTGCCCGGGCCGGACCATCCCGGCGTACTTCACGTTCCGGACCGCGCTGATGACCAGGGGCTTGGTCGGCGGGTCCTCGCTGCCGGCGGCGAAGTGCCTTGCCGCCTGCACGAGCGTCTCAAGCATCATCACGCCCGGCAAAATCGGGAAGCCGGGGAAGTGATCGCCGAGGTACTCCTCGGCCGCCGAGACGTTCTTGACCGCAGACAGCGACGTCTCATCACGCTGGGTCACTTGGTCGATCAGGTCAAATTTCATCGGTTTGCCCTGACCACGCTCGCCCCGCCGAACGCCGACGAGTAAGCGGGAAAGTGTAATCGTGGCAGGGAAAACGGGCAAATGTGATGGGGGCTGGGCTGGGCGTTGGGGTTTAGGGCGGACCCTATCGGCGTGTCCATTCAATGAAACACAAGCATCGATACGATGGACAGTGTTGGTAAAAAAACCAGAGCCTGAACCCCAACCCCCCGGCCCCGCCCATGTCCGCCCCCACCGTCTACCTCAACGGCCAGTACCTGCACCGGACCCACGCGACGCTGAGCGTGGACGAGCGTGGCGTGCACTTCGCCGACGGGGTCTACGAGGTCGTGCGGTATTTCAACGGCACGGCGTTCACCATGGCCGAGCACCTGGACCGGCTCAAACGATCGATGGACGGGATCGACCTGAAGTGCGACGCCGACGCGATCGCGGCGGTCAGTGATGAACTGGTATCGCGCAACGGGCTGACCGAGGCCCGTGTCTACTGGCAGGTCACGCGCGGCAGCGGGCTGCGCAACCACGTCATCGCCGACGACCTGGTGCCGACGGTGTACCTGAGTGCAGAGCCGGCAACCGAGTTGGGCGACAGCCCCGAGCTGCCGACAATCTCCGCCATCACCACCCTCGACGACCGCTGGCATAACTGCTGGATCAAGTCGCTGATGCTGCTGCCCAACTCCCTGGCCAAGACCAAGGCAGCCAAGGCCGGCGCGGGCGAGGCGTTGTTCGTGCGTGACGGGCGCGTGACCGAGGGGGCCTCGACCAACTGCTTCGCCGTGTTCGATGGCGAGTTGTACACCCACCCCGCCGACCGGTATATCCTCGAAGGCATCACACGCAACGTCGTGATCGAACTAGCTAAGCAACTGGATATCCCGCTGCACGAGCAGGCGTTTAGCTCCGCAGACCTTCCGGGTGCCGACGAGGTCTTCATC
>JAHQVV010000024.1 GCA_019634195.1 Phycisphaeraceae bacterium | reverse complement strand
GGGCGGCGATGCGGGTCATCGACGAGCCGCGCACGTTGCAGATCGCCAGCGTCCGGTTGCCGCGTCGCACGGCTTCTTCGAGCGCCGCGTTCGTGTCGGCGGTCTCGCCCGACTGGCTGATCGCAACAACCAGCGTGCCCGGCGGGATGGGGGTGTTGCGGTAGCGGAACTCGCTGGCGTACTCGACCTCGGCGGGGATCTTGCCGAGCTCTTCGAACAGGAACTCGCCGACCATCGCCGCGTGCCAGCTCGTGCCGCAGGCCAGGAACACCACGCGGTCGATCCCGCGCAGGACTTCTTGCGTCAGCCCGGTGTCGGCCTCGAAGACGACCTCGTGATCGCGGAGGCGAGGTCGGATCGTGTCGGTGATCTTGGCGGGCTGCTCGAAGATCTCCTTGAGCATGTAGTGCTCGTAGCCGCCCTTCTCTGCGGCCTCGACGTCCCACTCGATGGTGTGCTTGGGCTTGTCGATCGTCTCGCCGTGCGCATCGAGGATCGTACAGCCGGTCGGCGTGAGCACCGCGATCTCGCGGTTGTCCAAGTAGACGACGGTCTTGGTGTGCTCCAAGAGCGCGGCGACGTCCGACGCGATCAGGTGTTCGTTCTCGCCAAAGCCGATGACCAGCGGGCTCTCGTTGCGGGTGGCGACGAGTTTGTCGGGCTCATCGACACAGACCACGCCAAGGGCGTAGCTGCCGACGAGCTGCGCGGCGGCGACGTGGACGGCTTCTTCGAGCGTCTCGGTGATGCGTAGCGCGCGGTCGATGAGGTGGGCGACGACCTCGGTATCCGTTTCCGACTTGAACTCGTGCCCCTCGGCGAGGAGCTGCTGCTTGAGGTCCAGGAAGTTCTCGATGATGCCGTTGTGGACGATGGCGACCTTGCCGGAGGGCCCGAGGTGCGGGTGGGCGTTGGCCTTGGTGATCCCGCCGTGGGTGCCCCACCGGCAGTGGGCGATGCCGAGGGTGCCCTCGGCGGTGTTGAAGTCGCACTCGGCATCGACCTGGTCGACCTTGCCGACGCCCTTGCGGCACTCGATGGCGTTGCCGGCGAGTGTGGCGACGCCGACCGAGTCGTAGCCACGGTACTCAAGCCGCCGCACACCCTGGGCGAGCTTGGGCGCGACCTTGTCCTTTGAGGTGATACCGATAATCCCGCACATACCACTGGCTCCTGATCGATAGAGACCGACGCCCCATCATAGGGCATCGCTAGCCTCGTCTCTCATCGGCTAAATCAGGGGGGCAGTGCACGCTAAAGGGCCTTGAGCCGAGGCGTCAGGGCAGAGCCGGGATCTGATCGCCCAGTTCTTCTTGGAAGTAGTACCAGTTGCGCGCACCGGACCAGGAGTGCAGCTCACGCATCTCGCTGAAATCAACCCATCGGCCCGAGCCATCGGCGAAGACGTGGTTGCCGCCCTTAGGGCGGGCACCAGACCCCTCGCCCGTCGTGCCGTGTGCGGGCGAGCCTTTCCATAGGATCTCGTCCGGGTCGCCTTGGATGACGCCCCAGTCCAGGCCGCCATCTTTGAACGCGACATCGGCGATGAGGGTCTTATCCGAGGTCATGTCTTCGAGCGTAATGGGGCTAAGGCCCTCGATAATGCCCGAGGTGCCTGGGACGTTGCGCCAGAACTCAACGCCGCCGAAGTACTGGTAACCGTGCGCGACGTTGGAGAACCCGCGGATAACGCCTTCGTCGAAGTCGTAGGTCCAGCCGGTGCCGGTCGCGACCTGGTGCATGACGGGCCGGAACCCATCCCGGCCGGGGTCGCCCCAGATCTCAAACGGGTAGCCGTACGCGTCGAACTGACGAGCCCCGGCAATCACCTGGTCGTTGACGAAGCTGTAGTTGACCGCGTGTTGGACGTAGTTGCTGGTGTCGCGCCGCGCGGGGATGAGTCGGCCCTTGGCATCGTCGGCGGCGAAGGCGGTCGTCGCAGTGGCCATCTGCCTCTCATTGGCCAGGCACTGGGAACGCCGAGCAGAGTCCCGCGCGGCACCCAGCGCGGGCAAAAGGATCGCGATCAGCAGCGCGATGATCGAGATCACCACGAGCAGCTCGATTAACGTGAACCCCAGGCGGAATACACGAGCAAAAAGCATGGGTTTTTTCCTTCAAGTGGATTGGGCGCGTGATTACGCTTAGCCGACACAAGACGATGACTTGTCTATATATATAGTCTAATCAAAAAAAAGGCAAGTGTCTTTTCTAAAACGGTCATCCCACGCCGATCCGGCCCCGGCTAGGGGTTTGTTTCTTGCGGAAGGCGCTGGGGGTCATGCCCACGACGTTGCTGAAGAACCGGGTGAAGTGGCTGGCGCTGGAGAAACCGCAGTCCTGGGCGATCTCGGACAGCGGGCGGTCCGTCTCGATCAGCTGCCGCTTGACGTACTCGCCACGCAGCCGGGCCACCTCGCTGTAGACCGACCGGCCCACCACCTCCTCGAACCGACGCTCGAGCGTCCGGCGGGAGGTGTTGAGCGCGTCCGCCAAATCCTCGACACGCAGGGTCTGCCGGCAGTGGTCCGCGATGTACCGCATCGCCTCGGTCACCAGGGGGTCAGAGGACAAGTAGAAGTCCGACGACTCCCGCACGGTCAGGCGCGTCGGCACGATGCGGCGGGCCTGCGAGTCGGCGGGCTCGCCCGACATCAATTCGTCCAGATAAGCGGCTGACTGGTAGCCGATGCCGAAGTAATCCGAGTCCACGACTGTCAGCGTCGGCGAGGCCGCCATCGACAAGACATGATCACCCAGCTGGACCACGATCCCGACATCCTCGGGCACCTTCAAGCCCATCTCACCGCAGATCTGCGCGAGGTAACGCGCGGTCACACTGTTCTGCGCCAGAACCCCGACCGGTGACGTCTGGGCCTCGAGCCAACTGGTCAGCACCCGGCGCATATGGATCACGCCTTCGCGGCCCGCCTCAAAGTCGTGCGCAAACTCGAACTTGTCCGCCTCGGCAAAACCGTGCTGCTCGAGCGCCTCGGTCAAACCGGTCAGGTCCAGCATGTTCACCGCCTGCGTCGAGATCCCGAGGTGCGCAAACCGTCGGTAGCCGCAGGACACCAGGTGCTCACCGGCCAAGCGTGCCCCCTCGTGGTAATCAAACAACACCGAAGGGAGGTCCTTCGCTGGCGAGTTCTGCCAGTGGTTGATGACCGGGATGTCGTGCGCGGCAGCGCTCTGCGCCACCTCCAGCGTGATCCGGCCGACCACGCCGTCGTAGTCCGACACATCCGACTGCCCGGTCATCCCGACCAGGTACGGGTCGACCACGCAGGCCCAGTCGTGCTCGTCGGCGTACTGCAGGATGCCCTGATAACAGTCCAGGTGCCAAGGCACCGGGTGGTCTAACTCGATCGCAATCGCAATCCGCTTCCGCAAGACAAAACCTCCACACCTAATTCAGGCCAGACCCCGACATATCCGCGCTGACGACGTTACTCCACCTCTGATCGGCCGCCGACAATACCGGCGTAGGCTACCGAAATATGGCGTTAAGTGCTTAAATTTTGTAAAAAATGACGTATAAATGCTATTTTTTGGCGGACCCTGGGCTCGTAATTGATCAATTAGACCATAAAATACCGTCTATCACGACCAAAAACGTGATTACAAGCTATTGCTCCTTCAAGGGCGGTTGTCTGGCCAAAGTCGGACAACCGCCTTTTTCATTTGGGATCCTTGCCCTCCCACATCACAAAAAGGGAGCAGCAAAACCGCGGTAAGAGAACACGCAGAACACAGAACCTACGCCTACTCTTCGTTCTGTTCTTTGAGCTTGTGGCGCACCTCATAGTACGCCTCGCGCGCGGCGTCGCGGACCACGCGGTCCGAGTCTTTGCCCATGCTCCGCAAAGCGCCGAGCCCTTTGGCCGTGCCGACTTCGCGCAGCACCTCGATGCAGGCCAAACGGACCGTGCCGTGCTTAGACTTGATGTTCTTGATCGCCGGGGCTTCGCCGGGCTCGCCCAGCGCGATCAGGCCTTGGGTCACCGCGTCCGGCTCGAGCAGGAACCAGTTGCCGATCGCATCGGCGACGCGCTTGGCCTGCCGCTCATCCGCCTGCTCGCCGGCCAGCCTGATCGTGGTCTTGACATACGCGCGGTTCGCGTCTTCGTCTTCAAGCAGCTGCATGTAGACGGGCACCGCGGTCGAGTCGCCCCAATTCTCCAGCACGAGCAGGATGCTGCTGTCCATCGGGCGCCGGGTCACACGCTTCCACTGGAGGACCGCCTGGCAGACCTCGGCCTGCCGGTCTTCGTCCTCACCGGGCACAATGCGTGACAGCCGACTCAGCTCGGACCGGGTTTGCCCACCGTTCGGGTCGGCTCTGCTGTATCGGAGGAACTTGGCGACCGTGTCATTGCGTTTGGGGTCCAGCCGATTGATCGCTTGCTCCGCATATCGCCGGACGGACGACGACTCGTCAGCGGCGAGCTTCTCGAGCATGCCAGTGCTCTTCTGCGTGGCGACACCCGCAAGCAGCCGGGCCAACTGCTTCTTGCTGGATTCATCCCGATCGTCGAGCAGCGCCAGTTGAGCAAGCAGCGCGTCTTCCGCGTACTTGGACATCGGCTCGCGTTTGAACGCATCCTCGACAGTTGAGACGTGAGAGAACGACCGGCCAAGACGGGCGAGCGCATCCGCCGCCTCGCGCTGGTCGATCGTAGCGAGGTGCGAGATCACGCCCCGATCAAGAAACCTGATATCGCCCGACAAGGCCTTTAAGAGATCGCTGAGCCCTTTATCCGGCACGTATTTCGTCAGCAGCGCCAGGCCCTTGTCCGCCGGGCCGGATTGTTCAAGCATGATTGATGTGGTCGCGCTGCTGAGCCGAGTGATTTGTGGAGGAGTCAGGTTGTGGCCTTCGCTTAAGAGCACATCCATCGCCCGCCACTGGTCGATGCGGCGGCGGCTCTCCATCATCTGCAGCGCTTCCTCCGCCGTCGGCTTGTCCGGCACGATCTTCGGCCGACTGCGGTCCGGCGTGCTGGGGTCGGTATCGCGCTCGCCCGGCCTGTCGGGTGGGTTGAAGACCTCCGGCCGGCTGCGGCGCGGCTCGTCACGGCGGCCGTCCTGCTGGGCGACCTGCGGCGGGCGCGGCTCGTCCGCGATGGCGTTCGGGTCTTGCGGCAGCAGCGCGTACACCCCCCAGCCGGACAACGCGAGCACGGTCACACCCATCACGCCCTGCATCAACAGCGCGCCGACCAGGCCCTTGGCCGAGGGCGCCTCGTCCTGTACCGGCCCGGTGTCGTCCACGCCGATCTTCTCAAGCAGCTCGTCCAGCGCGTCCGCCTCTTCGGGCGCGGGCAGCGGCTTCATGCCCATCACCTTCTCGATGCGCTCGGCGTGGTGGCACAGCCGACCCATGATCCGCTCGCGCAGCTCGATCAGCCGGCCGGCCATGTCGTCGGCGACGAAGAGGATGTCTGCCAGGCTGTCCTCGTCCGGCGGCTTCTCGCAGACGGCCTCGGCCATCTTGACCATGCCGTCGCCGTGCGCAAACGGGTACTGCTTGGCCGCCAGCGTGCGGAGGATGTCCTTGATCTCGCCCGTCGTTTCCTTGGCGGTCTGCTTGATCTTTTCGATCAGCTGGTCGCTGATCAGCCCCTGCATAATCAGGTGCACGCCCATCGCCAGGATGCTGCCCTGCACCCGCAGGTTCTCGTGGCTGTCG
>JAHQVV010000023.1 GCA_019634195.1 Phycisphaeraceae bacterium | reverse complement strand
CTTTGATATACCCGGCGACATCGTGCGCGTGCTGGTCCGGCGGGGCCGGCGCATCGTCGTCACCCGTGTCCGCCGTGTCGTTGCCGCCGTTATTCGTCGTCGTATGAAGGACGACATGGCCCGGGAGGTCGCCGTGCACCGCCTCGTGCAGCTCGAACCCCTGCTGCCATTGGGCTGCTGCATGTTGGCAATCCCCCAGCACCGCGTTGCCGACAAGGTTGGTAAAGACCTGGTTCACCGCATCCAAGACGACCTGCGAGGAGCGGTAGCTCTTACTGAGTGTCGCGGGCTCGACACCCGCGTAGCCCTGCACCGCATCGAACAGCTCGGCACAGCCGCCCCGCCAGCCGTAGATCGCCTGCTTGGTGTCGCCGACGCAGAACAGGCTCCGGCTGCCGTCACTCGTCGCGGCGATCTGCTCGGCGAACGGCCTGAGCACATCCCACTGCCGAAGCGAGGTGTCCTGGAACTCGTCCAGCAAGAGATGCGTCACCTTGGCGTCCAGGCGGTAGCACAGCTCCTCGACCCCCGCCTCGCCAAGCCCCGGCAGGCCCTGCGCCAAGAGGTGGGTCAGGTCGCTGAAAAGGAGGGTGCGCTGCGCATAGCGTGTCGCGCGGTAGTGCCGATCAAACATCTCGAGCAGGCCAAACGTCGCCCGGGTCTGATCGGCCAGCCCGCCCAGCCGTACCGCCTTGGCATGAATCATCAGTGGCTTGATGGCCATGAGCCAGTCGTCGGATAGCTCGATACGGCTGAAGGCTGTCTCACCGGCAAGGAGTTTCTTGATCAGCCCGTTGGACAGGAAGCTGTCCCAATACCCGGCACGCGCGTCGGCAAGCATGCCCTCGTAGGCTTTCTTGAACCCTTTGTTGAACTCGCCTGCCTTGGTCAGAGGCAGGTGCGGCGCCATCTGGTCCAACGCCCCGACCGCGGTGTTCAGGAGGTCCGCGCTCAGGCGTCCCGTGTCGGGCAGTTGGTCCCAGAGTGACCGGTCGGGGTAGCTGCGATAGACATCGCCGAGGTCTTTGACGATGTGGTCCATCGCCTCGGTGACGCTTCGCTGCGCGGTGTCGTGGTGCAGCCGGCGGAGCATCTCGATGAGTGTGGTCAGGCCCTGGTCGTTATCCGCGTGCTCGCCGAGGACCGCCTGGATCGCGTCGAAACGCATCTGCTGGGCGAGCGGCGAGCCCTCATCGATCAGCCGGGGGTCCGGCGGCAGGCCAAGGTCCATCGCCATCGCACGGGCCGCGCGGTTGAAGAAGCTGTCGATCGTGCCGATCGACAGGCGATGCAGCGACTCCGTCACACAGCGCAGCATCGCGACGCAGTCCGTGCGCGACAGGTCCCGCTGAGCGAGGGCCTGACCCAACGATCGGCGTTCGTGACCATCCGAGCAGGCCGAGGCGAGCCGGCCCAGCACGCGGTCCATCACTTCGCCGGCGGCCTTACGCGTGAAGGTCGTCGCGAGGATGTTCTGCGTCGGCTCGTGGCGGGCGAGCAGGTCGAGGTAGCGCGTGGTGAGCTGGTAGGTCTTGCCAGCGCCGGCCGAGGCGCGCACGATCAGGTGCGTCAAGGGCTTGGGGCTTGCGACGCTCATGCACCACCACCCGCCGATGCGGCGATCAAGGCAGCGCGGTCGGCCACCTCATCGCCGCACACCCCGCCCAGGCCGTCGTCATAAACAGGCGGCTGTTTCGGTGGCCAAAACATGCCGGCACGGACTTGGCGGATGACAAAGTCGCGTTGTCCACGCGCGGCCTGCAGCAGATCAGCGCCCCAGCCAGCCTCGGCAAACGCGGTGTCCGCCGTCTTCTTGGGAAGGTTGATGTAGCCTAGCTGTGCCGAAGCATCGACGCCCAGCTCGGCCGCGAGGTCCAGGTACAACGGCAGCTGAAGATCGACCCACTGCCGCTGGCCATCGGCGGTTTTGAGGTGGGTCTGATCGGGGCGCTTGGCGGTGTCGCTTGTCTTGTAGTCGATGATGCGGTGGCCGTGCTCGGGGTGCGCGTCGATGCGGTCGATCTGGCCGCGGATCATGAACGGCTCGCCATCGACGAGGACCTCGGCGCGGCGGGTCTTTTCCTCGTGCTCGATCCGCCAGCCCTGGCCAATCATCTGCGCATGCGTCACGGCGAAGGCCCGCAGGCGGTAGCGGATCTGCTCGACCTGCACCCGCGCGGCGACGGGCGGGTCGCTGCCAAACCGCCGGGCGAACGCCGCGTCGAGCGCGCTGCCCAGCCGCTGCGCGATCGTGTCTCGGTTGGTAACGCCACGGAGCTCATCGTTAGCCAAGATGCGCAGCGACTCGTGTGCCAAAGTGCCGAACCAACGCGCCGACAGCTCGACCGAGTCATCGTTTAGCGGTTCGAGCTTGAGAACGTGCTTTAGGTAGAACCGGTACGGGCAGGCCAGGTAGTCCTTAAACGCGGTGACGCGCATCGATGTGATCGGCTCGGGCGGCAGCACCGGCATGGGCAGGAGGAAGCGGTCGTGCTTGCCGGGCGTGAGGAGCATCGGCGCGGCTGCGAGGTCCTGCTCATCCGCGAAAGCATGGATGCGCTTGACCAGCGTCTCGTCATCGGTCTTGAGCAGCAGCCGGCTGGGCAGGAGTGGGTCGCCGCCGACCGACCGCTTACCAACGACCAAACGCATGCCTTTGCGCCAGGCCAGCATCGTCGTCAACGCGTACCCGTCACGGGCCAGGCGGTGCGCATCGTCCGTCAGGCCGAGGCCGCGGCGGATGCCTTCGGACAACAGCGGGCTGGTGCGTGGCGGCTCGGGCACGTGCTGCTCGTTCATGCCGGCGATGACCATCCGCGGCGCATCGTCCAAGAGCAGCTCAAGGTAGCCCACTAGCTCGATCGCGGCCGACCCGCCCGGGTCGGGGATCGCCTTGCTGCTAACCTCATTCACGACGAGTGTGAGGGCATGAGTAAATGTGCAATACGGCGCGATCGCGGGGTCAATGGAGACCACGTCTTGCAAAGCGTCTGCGACTTGCTCCAACGCAACCACCAGCACACGGTCGTGCTCGGCGTAGCGCTGCAGCACCTGCTGGCCATAGACACCGCGTAGCACCTGCGCGATCGGCTCGGCCCACTCGTGCAGCGGACGCAGCGCGCCCGCCTCATCGGGGATCAACGCGCAGGCCGCCTGGTAGACCGCCTGCATCGCTTGGGCTTCGTCGCCCAGCCAGCCGCCGGTGGGCCGTGCCGCGAGGTGATCGGTCGCGTAACGATCCAGCAGCGTAAGCCAGGCGCGTGCGGGTTCGCCGGTACTGCTCGCAATCGATGCCTCGGCGTCGGGGTGACGCAGCAGCGTCGCGAGCGTATCGAAGCGTTGACCGTTTGCAAACGCCGCGATGGCTTTGAGCAGTTGCACCGGCCGAGCGCCGCCCATCGGATGACCCGCGGCCGAGCGTACCGGCAAGCCGGCCAGCAAGAACGTGCGTTCCAGCGGCCCGGCCAACCGCGCGTCGCCCATCCCTACGGTGATCTGGTCGGCCGATATCGGCCCTTGTTCTGCCCACCCACGTATCGCGTCCAGCACCGACGCCGCCTGATCGCTTGGCTGGTCGCTGAGTATGATCGCTTCGTCTTCGATTGGGATGTCGCGCTCGGCCCAGTACGCCGCTATCAAGCCCCCAAAGCCATCGAAGCCCGCCGCGTCCGATTCGTCCGCGGCAATCAAGGCAACCACCGGCGACTCGAGACAAGCCAACATCGCCGAGTGGATCGGCTGCAGGTCCGCCAAACCCAAGAGCACGGCCTTGCTTGCACAACGACACGCCCCGGCGTCGATCGCATCGAGCCGGGCACGATGCCGATCGATCCTGCCCTGCTCCGCCAGGCGTGTCTCGTAGCGCGAGCACAAGGTGCTCAGCGCCTCCCACCGCGCAAGATCCCCGGGGTGGTTCGAACGCTCGGGGACATCCGAGAGCAGCAGGCGGTTTGCGCCCAGTTCGTCCGCCGCCATCACTACCTGCTCGGCCAGCGCCCACCAGCCGGGCCAATCATCGCGCACGGGCGATTGCGGGACGACGTCGCGGATCAGGGCCTCCTCCGCTTCGCGCAGGACCGACGCCCAGACCAGCACCGAGGCGAGCCGCCCCGCCACGGGCTCGCCCGCTTCGGGCAACAGCCGATCCGCCAAGCCACCGAGTGTCACAACTGTCGGAGGCACGAGCAACAGGCCTGCCGCCTCCTGGGCCAGCAACTCTTCGAGCCGACGCTTGGCCCGGCCGCCGGGGACGGCGATCAGCACCTCGCCCAAGTCCAAGTCCGCCCCGCCGAACTCGCGGATCAGCCAATCCACCGCGGCGTGTAGGGCAGGGCTGTCGCTACCCAGAAACACACGTTCGACATGGTCCAGCGAAGCCATCGCATCAGGGTAACGACTTAGCCGCGAGACTACGCGTTGCTAGACCTGCGACGCGTAGTCTCGCGGCGATTGCAATAGGAAGGCAATCAAGATCGAGGCTACAATCCCTGCATGAGCACCCTAGACGACCGTATTGCGCAGTGGGAGCAGATGTGCCGGGAGGCCCCGGACGACATGGCCTACTTTTCACTGGGCAACAGCTACAAAGAAGCCGAGCGCTGGGAGGACGCCGAGCAGGCCTACGCCAAGGCCATCGAGCACAACCCCACGATGTCCCGCGCCTTCCACATGCGCGGGCAGGCCCTGATGAAACTCGACAGCAGTGATGTTGCCGGGGAAGTCTTGACGCAGGGCTACACCGTCGCGGCCGAGCGCGGCGACGTCATGCCGCAGAAGTCCATCGCCGCCCTGCTGGGCAAGCTCGGCCTGCCCGTCCCCGAGGCCGAAGACTTTGCCGCCAAGAAAGCCGCTGTCGAGGCCACCGGCGACACCGTCCTCGACAAACGCACCGGCCAACCCCAAGCCAAGCTCCCCGACCCGCCGATGCGCGGGCCCATCGGTGCTTACATCTACGCCAACTTCGGCCAGGACACCTGGCGCGAGTGGATCGGCATGGGCACCAAGGTCATCAATGAACTCCGCCTGGACTTCAGTAACCCCGCACACCAGGACACCTACGAGCAGCACATGCTCGATTGGCTGGGTGTGACGCGCGAAGAGATTGAGACGGACCAGGCAGAGGCTTGACGAGGCCGCCACAACGGCCCGCGCTGATCGGGCAGAACCCCGCTAATAAGCCCAGCGGCATGAAAAACTAATAAATTAGTAAAAACGGCTGGTAGCCATATTCCAGCCATTATTTTTTCGTTATCATGCCATGTTAATCAAGCACTGTTAGCGGCAACATTAAGTAAGGGGTTGCTCGCGAAGGCAAGGCCTTTGGCCGCAATTGATCGCCTCGGAAAGCAACCAGACGATGCGTAAAGAGCAGGACCCCTCGAGTCAGAAACACATCGGTATCGCGATCGAGATGGGCCAGCCGTTCGGTCACCATCACGGCACCTACAAAGGTATCCTCGACTATGTTCGGCAGCACCGCCCGGGCTGGCAGACAACGGTTGATCCGTACATGGTCGGACTGATCGATTCTGGGGGTCTGCCTAAGTACGACGGGATTGTCGGCCGCATCACCGGCGACGCCGCGGAGAAGGCTGACAAAGCCGGCATCCCGTTCGTAAACTACTGGAAAAATTCACCCACAAAGAATGCGCCGTGCGTCTACGCGGATTCGAAGGCCAACGGCCGGATCGTCGCCGAGCACTTTATCGAGCACGGCTACAAGCGGATCGCGATGATCAATTGGCCGACCGACAAGGCAAGGCCGCTCTACCTGGCCGGTCTAAAAGAAGTGGCCGAGCAGCACAGCATCGAGGTACAGGCACTAGATGTGCCTTACGGTTTTGAAGCCAACCCGGAAGGGTTTGTCACCTTCTACAAGCAGCTGCGTGAGACACTGCAGAGCGTCACGCCGCCGATTGGCATCTATATCCCGATGGATGCGATGGCGCTGTACGTCATCCAGCTCTGCGACGAGTTAGACATCCGTGTGCCGGACGAGGTCGGTCTCGCGTCCGCATACAACTCTCTTGAGGTCTGCCTGAACACACAGCCGACGCTCACTTCCATTGAGGCAAACAACATCAAGATCGGCCACGAAGCGATGCGCCTGCTCGACGGCCTGATCCAGGGCGACGCCCCGCCGACCGAGCCGATCCTGGTCCCGCCTAAGACGCTGCGCGTGCGCGGCTCGTCTCAGATCTTCGTCTGCGACGACGAGGTCGTCACCAAAGCGATGCGCTTCATCGCGGAGCACGCCCGGGAGCCGCTGTCGGTCGATGACGTCGCCAACGCCGCCAACGTCTCCAAACGCACGCTCAGCCGACGCTTTGACATGCACGTGGGCAAGTCGGTCCTCACCGAGATCAACCGCATCCGTACACAGCTGATCAAGCAAGAACTGGTCGATACCGAGCAGCCGATCAGCAACGTCGCCTCGGCCTGCGGCTTTACCAGCACCAGCCACTTCAACGTCTTCTTCCGCAAAGCCACCGACATGACCCCCGGCGAATACCGCAAGAAGCACCGCCTCCAGGCCTGATGCCCGGCTCACACAGTGCGTGTCCGATCTTTGAGAAGATCAGAAGGATTGCAACACGACTCATCGGCCTCTAAACTGCCGCTTGGCCTTTCTACACAACCTCTACCAACTGGGGAAACATGCCGACACGCCTTAAGAAACCACTCATCGCATTGCTGCTGATTGTGCTTGCCTTGCCCACCGCGGCGCAGACGCTCATCGATCAGGTGCCCGCGAGCTCCGCGCTGTACGTCGGTTGGCGCGGGTCCAACGACCTTGGCCCCGGCTACGCGGGGTCGAACCTGCAGGGCATGCTCCAGGAGATGGGGCTGCTTGAAGCGGTCCCGGAGCTTGTGGAGCTGCTCAAAAATCTGCAAACAGAGGGTCACATCGGAGAAGACGAAGCAGAGATCATCGCCATGACCTCCGCGCTGATAACCTCGGCCTGGTCCGATGGCGGCGCGATGTACATGCTCCCGCCCGACCCGCAGGGCCCGCCGATCCCCCGGCTGTGCGTGATGTGGAACAAGGGCGATGCCCAGGCGCAGCTCCGCGACGCGCTCAACACCGTCGCCGAGATCCTCGGCGAAGAGCTCCCAACGTTCACAGGCGAACTCAACCAGACCATGTACCTCTCGATCGGGTTCGACCCGGCCGAGGTCAAGGCCGCCTCGCTATCCACCTCGGCACGCTACAAGGCCGCGGTCAGGCACGTGCAGGGCGATGCAGCGCTCATGGTTTACGTGGACGCGAACGAGTGGATCAAGCAGATTGATCAGTTCACCGACATGATGCGGCAGCAGGCAGAGGCTCAGGAACGGCCGGCTGATCCTTTCACTTTGATGTGGCCCACGCTGCGTGAGGCGACGGGCCTCAGCGGTGTGCAGAGCCTGGCCATGTCCGCGGGCCTGAAAGACAAGAACTGGCACACGCGCCTGTTCCTCGGTGCGCCAACGCCCCGCCGCGGCATCCTCTCGCTGCTGGACAACGAAGCGATCACGCCCACGAGCCTGCTGGCTGTCCCTAAGACCGCGACGTATCTCGAGGTGTTCTCGATGCAGCCCAGCCGGGTGCTGGATGTCACGATGGACGTCGCCGGGGCGATCGACCAGGAGGTCGTCGGGTCGATCCAGGGCGCACTGAAAGAGGCCAGCGAAGAAGTCGGCTTCGACATCGAGATGAAGCTGATCCGCGGCATGGGCCCGGCCTGGACGGTTTACGTCGACCCGATGATCGCGGGCAACGGCTTCGCGTCGATCGTGCTGGTCAATGATTTACAAGACGCCGACGCCGTTAAGCAGGCGATAATCAAGCTCTCAGACAAGGCGAACGAGCTCTTCGCGGAGGAAGACGAGGATGTGAAAGTCCGCTTCCTGACCAAAGACATCGAAGGTGTCGCGGTCACCCACCTGGGCATCCCATTCATCGCCCCCGCGTGGGCGGTGAATGACGGCAAGCTCTACGTCTCGCTGTACCCCCAAGGCCTTGAGATGGCGATCGCACAATCGGGCAAACGCGAAGACTCGATCCTGGCCAACGATGCATTCCAGTCCGCGATGGGCCGGTTCCTTGACGCGCCAGGCCCCGCCGGCGCCAAAGACAGGGCGTTCGACAACCTCCGGCCCGTCACCGGCCTGTCCTTTGCAGACCTGCCCAAGACCGCGCCCGAGGGCTACGGCATGAACATGATGATCATGCAGCTCATCACCGGCGCATCCGAGATGTTCAGCGGCGAAGCGTCCACCATGCGCATGCCGCCGGTCGGCAAGCTGATGCCCTACATCGAAGTCACCGGCAGCGTCACCCGCATCGACGGCGATGGCCTGCACGTCCACATGGTCGAGCCGTTCCCCGGCGCGACGCTGCTCAGCGCGTCCAAGGGGATGACCACCGGCGCCGGCCTCACCGCGCCGATCGCTATCGGGGTCATGCTGCCCGCGCTCGGCTCGGCACGTGACGCTGCACGGGAGGTACAAACCACCGTGCAGGGCCGACAGATCAGTGTCGCTAACTTCGCCTACGCCGCGGACAACAAAGGCGTCTACGCCAACGACATCGCGGCGCTGGAAGAATACATCGGCGACATCGAGATGATGATCTCTCCCCGATCACTCCGTGCCGAAGCACCACCCGCGAATTTCGCGCAGCAGCCCGACGCCAAGCGCGCCGCGTTCATCCGCAAGAACAGCTCGTTCGTGCTCGTCCCGCTCGGCGACCAGGCCAAGCTCAACAACGTCAGCGACACGGTCATGCTCTTTGAAAGACCAGACGACACGGAAGATTTCGACGTCATGGTCGCGATGGCAGACGGTTCGGCCTTCACCATCCCACAAGACGAGTTGGCCGAGATGCTGCTCAAGCAGACGGGTGAGTCGATCCAGCAACTGATCCAACGGCAGGAAAACTTCGGCAAGTAATCGGTGGCAAACCCTCCCAATTAATGGGCTTGCAGATGTCTGGCAAAATCGAAGTCGAAGAAGAATGGGGTTTTTATCCTTGCCTTGTCGAAGACCAGCCCGCTACGACGGCTGGGAAACCCTGCTGATTAAGGCCGAAGAGAACAAAGTGGTCACCTCGGCCGTTCGAGCAGCTCATACAGCACGTTGTTGGAAAACGACGGGTCGCTCGTCAGGCCGATGTGGTCGGCGGGGATAAACTGGACATGATCCCAGCGGATCGGCGACTGGACCCGCGGTTGGTAGGCGTTGCCAACGCGTTCGTCCATGAGCGTGCTAGCGCGAGTGACGGTGCCGTCGCCGGGGGCGGTGGACTTAATCTTTAATTTGCCCTCGGCGCTGACGCTGATTACGTCGGCGGTCGCATCCACGTCGCCGGCGTAGAGCACCATGCGCAGGTGTTCGGGCTTACTGTCGGCGGGCCGATCGAGGGCCTCGAACGTCTGCTTCGCTCTTGCCAGACACTTCTGCAGGTGCTCGTAGGCGATCGCGTCTCGCTCTGCAGCGTCTTTGGTGTCTGGCAACAACCAGCGGCGCGTCCGCGCATCATCCGGATCGGCAAGGCCCCAGCCGTATTGCTTCCAGACCTCCGCATCCAGAAAATCGATCGGCTCGCCGGTCTGTTCATCGACGACACGTTGATGCCTAACGCGCGGCAGAAGCTGGTAGATACTCGGCATCGAGCCCAATACCGCCGGGCGGTATGTCGGCGTGATCAGCCCGACGTAATTCACCCCCTCAACTAACTGCGTCAGCGATAGCACCGAACCGGCGCTGGGCGTGCCGATGATGATAGCCCGCTCGACGTGCTTAGCACCGGCCCAGTTCAGCTCCGGCAGCGAGCCGTCCTCGGGCAAAGGCTGGGTGCCGTAACGCAGATAGTACCGCAGCACCAGGCCGCCCATCGAGTGTGCGACGATGTCGATCTTTGGCGGCGCATCGAGCTTGAAACCTTCTTGCGCGGATCGCTGCGCGTGCAGCACGCGCTCGTGCAGTATGACCGCCTGCTCGGAGATGTCCCGCCGCCAGTCGTAGGCGTACTGGAAACACGTGAAGTGCTCGCCCTGGTTCACCGGCCCACTCATCGCCAACTCGATCGTCTCGTCGCGGTACGAACCCGCCGCCAGCGTCTTGATGATCTCGTCGTACGCGTCGATCTCCAACCCCCTCACCAGCAGCGCGACATCGATCTCCACGCTGTCCAGCACCGTCGTCGGCACCACCGTGTCTTTGAGCTCACTCAGTGGCTTGCCCATCTCCATCGGCAGCGCGACCAGCCGGGCCCCATCGGGATAATCCGGGTCCGCCGCGCCGTAGGTAAACGCGCCCCAGACCGGCGTCTTCATACCCGGTTCTTCGAGCCTGGACCCGAGGATGCCTGGGATCACGATGACTGGGTTTCGCTGCGCACCAATCTTCTGTGCGGGTTCGTCGTAGATCGCGCCGAGGTCCGGCCGAGGTTCGGACCGGCAGGCAGTCAGCAGCGAAAATCCCAGCAGCATCAAGACGATAAGCGATCGGGGCATCAGAGTCTCTCGGCGGTGAGGGCGTGCTTTAACAAAGACCAGCGGGAACCATACCACGCTTGAACCGCAGGCACCGCCGAGCTATTCCACGGACTTCGAAGCCACCCCGGCGTGACAACCCCTCGTTCACGCACGGCGCATGCGCAGGATTCCATCATCATGGTATTCGACCGGCCCTGTTACGGCCCTCAGAGGCTATCATGACGAAGCCTATCTTCTGTTGCTTAATTCAACCGTTCTTCCAAAGAATCAAGCTGCTTGGTAAGTTCCGAGGGGAGCTTGTCGCCAAACTTGGCGTAGTGCTCGCGGAAGAGGGGGATCTTCTGCTTCCACTCGTCCACGTCAACGCGTAGGAGCTCGGCCATGTCGTCTTCGGGGATGTCCAAGCCCGTCGTGTCGATCGCGTCGTTGGTGGGCAGCAGGCCGATGGGGGTCTCGACGACGTCGCCCGCTCCATCACAGCGCTCGCAGACCCACTTAAGGACACGGGAGTTCTCGCCGAAGCCGGGCCAGAGCCAGTGGCCGTCTTCGGCGCGGCGGAACCAGTTGACATAGAAAATGCGCGGCATTTTGTCGCCGCCCGTGGCGCCCATGTCCAGCCAGTGCTGGAAGTAGTCGGCCATGTTGTAGCCGCAGAAGGGGAGCATGGCCATGGGGTCGAAGCGGAGCTCACCGACCTTGCCCGCGGCGGCGGCGGTTTTTTGGCTGGCCATGGTCGAGCCGAGGAACGTGCCGTGTTCCCAGGAGAAGGACTGCAGGGCCAGCGGCTGGCCGGTGGAGCGTCGGCCGCCGAAGAGGATGGCGTCGATCTTCACGCCGGCGGGGTCCTCCCAGTTGTCGGCGATGACCGGGCACTGGGAGGCGGGTGCGGTGAAGCGGGCGTTGGGGTGGGCGGCCTTGTTGACCGAGTCGTAGTGGACCCACTCTTTGCCGTGCCAGTCGATGAGCAGGTCGGGTGCCGGCCGATCGATGTCTTCCCACCAGACGTCGCCGTCTGGGGTCTTGCCGACGTTGGTGAAGATGCTGTTTTTGCTGAGCGCGGCCATGGCGTTGGGGTTGGTTTTGGTGTTGGTCCCGGGGGCGACGCCGAAGAACCCGTTCTCGGGGTTGATGGCGTACAGATAGCCGTCTTCTTTGAATTTCATCCACGCGATGTCGTCGCCGACGGTCTCGACTTTCCAGCCGGGCAGGGTCGGCGTGAGCATGGCGAGGTTGGTCTTGCCGCAGGCGCTGGGGAACGCCGCGGCGATGTGCTTGACCACGCCCTGGGGTGAGGTCAGTTTGAGGATGAGCATGTGCTCGGCCATCCAGCCTTGTTCCTTAGCCATGACGGATGCGATGCGGAGCGCGAAGCATTTTTTGCCGAGCAGCGCGTTGCCGCCGTAGCCGCTGCCGTAGGACCAGATTTCTTTGGTCTCGGGGAAGTGGGTGATGTACTTGTTGTCGGCGTTGCAGGGCCAAGGCACGTCCTTCTCGCCGAAGGCAAGCGGCTTGCCGACGGAGTGGATGCACGGGACGAACTCGCCATCATCGCCGAGCACCTCGAGGACTTTGCTGCCGACGCGTGTCATGATGTGCATGTTGGCGACGACGTAGGGCGAGTCGCTGATCTCAACACCGATGTGCGCGATGGGCGAGCCGACCGGGCCCATGGAGAAGGGGATGATGTACATCGTCCGGCCGCGCATGCAGTTGCGGAACAGCGGCCGAAGGATCTCGTGCATCTCCTCGGGGTCTTTCCAATGATTCGTCGGCCCGGCGTCGGCTTCGTAATTACTGCAGATGAAGGTGCGGTCCTCGACACGCGCGACGTCGGCGGGGTCGGAGCGGACAAGGATAGAGTTGGGTTTGCGTTCTGGGCTGAGCCATTGAGCCGAGCCTGAATCGACCATGATCTGCAGCATCCGCTGGTACTCGTCTTTTGAGCCGTCGCACCAGACAATCTTGTCGGGCTGGCAGAGCTCTGCGGTCTTGGCGACCCAGTCTTTCAGGGCGGTGTGGTTGGTCATGATCGGGCTCTCGTTCTTGGCTTGAGGGGGCGTCGTGGGCTCTATCGGGGAGAAAAGAGCTGCCTACTTACTGATATCGGGCGATTTAGACCTATGAAACCACTGCAAACGACTCCTCTGTCTTATTTTAAAAATCTACGTAAACATCTCAAAAAGGCGCGTTTTCTACATCCGTCTCGTCGGGGTCAGGCAGCTCATCAGGCGCAGCCGCGTCTGCCCCGGCGGGCTTCTGCGGTGGTTCAGACGCATCGGCGTCGTCGGTCGCAACCTCTGGCTCGTCGAGCTGGATGACATCGAGTTGATTCAGTACCGCGGCGGTCGTGCCGATCGAGGCGAGCTTGCCTTCGCGATCCAGCCAGGCGAGGGTCGGCAGCGCGGCGACGCCGAGCTGATCCAGCACCCCGTCCGGCTCAAGCTGCACCGGCAGTGTCGGCCAAGGCGGCGAACTGCTGCCCGCGACGGGGTCGCCTACCCTGAGCGAGACCACCGCGATCCCGCTGAGCGAGCCCTCCACGATCGACCGGCTAATCACGTCGATCATCCGCAACGAAGGCTCGACGCTGTCGGCATAGACATGGATCAACACCGGCTTACCGATGTGATCCGATGAACGCCAGTTCATGAGCTGCGTCGAGATCGAGTCGAATGTGATCGGCGTGCCGATGCGTTCGACACTCCTATGCAGCCGATTGGTATCCCCCAGGCGCGGGCTGTCCTTAGGCAGCTCGCCGATCCACTCGAGTTGCTTAGCGACGCCGTCTTGTGCCCCGCGTTGGTCCATGAGCTCGGCGAGCGCCAGGCGTGTGTCGAGCAGGTACTCGGCGGCGGCGGCATCCTGTGCGTGCCTGCGGATAAACGCGCGGAGCGCTCTCTCGGTGCGGGCCTGCCGCTTGGCGGGCGTCTGCTTGGCCGAGGCCTGCTGGGTCATGTCCGCGATCAGAAGCCAGTAGTCCGCGGCGGCCGCGGCGCCGGGCAGCTCGATGGCGGCGATCTGCTGGGCGACATCGTTGAGCTGCTCGGCCTGGCCGGGGTCCCGCGCGGGTCGGATCGAGCTCATCGCCGCCAGGGCGCGGGCCTGGTAGCCAAGCAGGACCAGACGCACCTCGTCATGCATCGCGCTGTTGGACAAGATGCCACACCGGGTCGCAAGGCTCATCAGCTTGATGTGTGCATCGTCCTGGGATGTATCGAGCTGGCCGTCGGGCAACAGCAGCTCATTAAGCTCGGTCTCGAAGCGTCCGGCGCTGGCCAGCTCAGACGCCAGCGCGGCCTGGGCGGCGGCCGCTTCTTCGGCCGCGGCTTCTTCTTCGGCTTCGGTGCGCCGGGCGAGGTCTTCTTCGGCCGGCGACTGGACGCCGAGCTTGTCGGCGTCGTTGTCGATGTCTGTGGGTGGCGGCGGTGCGTCATCCTGCGCCGCGGCGGGCATCGCGTGCACCGCGACCAGCGCCAACACGACACCGGCCAGCCCAGTGCGAGGCAAACGATCCAAGATTGATACGTAGCGAGTCATAACCCGACCTTCCGTGTTCAGGGCTGGGCCCATGCCGAGCGCAACCGCCCCGCCATTGTCGCGGCGGCGTCCGCCAGCAACAGCGCGGGCATCACCGCACCGCCGGGGCCCTCAATACTCAGGTGTGTGGCGACATCGTGCAACTGCTGCTCGGCAAAAACCGCGGTTTGTGGATTACTCGCGAACGCGGCCAGGCCCCAGGGCTGATACGTCGTGTAGTCCGGCTGGGTGTGGCCCAGGTGGTACTCGGCGGCGGATCGGACGTGCTGCGCGAGACTGTCGTCTTGCTCGATCACACTGCAGAGGTGCAGGCCATGCAGCCCGACGAGTTCGTAGTAGGTCCAGCTATCGATGAGATCGTTGAGGCCCAGTGGGACCAGCGGCGCGGCGTCGGTGCTTGGCGATAGCCTGCATAACGCATCAAGCATGGCCGGGGGGAACTCATCGGCATCTTCGATGCCGTGCTGCTTGGCCATCAGCCTGCACCAAATCGCAAGGCGTAAGTCGACCTCGGATTCACGCTGGTAGCGGCGCCAAAGTAAATCACTAGCTTCCCAAGCGTTACCCGACACACCATCATCCTTAACCGGGCTAGCAGCAGTACTAAGCAGGTGGATCGCAAACCATGCGTATACAGGTCGGCTGTGACCGAATCCATCGGTCACTTTCCCGCTTGGGTCGGCTAGCGTCCTGCAAAGCTCGGCGGCCGCGTCACGCAGCACATCCGCATCGCCGTCGCGCACATCACCAAGGAGCACCCGCGCCGCGGGCAGTAGGTTGGTCAGGGGCCAGCGTTTCTCGCCTTGCGGTGCTCGGTGCGGCACGGCATCGGTCGCGATGGATAGCGCCTTGACCGCCAGTTGTAGCGTCACGGCTGCGTAGTCGGCTTGTCTGCCCTGTTGCATACATGCATCGTATGCCGAACCAAGGTGTGTGTAGCGGCTAGGATGTGCGGGATGACGAATTGGACCGACATCGCGAATACCGGCGAGTTGCCCGAAGGCGGGCGGCTGTGCACGGTGGTTGAAGGCAAGGCGCTGGTCGTACTCAACGTCTCGGGCACGCCCTACGCCATCGCGAACCAGTGCCCGCACGCCGGCCGGCCGCTGGAAGACGGCGAGGTCCGCGGCCTGACGATCACCTGCCCGTTCCACGGCTACGCCTACAACCTGCGCAACGGCAACAACCTGGACCACCCCGAATTCGAGCCGCCTGTCCCGACCTATCCCGTCCGTATCGAGGCGGGTAAGGTGCAGGTGGCCATTGAGAAACAAGATGACAACTGAATTGCAACCCCTCCTCGACCACCTCATTACCGACCACGACCACGCGGTGAAACGCATGTGCGACCTGCTGGCGATCCCCAGTGTCAGCACCGATCCGGCGTACGCCGACGATGTGAAGCGCGCCGCCAGATGGCACGCTGAGGACTTCAAACAACTCGGCCTGGAAACGCACGTCCTCGAGGGCGGCGGGCACCCCGCGGTTGTTGCCCGCACGACCGACGCGATCGTCGAGGACCCCGCTTCGCCGCGCGTGCTGTTTTATGGCCACTACGACGTGCAGCCGCCGGACCCGCTGGAGCTGTGGACGACGCCCGCCTTCGAGCCAACCATCCGCGACGGTAAGGTTTATGCCCGCGGGGCGTGCGACGACAAGGGCCAGGTGATGATGTTCGTCGAGGCGCTGCGGGCCTACCTCACGACCGGCCGGAAGCTGCCCTGCCACGTCACGCTGCTGATCGAGGGCGAAGAGGAGTGCGGCAGCGTCACACTGCCCAAGGTCATGGCCGACCATAAGGACCTGCTCGCAGCAGACCTCTGCGTCGTTAGCGACACAAGCATGTGGGAAGGTAAAGCCGGCCCGGCCCCCGCGATCACTTACGCACTGCGCGGCCTGGTCTACTACGACCTCAAACTCTACGGCCCATCCCGCGACCTGCACTCGGGCGTCTACGGCGGCACGCTTCCCAACCCCGCCACGGTCCTCGCCCGAGTCCTCGGCAAGCTCTTTGACAAAGAGAACCGCGTCACCATCCCCGGCTTCTACAACGATGTCGCCGAACTCACCGCCGAAGAACGCGCGACATGGGACACGCTCGGCTTCGACGAATCCCAATACCTCGGCGATGTCGGCGCAGAGCCCTATGGCGAAGCAGGCTTCAGCACGCTCGAACGCCGGTGGGCACGGCCAAGCTGCGACGTCAACGGCCTCTACGGCGGGTACATGGGCGAGGGCGCCAAGACCGTCATCCCCGCGTTCGCTGGCGCAAAGGTCAGCTTCCGTATCCCCGCCAACATGGACCCACACAAGCTCTCCGAGCAATTCGAAAACTGGATCCAATCACACGACGTCGGCAACTGCCGATGGGAGCTGACCAATCATGGCGTCGCCCACCCCGTCGCGACCCCGACCGACAGCCCCTGGGTCGACGCCGCCAGCCGAGCAATCGAGCAGGTCACCGGCAAGCCGCCCGTCCTCGTCCGCGAGGGCGCGACCATCCCCGTCGTCGCGGACTTCAAGACCGAACTGGGTCTTGACACGCTGCTGATCGGTTTTGGGCTTAACTCCGACTCGATCCACAGCCCCGACGAGCACTTCGGCTTGGACCGGTTCCTGCTGGGCTGCAAGTGCCACGCCGCCCTGCTCGCCTCGCTCGGCTCGGAATAACCCAGGCGGTTTCCCAAGGGTGGGGATAGGACACACGTACAATATTGCTACGCCGTACCAACCCGCCGGCGCCTGTGCCCGCGCCTCAAACCGAACAGAAAGGCGAAAGAAGAACCATGAGAATACTCGTAAGCCTTACCGCATTTGCTCTGCTACTTACGCTTGCCGCTTGCCAGAAGGTCAACCTCCGTGGCCCCGCGCTCCAGCCCGGCGAAACCATCGTCTCCACCGTTGAAAGCGAGACCGAACCGGGCAACATGAAGGTGACCGTCCAGGGCCAGGCCATACAGGGGCAGATGCAGACCAGCGCGACCAACGTCATCGAGCAGACAATCCTCGAAGTGGAAGATGGCCAACCCACCAAGGTCCAGATGAAGTTTGTCGTCGCTAAGACCGTCTCCAAGTCCACGATGAATGGCCAGGCCAACGAGCAGGAAGACACCAGCCTCCAAGGCGCGGTCATTACGCAGACGAAGACAGCTGACGGCTGGGAGACCCAACTCGAGGGCAGCACGCTGCCGCCAGAAACGAGGGACATCATTAAGAACGCGGGCTACGCCGATCAGCGGCTGGTCTTCCCAGACAAGCCTATCGGCGTCGGCGACAAGTGGGAGATCGAAGACGAGTTGATACAGTCCTTCATGGGCCAGACCGGTATCCCCGGCGCCAAGTTTGAAGGCGACATGTCATTCGAGATGATCGATCTCAAGAAAGAAGACGGCCAACTCATCGCCGTCCTCGACTTCAGGATGGATGGCACCATCACCATGAGCATGTCGCCCGAACCCACATCCACGATGAACATGACCATCACGATGAAGGGCGGAGGCACGATCTACCGCAACCTAACCAACTACACCACGGCCCAGCACTTCGAGGGCGAGATGGACATGACCATGGATATGACCACCGGCGGGCAGCCAGCGATGAAGATGACCACCAGCATGCCCATGAAGGTCAATCAGACTCAAGAGCGTAAGTAGACCAAGGCCTTTCATACCGAAAGACCAATGGCCTTGGTGGGCTTGACATCGGTCATTTACCTCATCGCCTTGGCGGCTTTCTTCTCGTACTTCTTGCGCTGCTTCTTGTACTGCTTGTCCTGCGCCAGGCCCGGGATCATCGCCTCGGCCTGCTCCATCACCACCAGGATGTCCTGGTACCGGCCCAGCTGCTCCAGCGGGTCGATCTTCACTAGCAGGAGCTGCGGGTTGTCGGGCTCGAGTTCGATCGCCTTGTTGAGCATGTCGAGCTGTTCCTCGTGACGCCCGGCCCGGCCGCTGAAGTCCGCGAGCAACATATAAGGGAACGCCTCTTCCGGCGCCGCGTTGCTCGCCGCCTGGTAGCCCGCGAGCGCACCGGCGGCGTCGCCCTGGATCTCCTGATACGCGCCGCTAGCTATGCCGTACTCGTATCGCGACACGTCGTTGTCCAGCAGGCCGATGAGCTCGGGGATCTCGCTGCGGTAGCCCGCGGTGTACATCAAGTCGATCGCGTCGATCAGGAACGGGCCGGTGAACGTCTCGTTGCCCTGATCGTCGTTGAAGCGGTGCGCCCCTTCACTCGCCGCGAGGACGCAGGGCTGCATCAGCTTCTCGATCTCCCGATACAGCTTGCCGACCTGCGCCTGAGGCAGGTGGTTACCCATGCCGCAACTCGCGCACTCTTTCATCACACGCACCGGCCCGCCGGAGGGGATCAGCGGGATCCAGTAGACGTGGCCCCACTTACGCCCGTCGTAGCTCTTGTGCCTGCCGTAGGCCCCGCAGTGCGGGCAGACGCCGGTGCCTTTGACGACGTTCTTGACGCCATACATTTTGCTGCCGTAGATGATCATGGGGCGCTCCGAGTTGAGAGTTCTAAAGCGAGTGTAAGCGAACTGACGCCGTATTGAATAGCCCCCGCCGCGAGGTGGGGGCCCGATTTTCTGGAACGACAACCCCCGCCTCGCGACGGGGGCTATTGGAACCGATCGACAGTCAGTGCCCGAACAAGTTGCCCTGAACCAGGTAGCCCTTATCT
>JAHQVV010000022.1 GCA_019634195.1 Phycisphaeraceae bacterium | reverse complement strand
TTTTTATCTCCTCTTTATATTTCTTCAGTAAATCATGTGACTCCGTTAGATTGTCTCCCAAGGGCATTCCAAACCCGGACATTTCCAATCCAAATGGATCCACCCCACCCCTTAGCACATGGTAGGCCGCATAGGTGTTCAAGCCGTCGGGATACCCGAGCGGATCGCGTTCCAGGAAGCGTCCGAGAACGGGATCGTGATAGCGGGCGCGGAAGTAACACAGGCCCGTTTCGTGGTCGGTGCGGCGGCCGGTGTAGGTGTAGGGGTTGCCGTAGAGGCTCGTGGCGCGTTCGTTGAGGCCGGCGCCGTCGGTGATGGTGACTTCGCCGTAGGCGGTGTAGGCGTAGCGTTCGACCACGGCACCGTTGGTGTTGTTGGTCAGGCCGATGATGCTGTACTGGCGGTCGCGGTGGTAGTACAGCGTCACCTCGGACCCGCCGGTGGCGTCGATCAACGCGAGCGGGGCGTCGATGTAGCCCGTGGCGGAGAAGATGTACTTACGCTCGGGGTCGGTGTCGATCGACCCGCCGACGTACTCCGCGATGACCTGATGGCCCGCACAGACGAACACGGTCGTCTCGTCGGGGAGGTTGTCCGCGTCGGTATCCACCGACTTGCTCACGCGTCGGCCTAGCGCATCGTAGGCGTAGGTGTGTGTGCCTTCGTCGCCGCGTGGGCTGGCACCGGCGACGACCACCTGCTGGAGCATGTTGTCGAAGTCGAAGGTGTGAGCCAGGCCGTCGCCGTCGGCGGTCAGGTTGCCCTTGGCGTCATGTGTCTGGCTGAACGCGGGCAAAGCACCTGCGCCGTCGGGGTCGATCGTCAGCAGCTCGTGCGGTGCGTTGTGGGTCCGCGTCTGGGTCGTGCCCACCCCGCCGTCGGTCAGGGTCGTGTCGTTCCAGTCCGATTCGAAGCTGAGGTCCCAGCTCTGGCTGTCCAGGTCTGTCAGCGTATTGATCCGCGTCCAAGAGGTCATCCGGTCCTTGGCGTCCTGAGCCAGGCTGTAGCTCAGGCGGTACGCACGGTTGCTCGTGTTGCCCGCCGCGCGGGTCTCGCTGAGCATGTTCTTGTTCGCGTCGTAGGTGTAGTCCAAGTGCAGGGCCTGGAGGTTGCCGGCACCGGGGGCGGTCTCGACCTCGAGGGATGCGAGTTGGTTGTCGCCTGCGCGGTAGGTGAAGGTCGTGTCCAGGCCGTTGCCCAAGACATTGGAGGCCTGGCGCATGCCCGGGTCGTAGGCCATCGTGGCGATGGTCGCCGGAAGCGTGCCGCCGGGGCCGTCGGGGTCGTAGGTGATGTCCTCGGCCTGGTTGCGGTCGGTGTAGGTGGTGGCGACGGTCGAGCCGTCGGGGTAGGTCAGGGTCGTCAGGCGGGAATCGTCGTCGTAGTTGGTGTAGCCGGTGGTGTAGGTGACGCCATTGGTGGTCAGGGCTTCGCTAGTGGGTCGGCCGATGTCGTCGTAGGCGAAGGTGACGGTGTTGCTGTACCGGCCCTTGATCGCGGTCAGGGGTCTGCTGGCGTCGTCGTAGGTAAACGTATCGGTGTCGGCGATGGTGCCGGTGGGCAGGCCGTTGGTCAGCGGCGTTGAGTTGGCTGCGAGGCGGTACTCGCGGGTCAGCAGGCGGGAGGCGAGGTCGTAGGTGTAGACGCAGGTGTCGCCCTGCTGATCGGTCTTGAGGAGCGGACGGCGCATGGCGTCGTAGGCCATCTCCGCGCGGTCGTAGTCGCTGTCACCGACGACGGAACTGGTGTTGTGACCCGGCATCAGTGTCGCGATGCGGAGGTTGCGTGGGTCGTATTCGTAGGTCGTGACGCCGGACTGGGCATCGGTCTGCGTCAGGAGGTTTCCGTTGGGGTCGTAGCTCGCTTTGTTGGTGTCAAGCACATCCAGTCGGCTGGTGGTTTCGACGGCTCGGCCGCGGGCGTCGTAGACGGTGTCGGCAGCGTTAGCCACAAGCTTGCCATCGGTGCCGTTGATGACCTGGTTGTTCTGGTTGTAGGTGCGGGTGGTCGTGTCGCCTTGCGTGTCGGTGCAGGAGGTCAGGCGATTCCGGGGGTCGAAGTCGCAGTCCTGGCCGATGGCGTTGGCGTTGCGGGTGCGGATGGCGTTGCCGTTGTTGTCATAGATCGCGTACGAGACCTCGCCCTCGGCATCTTCAGTCTCGATCGTTCGGCCGACGCCGTCGGTGAAGGAACGGTTGAGGTGTTCGAGCGCGGAGATCGAGAGGGTTTCTAAGGTATCGCCGTAGCTTGTCGCGATCGCATCGGAGACGCGGTCGTGACTGATCGTCGACCAGGTGACCGGTGCGAAGGTGGTCGGGTCGAGCATCGCCTGGAAGACCGGTCGGCCCACGCCGTCCATAATGCTGAGGCTGATTTCGCCTTCGGGGTTGATCGTGGCCATCGCGGAAGCATTGGTGTATTCCTCCCGCGTGATGAGGAGGCCCAGGCCGTCAATGATGGTGAGCGAGGGGTTCAGGTCGATGACCGGGGCACCTTCGGAATCGCTGAACTGATGGACGAGGAAGGCGTTGTCTTCGCCGACGCCGCGTACCGGCGGGCCCTCGACACCAGCGGTGACGACGGGCGTCTCGTACAGGTCTTCGGAGTAGTAGTAGAGCGTGGTCAGGCCGTCGCCAGCGCCGAGGCCGGTGGCGGCAGACTGAGCGCGGGTGCTACCGATGATGGACGAGCCGTAGAGGATCGGCGGGTCGTTGGGGTCGACGAGGTCGAGGGGCTCGAGCCAGACCGTCGAAGCGACCGGTCGGTTCTTGGAGTCGAAGCGGGTAGTGGTTTCGGCGAGGGTACGGCTATCGGGCGCGTCCCAATAGCCGGGGATGCCGTTGAAGTCGGAGTCCGTAATCGTGCGCGCACCGGTGGTGCCATCGACGACGACATCGTCGATCAGCGAGTCCACGACCACGGTGTGCGCAACGTTGCCGTTGAAGTCGGTGCCCTGGGCCTGGCCGTGGCCTTCGGGGTCGATCGTCGCGCGGATACGCTCGCAGCACTGACGCCAGATGGTCAGCCACTCGTGATCGGCGGCGGTAAACTGCGGGTCGTTGCCGTTGAAGTCGATCGTCTTCTCGTGACGCCCGTCGAGGTAGTAATACATGACCTCGGTGGCCTTGGCACCCAGGCCGGTGGGCGTGGGGAGCGTGGTCACGTAGGTGTCGTAGGTCGAGTCCCCCGCCGCGACCGTCTTGCTGGCCAGCAGGTTCCGGCCGGTGTAGGTCATCGTCGTGTAGGCAATGTTGAAGCCTTCAGTGTCGCCGGAGTCGAAGTAACGCGGGCTGCGCGACTCGACGACGTTTGATTGTTCGTCGTAGATGGTTTCTGCCTTCGCTTCGACGGTCGTACCCACCGCGACAACCGTCTCGATGGTTCGGCCACGCGAGTCGTAGTCCATCTCGTATTCAACATTCCGGGGGTCAACCGTTGAAGTCGTTTGAGCCTCGGCGTCCTTAACCATATCCGTGATCAGGTAGGCCGCCCCGCCCCCGGAAGTCGTCGCGCCCAAGGATGCGACATCTTCGTAGGAGACGTCGCGGGTGAGATTGATGACTTGTGCGAACGTACCGCTCTCTGGATCGATCCCGCTGCCCCCCGGAACGGTTTCTTTAACCGTACGGATCAACGACGAGTCGGACGCGCGATAGGCATAAAACGTCGCGCGGCCATACGGATCGATGGTCGCAAAGCGGAGGTTGTCTCTGTAGATCGTGCTGGTAATGAGTACGCCGGTGTCATCGCCAGCAACAAGCGAGCCAGCGCCATCCGGATCGATGAGATTCACCGCAAACGGGAACGCACCCGAATCGCGCGGGTAGACGATCGTCTGTACCAAGCGGTGGCGATAGTCATAGACATACTCGGTCCGCTCGCCGTTGCGGATACAGGTTGCCTTGAGGTTGGTGCCGTCGAGATACGTGCATTCCTCGACATCGTGGTAGGTCGTATCGGGGATGAACGAAAGGTTCAATGCATCGGCTTCGGTCGTGATGCCGCGGATCGTGGTGACCCGTCGGCCGTGGCCGTCGTAGCGGTACTGCGTGTAGTTGTCGTTGCGATCTTTGGCAGCCACGACAAGGTTGGACAGGTTGCCCGCCCCACCGGCGAGTTCGTTGGCATAGAAGACTTCAGAGGTCGAGTCATCCTCATAAGTCACGGTCTTCATGCGGTCCCGCGCGTCGTAGGCGTAGGTCGTGACACGGCCCAGTGGATCGGTCGTGGTCTGTAGCCGACCCGCGCTGTCGTAGCTGTACAGCTCTATCGCCCGAGCATCGCCCACCCGGTCAGCCGGTGCGATCGTCGCGATCAGGAAGTTGTCGTCATCGTAGACGTAGTTCGTCACATTACCGTTGGCGTCCGCAGACGACTTGAGGAGGCTCACGGGCTGAACCATCGCAGCACCGGTAATCCCCGCGACAGCCGGCCCTTCGCTGCTGTCGTAATAGGTATTGGTGTAGGTGGCATATTCCGGGGCGGGCTGATTCACGCCGCTCACGATGCCAACCTCACGCGTCAGCAGGTTGCCGTTGGCGTCGTAGGTCTTGCGGGTCTGACGGCCCAGCCGGTCCGTCTGCAGCGTCACCTGCTTAAAGCCGTTATAGGCCCAGGACTCGCTGGTCGCGTCTGTATAGGTTTTTAGGGTTTTGAAAGTGTCCGCATCATAAGTAAGGTCGAATGTGCTGCCACGCTTATCGAGGTAGCGCGAGTAGGTCCCGGTGGCAATGAAATTATTACTCCAAAACGGAGCCGGGATGAACTCAAATTTCGACTCTTTCTGGCCTTGGATCGAATCGAAGCCTAGGGCAGGATCGCCAGTCGACCAGCCGTCCTTGTAATGCCTCGAATAACGCGCGCCCTGTAGATAGCGCAGCTTGCCCGCGCCTTCGTAAATCGCATTCGCGTTACCACCGTCACCCGCGGGGTCTCCCAAATGCAGATAAGACACCTCATCCGACCCATTGGTCACCAGTCGAACCAACATCGCCGACTGATTGTAGATCTCACCGAACCCAAGCCCATAGCCAGGAACCACAAGTACGTTGGTCAGATAAGCGGTCTTGCGACGGTGGGTCGTATCGGCCGAAGCGTCATCGAATGTGACGGTCGTCGTCTGAGAGACAGTATCCGATCCGTAAGTGAAGGTCGACTCCGTCCCATCGGCGTGGACCGCCTTGGTCAGGTGTAGGCCGTCTTCATAGAGATAATCCACATCCGAGCCGTTGGGAAGATCAATCCGCTCGACCACCCAGTGCCCCGCCACCTGCGTGCTCTTGTATTGATATGTCGCTGTACGGCTGTAAGGGTCCGTCACCGTATCGATCTGCCACTGACGCTCAGGGCTCAAATCGATCTCGGCCTGCGTGAACGTCTTGTAGGTCAGATCAGTGCTGTAGCCGTTGCGGTCCTCGATCGAGGTTAAACGCCCCGCCAGCACCCGCTGCTGTGCAAGCTGAACAATATCGCCTTCCAGCAGGTTGCGGTTGTAAATCCGCACGTCGTCGATCTCACCATCGAAGTAACGTGACGTGCCTGTACCGCGCGCGCCGATCGACCAGTCCGTCTGCGTGATCACCGATCCCGGCGCATCCTGCGTCACACCAATCAGCATTCCATTGCGATAGAGCCGCCAAATCGCGCCGTCGTACACGCCTGCCAGGTGGACCCATTGGCCACCGTTGGCCGTGTCTTCGGCTGGGATCGCGGCACTGGCCTTATTGAATCCGCCGTTCCATGAACCGATTTCGTATCGGCCATCATCGATCCGCAAGAAAACTTCGCCGTGTGGGTTTAACCCAAGGCCATGGCCAATGATGTTTCGGTAGCCGTCGGTCGCGCCGACTTTGACCCACGCCGCCAGCGTGATCTCGCCTGTAAAGTTCATGCTCGCTGGGTTATCGAGATCGACTAAGTCGTCCACGCCATCAAAGCTAAGCGCTCCACCCGCACCGCCGGGAACAGGCGCACCCGAAGTTGTAACTCGGGTCGCACCGATGATCGTGCCATCGTTACCTTCGCTTGAACTATCCGTTGCCGTGCTACCCGATGCTTCATCGAACTTCCAGTGGCCAACCAACCCATCGTCGCTCACCGTCTCCCCGGCCAGATCGATCACTTCGAATCGATGGATGTAGCCGCTGTGCGACTCGATCTCGATCGTTGTCGCAGCGTTGAGATCAGTCGTCAACACGTCGCTGCTGTCCAGCAGGCGGGCCTCTTTCAAAGACTTATTACGCTGATCGGTGAAACGTCCATCCAAAACCGTATCGCCGTCAATCCCGTCCACCAATCGCCGCTCATAAAGCTCGCGCGGATCGAAGATATCCAATTGCAACCCGCCATCGACTTCATTCAGGAAGACCTTGGTGTCGTAGTTCGTGTATACACCGGGTCCGAAGCTGCCATACTCAGTTAGGTTACGGAACCGGTGGCGCCGCTCGATCAGCAGTTCCATCAAGCCACCGCTGGGCCCGCCACTAGCGCAGGTACCACAGTCCGAACTGCCCTTTCCCAAGCGGTAGTCGAAGGCATAGTGGTGGTAGTTAAAGGTAATGTTGTCAATGATCGAATTTGATGTATTTTTCGTCGGTATGGGGCAGTAGCCACCCTGAGAAGCTGCGGTAACCGTGATCCAGTTACCATCTTCACAGATCAGGCAGTCTTTACCAACCGGCTTGTTATAGCACTGCCTATTAGGAGATGCTCCGGCCGCCTCGCGGCCACCTGTCGAATCATATGTGTCGCTAGCCCTCGCGATTTCGGTGCCCAGTAGGGATGAGCCCAGCAGCGCTGCCGCGGCCGTGAGCAAAACACGGGATACGGAGGTTCTTAGTACATCACATTTCATAATCGATTGCCCCTAGCGGCCAAACCGCCGATTGAAATTCTGCCAAACCTGAAATCAAACGAATCGAGCAAACTAAAACACAAACGGGCCTCAAAAATCACACCTACTGCGATACAGTCCCTTCCGTTTCCGGCATCGTGACGTGAACCGTCAGACGAACCTGACCCGACATCACAGGGCTGGCCGCCATGATCGCGACATCATCAATCGTTCCCGGCGGCCCTTGGAACTTGGCCTCGGCCACGCCCTGGTCGTTGGCGACGACGGTCATCGTGGTCAGCTTGTTCTCGAACTGGCCTAGATCAAAACTCGTGAACGTCACCGGCTGGCCCGGCTCGCCGCTGACACGCAGCGTGATCTCTTCGCCCTGAGGCACTTCGACGTAGCGCGGCATCAACGGCTGGATACGAGACACCCCCTCGGCGGGCTGGGCCGGGAACCACACACGGCCTGGCTCGGGGCTACGCATATAAGCCTTGCGGTAATCCTCGTCGTAGCGATCACTTTCGGGATCGAATTTCTCTGGATCGAATGAGCGAGCCGTTTCAGATGCGATCGCCACGCTCAAACGCTCAGGATGCTTACCGGTCTTGATCGCTTCGTAAGCCGCGGCAACCTGTTCGTTGACATCTGCTTTAATCGGCGATGTCTGGCCGTAGTTAAACAAGTCATCACTGGCTAATTCAGTGTCCGAATCGTCGGCCTTATCGCGCGACGCAAGATCGCTTGAAGGTCGCTCAACACCCCCCGCGATTACGTCGCCGCTGCTAGGATCAACTTTGCCATCGGTCCGGGGCGAGACAATCGGCTCGCGCGGTTCTCGGTTATCCGCAACCTCTTCATCACCGAGGCCACCGTATTCCGGGGACTGCAGAGTTTGAAAGCCTAGATAGACAACGCCGCCGAACAACAGGATCAAGACTACGGTTAGAGCGGCCTGGAGTTTTTTATTGTTAGCCACGGAAAACCCTTGTACAGAAACAACGCCGGAGCGTTCTCCTCCAAGCGGATGAATGATGTCGAATAAGACCGGAAGGTCCTCAGAGGCAAATGCCTCACTGTTAAGTGTCTCCACGAAGGCCAGTATTACCAAGAAAAATAAAATATTTTATTGACTCAGCCCGGATCGTAGTTCATCGCATGCACAGATCGACCGGCCGCTATGGCTGAACACCGCGAGCGATCATAGTTGCAGATTTGAGAAACAGGGCGCCATGTCGTGCACACAACGTTAAGAGATGGTTGCAATCAAACCTTTTATCGCAAGAAATGTTGGCCAGCCGATCCAACGCGTCCTGCGTCGATTCCGCGCACGAACGCGACACGTTTTTTCCTACTGCCCTACTGTCACAGGTTAGCCCGGTAGTTTGGAAATATGTTTAGCTTCTCAACCAACGCCGGAGTAGGGGACCGACTAGAGCACGGCACACAATCATGTCACTGCGAAACGATCCGTATCGGTGCTTAAGTCGTGCAAGAAAGCAGGCAGTCCTCAACAAAAACGGCTCTGACGAATCGGGGCGGCCAGATTTGAACTGACGACTTCCTGCTCCCAAAGCAGGCGCTCTACCAAGCTGAGCTACGCCCCGTGCTGGGGGCAAGAGTATCGTCGAGATCGGGCCTGCGGTCCAATCGATGGGGAAAAATATCCTCGAGCCGGGGTTTGGCCCCGCCCATCAACCCGCTATACTGTTTCGCTGAATCGCTTGCTCTGTTCCGGAAAATGAGGGTATACACATGTCTGAAGGTGGTGGCGGCGTCGCCGGGTTTATCGGATTTATCCTAATTATAGGTCTGATTAATCTCCTGGCCTATCTCTTCAACTGGGGCTTCTGGATCTACTAGGCGTGCCAGCCAAGCCCATTCTTGATTGGCGGGTCTCCGAGCGTTGGTTCAACTTGGCGATCGGGCTATCGGTGTGCTCGTGGGCGGTGCTGGGGATGCTGGCGACGGGCGAGAGCTCGCTGCATGCGCCGGTGCGCTGGGGGATCGCGGGGCTGAACCTGCTGGTAGGCCTGTTGTTCCTGATCCGTCGGCCAGCCAAGGCGGTCGGCGGGGTACGGGATGTGCTGCAGGCGCTGCCAGCATTGGTCGTCGCGGGCCTGGCGCTGAAGGTCGCCCCGCCGCCGGTGGGTTGGTCGGTGCACGCTCAGGTGGTGCTGCTGTCGGGGGTGGCGTTGGCGGGGGTGTCGTTTCTCTGGCTGGGGCGGTGCTTCGCGGTGCTGCCCGCGCGGCGGGGGGTGGTCAAGGGCGGGCCTTACCGGTGGGTGCGGCACCCGGCGTACACGGGCGAGTTGTTGATGCTGCTGGGCTGTGCGTTGGCGTCGGGGCGGTGGCCGGGCTACGCGCTATTGGCCGCGGCGGTGGTGCTGGTGTGTGTCCGTGCGTTGGCCGAGGAGCGGGTCCTGGCGGGGGACCCGGACTACCGGGCTTACCAGCAGCAGACGCGGGGCATGCTCTTGCCGGGCATCGGGTTGACGCTGCCATTTGCCCGGGCGCAAGACAGACAGTAAAACAATGTTCAATGAGCAGCGCCACGTACGGCCTTGCCCCTTCATGACGCACAGTCATCCCCTGCCTGCCAGCATGCAGGCCATCTCCGGAGCCCAACCATGATCCGTATCGCAATCGCCCTGCTCGTCGGCGGCGGCATCCTCACGTTCTTCGGCTACAACGAGCACAAGCTCGCCTCCGCCGCCGACAGTGAGCCGCAGACCATCACCGCCCAGGACCTCATCGCCAACGGCTACGACGACAACGCGCACGTCAGCGTCAAAGACTTCGAGATGATCACTTGGGAAACCATCGTGCTGACGCCCGAGGACAACCCCAATAAATTCGAAAAAGTCTGGGCGCCCATGATCGCCTTTGATGACCCTTACATCGAGGAACTCCAGGCCCTCCCCGATAACGCGCAAACCGCCCCGCCCTACAGGGGGCAGGTCGCGCTGATCCTCTATTCCACCGATATCTCCAGCAGCGGCCAACTCGATAGCGTCGCGTACCAGGACACGGTGCAAGGCCTAGTGATTAACGAAATCGACAAGCTCGGCGGCGAGGAACTTAAGGAACTGAAAAAATCACTCTCCATCGATCCCGACAAGGTGATCATCCTTGAGCACAACCGCAAGCCCAAGGGCACCGGCACGACGATGCTCATGATGGTCGGCGGGGTGCTGCTGATGCTCGTCGGCCCGGGGATGATCTTCTTGGGCCGCAACAAGTAAGCCCGGCGGATGTTGAAACCCGGTTGCAAGTTACCGGGCAATACTGCAACGCATTATCGATTGCGGGTTTTGACTGAATCGGTCTGGACTTCAGGGCAAAAAACACGAAGATACAGATGGTAGCCAGCGCTGGCCGCCATCTTTTTTCGTTGATGTCTTACTCAAAAGGGGATACCCATGCAACTGCTACACACCGGCCAATGCGGCGTCTGCGCCCACTTCGGCGAACACCACGCCGACAGCGAACAGCTCGTCCAGATCCGCACCACCAAGCAGGCCCCCGAAGACTACGTCGATGAGTGCGGCAAGAACGAGGGCATCCACCTGAAGGTGACCGCCCTGTCCGGCTGTGACGGCTTCGAGCCCGCCGGCACCGCGTAAATCCTAAACGCCTGATTCACCATCAAATGAAGCCCACGCTCGCCCGAGCGTGGGTTTTTTCATCTCCATTCTGATTTTTTTCGGATTCTGGGCCTAAATCGTGCAAACTTGTCTCGCGGTTACTGAATTATGGTTACTGACTTATAAGTAGGCAGATTATGGCTACTGAATCAAAAGTAGGCACGAACCGCACCAGCCCGATGGACCAGCAAGACAACAACCCGGCCGACTACGCCCGGCGCCTGCTGGCCAGCCAGCCGAGGCTGCGCGCTTATGTCCGCTCAATGGTGTTCAACCCCGGGGATGTAGATGACCTGTTGCAGGACGTCGCGACGATCGGCTGGGAGCGCTTCGCCAGCTACGACCGTGATCGGCCGTTCGATGCCTGGCTGCTGGGGGTGGCCCGCAACCGTGTGCTGCAGTATTTCGAGGCGCAGAAGAAACGACCCAACGCACTGAGCCCGGAGACGCTGACCCAGCTCGAGGGCGTCGCGTTTGATGCTTCCGAACAGGCGGACGGGCTGCAGGAGGCCCTGGAGGCCTGCCTGGGCAAGCTCGCTCGGCCGGACTACGACCTGGTCTCACAGCGGTACGAGTCTGGCGCGACCAACCGCAGCGTCGCGAAGCAGCTTGCGGTCAGCGAGTCAAAAATCAGCCGGTCTCTGAACCGCATCTACGCCCAGCTGTTGCTCTGCATCAAGATCCAAGACCGCGGGGATATTCCGGGGGTGCGGGCGTGAGCGATCGGCCCAGCAAACATGCCGAGCTGTTGCTGCTGTGCGGCAAGGTTCGTGACGACACGCTGGCCGCGGAGGACGCGGCGCGTCTGGATACGCTGTTGCAGGACAGCGACGAGGCCAAGGCGTTGTACGTGCGGTACATGTCGGTTGTGTCGCTGCTAGAGAGCCGGGGCGACGGTCAGCGTCTCGGGGACACGGATGCCGAGCGTGCGGAATCGATCGGGCATGATGTCCTGGCCGAGTTGTTGCAGCTTGAACAAAAAGCGGATGCGGAGCTGGTGCATCAGGTCGATCGCCTGCAAGGCCATGACGATTCGCCCTGGCGGGTTGGCGGTGTCATACGCTGGGTGATTGATAGGCCTGCGGTTCTAGGCGGCATCGCCGCGGTATTGGCCCTCGCGCTGATGCTGGTCGCAGTCTTCAGCGGGCCTGGCAACACGCCAAGCAATGTACCCACCACGGCCACGGCCACGCCGCAGAACGAGCCCGTTGTCGTCGCGACCCTCACCGCATCGCACAACGACCAATGGGCTCAAGCGTCTTTAGCACGCGGGTCCGAATTGCACGCAGGCGACCGCCTCACCCTCACCGCCGGCTTCGCGGAAATCACAACCAATGAAGGCGCGGTCGCGATGCTCGAAGCGCCCTGCACGATCCAATTCACCGAAAGCAGCAAAGTCTTGCACCTACACGCAGGCAAGCTCGTCGGTGTCTGTGAGACCGACTCGTCCAAGGGCTTGCTCGTCCGCACGCCGCACATGGACATCACCGACCTCGGCACACGCTTCGGCGTGGATGCGGACTCTTCATCAACGCTGGTCCACGTCTATGAAGGCGAGGTTCAAGCCGCTCGCCCTGACGCCCCTGCGGGTGTCGAGCCAACCCCGCTTATCGCTGGGCAATCCGCCCGCACCTCTGCCGACACGATCGTGGCGATTGATCACGACCCCGAACCTTTCGCAAAGATCCTCGTGGTCAACGAAATCACGGGCACGGGCGTGGGCCTGGCCGTCGGGCAGGCCGACCCGAATTGGCGCGTCGTTGCGATCGACGGCAAGCCCCTTGTCCAGCGTATCCCGCTGAAGGTTATCGATGACTTTGACCACGTCAGCCTCATCGACAATAACCCGGCAACCGCCCAGTGGGTTGTGATGCAGCCCGGACAGGCCTTAGATAATCAACTCGAGTCCTATACGATCCAAACCGAGTTCCTGATCCCCGAGCACCTCGATTTGGAGCGGGTTGATTTAGTCGCTCACTATTACATCGACGATTTGTTGGAGCGCATCCGGATCAACGGCTCTCAAATCTATCGACCCGCAGACTACGCCTCACGGCGCAATAAGCAGCTTGTTCTGAATCCTGATCAAGCGAAGTTGCACCACGGCATCAACACCGTATCCATCGATATCTCGAACAAATCCAACACACCCGTCGGGCTTCACTTAGCGTTTCGTTTTCATGAGACTAATTAAAAGAATTTTGGCATGAAACAGCCGTCATACATCACATTTTTAAAACCGTCTTCGCGACGGCGTGCGGAGTTCTCAGCACGTCTCAAACAACTTTCCCCGCAGTGCGTGTAGCAATGCGAAACCGTTCATCAACGTGATGAACAATCCATTTCAATTCCTTAATAGGGAGGAACTCTCATGTTCAAGACAAGTTTGTTAGCAGCAGTTGGTGTTTTGGCTTCAGCCCAAGCGTTCGGCGGCGTCATCGCTTCCGACGATTTCAACAGCTACAGCGACGGTAATTTGGTCGGCCAAGGCGTGGCTGGAAGCGGCTGGGCCGGCGGCTGGATCAATGGGCCCGGTGGCGTTGGCGACAAAACTGTCGCCGGCGGCGCTGTGCAAATTGTGGGTAGTAACAGCGGCGCATTCCGCGAGCTTGCCACCCCGTTTGGGACCTCGCAAACGATCTGGATCTCGTTCGATTTCCATTTCACCCCCCCCGGTAACGCCGGGACCGTCAACACCTTTGGCGGCTTGTCGCTGTTCGTCGGCACCGCCGGCTCTGGCGAGAAGACCCTCTTAGGCGACGCCTTCAAAAAGGACGTCTGGGGCATCTCCTCGCCCGGCGGCCTCTTCGAAAACACAAGCGTGTCGGTCTTTGATGCCGCCAGGACCGCGGTCGCCCGGATCACCATCAACGATGGCTCGGCCGACGTCGTCGACCTCTGGGTTGGTGACAATGACACCGACCCGGTCGATGTCTCCGGCGGTCCCCTTGCCTCGCTAGACCAAAAGAACGGTTCAACCCCGTACGATTTTGCGGGTGTCGATCACATCCGTCTCGGCAGCGGCGCGGCAAGCCAATTCGACAACATCATCCTCGGCGATACCGCCGCTGATGTTGGTGCTGTGCCCGAGCCCGGCTCGCTGGCACTATTAGGCCTCGGCGGCCTGGCCTTGATCCGGCGTCGACGCGGCTAAGGATTTCGATTTTCTCCTGACGGTGGCGTGTTCTAAACAGGGTACGCCACCATTCATGTCAACCTACTTCAGGAGCTCCATCATGCGTCGTGCCTTCACATTGATCGAATTACTCGTGGTCATCAGTATCATCGCGCTGCTGATCGCAATCCTCTTACCGGCACTGGGAAAGGCTCGTGAAGCGATGAAGACGACCCAGTGCTCGAGCAATACGCACCAACTCGGGCTCGCGCAGTTCGCATACGCCGCGGACAACAAAGGCAAGTTCACTGCCGCCCGGCTGTGGGTTTGGGCTTTGAATACCGGCCCAAACGGCGGGCCCTTCCCTAACGGGGGCGACCCTACCGTGCTGGACGGGATCCTCGACGGCCTCTTGTATCCTTACGTCAATGACAGCGTCGAGCTCTATCTCTGTCCTGTTGCAGCGGACAGGCTGCCACCTAGCGATTTCCCGGCCACCTGGGAGGGGACCACACTCCGCCGTAGCTACGTTCAAAACTGGAACGTTGGCCCGCTAACACAGCCGTCGGATAGCCTGTCCTGGCCCCACGAGAATCTGACACTCGACTCGATCCGTAAGCCCAGCGACCTGGTTATTTTCGCCGAAGAGAACACGTTTAAAATCCCCGGTTTCAGCAACTTTACGATGAACGACGGGTACCTGCTGGGCCGGACCAACACCAACAACGGGACGTTTACAGACTGCTTCGGCACGTATCACAACAGCGGAGACATCACCAAGGGTGACTCCAACGCTGTTATGGCCGATGGGCACGTCGAATTTGTGAGCGCTTTCGAGCCCACACCTGTCACTTGGTTGAACCCCAAGACAAATACCACCCAGACAACCAACAGCACAGTGATGTGGTGTACGGATGCGATACCAGTGCAACGCTGACAAGTACTGATGGTTAGTCCGCCTTATTCGCGAGCGTCGTGCCGTGGGTCGGGGTGCCGGGTTTTTGTGTCGTTTGTCTTCGTTGCCGGGCTTACCACCCATCGACGCGTTCGGTGACGGGGAGCTCGCCGACGATGGGGGCGGCATACTTCACGAAGTCGTCGCTGATGTCGTTGCCGTTGACGATCCATCCCGTGGGCAGGTGCTGGGTCTTCGCGGCGACATCGGTCAGCTCGATACGGTTGTACTCGACTTGGTAAGTGTCGCCTTCGACGCGTTGGATAGCGATCGAGCCGTTGGAGATGCCCGAGCAGGCCAGCTCCGCGGCTTTAGCGCCGGCGGCGCGGGCTTCTTTCGCGTCGTTTTCGCTGACCAGGCCGGCGAAGGAGCGTTGCAGGTAGCCGAACGTGTCGGCCCGGACGCGGGCGCCTTCGCCCAGGTGTGCCTTGACGGCTGCGGCGAGGAAGTCGGCCAGAGCGCCGGAGCCGGAGAGCTGCACGTTGCCGTGGGCGTCTTTTTCGACCTCTTTGCCCTGCATGGCGGCGAGCTTGGCGGCCATGGGCGCGCCGTCTTTGTCGTGGATGCCTTCGGAGACCGCGACGACGCATCGGCCGATCTCTTTGACCTTCGCTTCGACGTCTTTGCAGAACTGGTCGGCGTCGAAGTCGGCTTCGGGGACGTAGACCAGGTGCGGCCCGTCGTTGGTGCCGGGGCGTCGGCCGAGGACGGACGCGGCGGTGAGGAAACCGGCGTGGCGGCCCATGACGACGTTGATCTTCACGCCGGGCAGGGCCTGGTTATCGAGGCCGTCACCCATGAAGGCCTGTGCGACGAACTTCGCGGCGGAGCCCCAGCCGGGGGTGTGGTCGTTGAGGACCAGGTCGTTGTCGACGGTTTTCGGGACGTGGAAGGCGTGCATGTCGTAGCCCATCGCAGTCGCGGTTTCGCTGACGATGCGGCAGGTGTCGGAGCTGTCGTTGCCGCCGATATAGAAGAAGTAGCGGATGTCGAACTTCTGGAACTGCTCGACCATGGCCTTGACGTCGTCTTCCTTGGGCTTGCGACGGGACGACCCGAGGCCCGATGACGGCGTGCCCGCGAATCGGTCCAGGCGGTCTTGTGGCCAGTCGGTGAGGTCTAGAAAATCGCCGGACATCATGCCGTCGACGGCGTGTCGTGCGCCGAAGATCTTGCCGGCGAAGCTGGCGGCCTTGAGGCCTTCGACGACGCCGACTGCGGATTGGTTGATGACAGCGGTGGGTCCGCCGGACTGGCCGATGACGGCGTTGCCTTGAAGGGGGGTGGTCATGGGGTTGCTCTTGTTTGCGTTACAGGAGGGTTTTGGTGGGTTGAGTCGGGTAGTTTAACGCAGTTGAATCGATGAGGCGACGCGGCTTGATCGCGTTACGCTGCGCAGCCGCGTCATCTCATCTGCCGGTACAATCTCCCGCTTGGCCCATACCACCCCCGCGTCGACCGACGCCAACGGACACCCGTCCACCCGAGCCCAATCATGCCCGACTCGCCCCTGCGCAATGTTGCTGTGATCGCCCACGTCGACCACGGCAAGACGACCCTGACCGACCAGCTGCTGTACCAGTCCGGCATGTTCCGGACCGAGGACCTCAACAAGCTGGCCGGCGGGCAGCACAACCTGGTCATGGACACGGGCGACCTCGAGCGCGAGCGTGGCATCACGATCACGGCGAAGAACTGCGCGATCACCTACCGCCACTCCGACGGGGCGGACTACCGCATCAACCTGATCGACACGCCGGGCCACGCGGATTTTGGCGGCGAGGTCGAGCGGGTGCTCAACCTGGCGGACGGCTGCCTGCTCGTCGTCGACTCGTTTGAGGGGCCGATGCCGCAGACACGGTTCGTGTTAGAGAAGGCTTTGGAGATCGGGCTCAAGCCGGTCGTTGTCGTGAATAAGATCGACAAGCCCAATGCCCGGCCCGACGACGTGGTCAACGAGGTGTTCGACCTGCTGGGGTCCCTGGACGCACCCGATGACGCCTTGGACTTCCCGGTGATCTATGCGAGCGCGAAGAACGGCTGGGCGACGGCCGACCAATCGAAGATCGATACCGATGAGCAGCCGGACAACATGTTCGACCTGTACGACGCGATCCTCACGCACGTCCCCGCGCCGTATGCGGAAGGGTCAAGCAGAGGCACCGCGGCGGGGTTCGGCTCGCGGATGGAGGCGCTCGCGGCGCCGCTGCAGCTGATGGTCACGACGATCGTGTACAGCGAGTACGTCGGGCGGATCGCGGTCGGCCGCGTCACTGCTGGGCGCATCACGGCGGGGCAGAAGGTCACCGTGATCAACCGCGCGGGCGAGGGCTCGCAGCAGCGCGTCGTCAAGCTCGAACACTTTGATGGGCTTAGCCGAGTCGAGACTAATGAAGTCGCGGCGGGCGATATCTGCGCGGTCACCGGGCTGGACCCGATCGACATCGGCGACACGATCGCGTGCCCGGATCGGCCCGAGGCGCTGCCGGCGGTGACGATCGATGAGCCGACGCTAACCATGAGCTTCCGCGTCAACGACTCGCCCTTCTGCGGGCAGGACGGCGATTTTGTCACTTCACGCCAGGTCTTCGATCGCTTGCAGCGCGAGCTGCAATCCAATGTCGCGCTGCGCGTGGTGCGGGATGAGGGCGGCGACGCGTTCAAGGTGTCCGGCCGGGGGCTGATGCACCTGGGCGTGCTCATTGAAACGATGCGGCGCGAGGGTTTTGAGCTGCAAGTCGGCAAGCCCGAGGTGATCCTCAAGCGCCCAGTAGAAGGCGAAGAGCACGCGGGCAAGCTCTGCGAACCTATCGAACAGCTTGTTGTCGATTGCCCCAGCGAGTGCCAGAACGATGTCATGGCGCTGGTGATGAACCGCAAGGCCGAGATCGTCAGCATGGACCCCAAGGCCGGCGCGGGCGACTACATCCACATGGAGTTCACGATCCCCGCGCGGGGCCTGATCGGCCTCAGGACGCGGATGCTGACCGCGACGCAGGGCCGGGCGGTGATGCACCACAACCTGCTGCGCTACGAGCCGATGCGTGGCGATGTGCCGACGCGGCCCGCGGGCGTGATGATCGCGTCGGACCCCGGTCAGGTGATGCCGTATTCGCTGGACCGGCTGTACGACCGTGGCATCTTCTTCGTTAAGCCAGGCGACCAGGTCTACGAGGGCCAGGTCGTCGGCGAGCACTGCAAGGACAACGACATCACCGTCAACGTGGTCGTCAACAAAAAGCACAGCAACGTCCGCGCCTCGGGCAGCGACGACGCGACCCGCGTCAAGCCCGCCCGTGAGTTGTCGCTGGAGGCGATGCTCGAGTACATCGAGGAGGACGAGCTGGTCGAGTGCACGCCCAAGCACCTGCGGATGCGCAAGCGGATCCTTCGCGAGGCGATGCGCAAGCGGGAATCCAGGGCAGCCAAAGGGTGACGCCATTGGCTTTGGTACACTAGCGGCGGTTTCTGCCGTTATTCCGCCGTGTTCCAGGGTCCACTTCCGCCGCTTTCCCCATGCCCGATGACGCGTACAGCCAGTTTCTGGGGCTCCCCGACGGGCCGCGCCCGCCCAGAGCGCACGTGCTGTTGGGTGTCGAGCCGGACGTCAACGACCCGGACATCATCGAGGCGGCGGTGCAGCGTCGGATGGACCAGTTGGATAAGTACGCGCTGTCCAATGACCGCGCAACGCGCGAGCAGGTCCAGCGGCTGATGAACGAGGTCGCTAAGGCACGGGTCAAGCTGGTCAAGCAAGCAGAGAAGAGGACGAAGAAAGCTGCCAAGGTTGCGGCAGCCGAGCCGACGCCGGTTGCGTCCTCGCCGGTGGTCACGCCGAGGCCGACTCCGCAAACAGCACCGAACCCGAAACCGGCTGCCGCGGCTGAGCAGCCTTCCGCGCCGAGCAGGCCGCTATTCAAGTTTACGTTCACCTGGCCCAGGCTCTCGGCGGAGGCTTGGTCGCTCATGGGCGTGGCCTGGCTGATGTCGGTCGTAGTCACCGCGACGGGGGCCTACTTCATCGCCGGCCGGATCGAGCCGGCCCCCGCGCCGACGACCGGCCCGCTTGCTTCCAACCCGACGCCGGACAACGCAAACGACCCCGACGGCTCGACCCCAGCGGTCAAGCCCGAGCCGATCGGTGAAACGCCCGTTGCCGAAGGCCCGGACCCCGAGCCCGGAGCAGAGCCTGAACCCGAGCCGGAGCAGGTCCCGGAGACGGTGGTCGATTTCGATCCTGAGCTTGCGGACCTCGGTGCAATGACGCCACGCGAGATCATGGATCGCGTGATGACGATCAATGACAAGGGCCGAAGGTTAACCGCGTATGTCCTCGCAAGAAACCTGCTCGTCGCGAGGCCGCAGAAACAGCTGGAACTGGTCGCCCAGGGACTTATGGCGTTCAACGGGATGGATCAGCTCTCGTACTCAGCACGGCGCTTATCAAACGGCGCGATCGATTTTGCACTCGCGCCCCGCGCAGGAGACGACAGCGGTGAGTACCCCAACACGAAGATTAAGGATCTATCCGCGTTCAATGGCCTTCGGTTCAACTCGCTGTATCTCTGCGAATTAGACGCCTTAACCGATTTCTCGCCGCTGTCGACGATCCAGGCCCACACGCTCAGGCTTGAAGGATGCGATCACTTTAAAGGCTTGGGCGCCCTGAACAATATCTTGGGTTTACGGGTTCTGAGCCTGAAAAACATACCCATCAACGATCTCCGCTCGTTGCGATTCGATGGGCTCAGCGAGTTGTCACTGCAGGCCTGCAAACAGCTGACAACACTCAACGGGTTGCAGAACAAGCAGATCCAAACACTCGCTCTGACAGATACCACCGGCGTCACCGATTTCTCACCAATCAGCCAAGCCAGAATCACCAAACGGCTCGACCTCTCAGGCACCCGGTTCGCGGACCTTTCCCTGTTGGCCAACCAGCCTCTGAGCGAGTTGGTGCTGGACCGCTGTTCGAACCTGAGTTCGCTCAAAGGTCTCGATCGGATCAACAACCTCAGGACGCTATCACTAAAGGAAACACGCGTCTTGCCGCAAGAAGTCGCGCAGATGGTTGGGACGCTGCCCAACGTTGTTGTCCAAGAGTCGTACGACCCGTCGGTACTCCCGCTGGACATCAAGAAGTGGGATGCGCTGGCAGGCATCAAAGACAAGCGGCTGCGGCACCTCAACTTTGTCAAGCTGCGGGACAGCCTGACGCCCTTCTCGGTTGCACAGGCCGATCTGATCCGGAAAGAGCTCAGGTTCCTGAACAACGCCGCGGTCGATCTGCGCATGTGGGAAGGCGGGTCCGGTGAGCTGAAACTCAGGGTCGGGACCAACTGGCGCGACCGAGGCGTCACCGACCTCAGCCCGCTGACGGGGATCTCGGCTTCGGAGTTCTCGCTCCGGTACCTGCCGGCCCTCGAAGACTTCAGCTTCCTGAAGGGCTCGAAAATCACCCATCTCGACCTGGCGGGCTGTGCAAAATTCACTGACGTCGGCGTCCTCAACGATGTCGAGGGCCTGGAGCATCTGGTGCTAAGCCGTACGTCGGTGTCCGACCTCAGGCCGCTGCTGATCAAGAAGCTCGATACGCTTTCGGTTGAGCACTGCAAGAACCTGCGTAGCCTGGATGGCCTGGACGGGATGACGATCGACCGCCTGTCTGCGGCCGGCAGCAGCGAACTCTGGCACATCAACGCGCTAAGCCGCGTGAGCGGGCTGAATTATCTCAACCTCTCAGAGACCAAGGTGAATCAGATCGCCACGCTGTCGACGCAGCGAAACCTGGAGCACCTGTACCTGAGCAATTGCAAGGAGCTGAGCAGTGTCTCGCTGCTGGGTCGGCTCAGTAAGCTCAAGACCCTGGTGGTCGATGGCCTGCCCGAGGTGCCGGAAGATGAGTTTGCGGGGCTCAAAGCGGCGCTGCGCGAGACGAAGATCATCTACACGCGGCCTGATCGTGTCGCGCAAAACAACGAGGCCGACCCTATTCGCCCTGGCCCCGAGCCGAGGGGTCTGGAGGCCGATCAGACCCCGCCGCTGTCGTTTACCAAGATCAAGCAGATCGAGAGCCCGCGGGACCGGCAGCGAGAGTTCATCAAGCTGCGCGACAGCCTCAAGCCTTATTCAGGGCAACAGGCAGGGCTGATCCGCGAGGCGATCCGGGCGTTCAACGGCGAGCGCAAGCTGAACATCAGGGTCAGCCCCAACAAGGAAGGCACCGCCTACACATTCGAGACCAGCTTTAATGATCGGGAAGAACTGTTAAAAGGCCCGCTCCGGAATGTCTCGGATATCTCGATGCTCCGAGGCCTAAGCTTTGATCTGCTTGATCTAAGCGGCTGCCTAAATGTCCGTGACTTCAGCGTGCTGGGCACCATGAAGATCAAGGTGCTCAACCTGAACTACTGCATGATGCTCAGAGACTTTGATGACATCAACAAGATCGAAGGGCTCGAATCGTTGAACCTCTCGAACACCTCGATTGATGATCTTGATGAGTTGACCATCAACGAGCTGGATACGCTGACGATCGAAACCTGCCGCAAGCTGTCGTCGCTGGACGGCCTGGAGGGCAAGACCATCCGGTTCCTACAGGCGGGCAAGAACATGCGCTTGTCCGACTACGATGCGCTGTCCCAGATCAAGGGCATGAAATGGCTGGACCTCAACAGCACCGTGATCAGCTCGAGCGGCCCGTTGGGGGGTCTTAAGCTCGAGCGGCTGGACCTTAGCGACTGCCGGGGCCTCACCGAGCTCGCGGGCCTGGCGGACATGCAGAGCCTTCGACAACTGGATATTTCCGGCAGTAGCCGGATCCAGGATGGCTATGCGGAAGGCTTGCGCAAGCGCATCGATGGACTGAGAGTTATCGAGTGATCATGGCCTGATCATGGCCTTGGTTGCGTTCGCCCATCGCTTAGTTTGGCTTTCTGACTAAACGTATAACCTGCGCGATCAGGACCAGTGTGATAAAGCCGATGGCCCCGCCGATGAGGAACGGCTGGACAGATTGCTCTGTGCCGGGGATGTTCATGGTCTTACTGAGCAGCGTCTTCACGCAGCCGTAGGTCGCGGCGATGATGGCGGCAACCATGACGATGTTCGCGGCCAGGGCCTTACCGCCGGTCAGCTTGTTCTCGCCCATGAGCTTGGTGTTGTTCATCATAAGGAAGAAGGTGATGTACGCGACCGGCAGCAGAATCATACCGATCTGGCTGGTTGGGATCGCGAGCCAGAACCGGGCTTCGTCGTTACCCCACAGGAAGAGAAAGCCGAACGCGCCGGTGAAGGCGGGCAAGTAGGACCCGATGCGGTGCATCGTGCCGGAGGTCTTCACACCGAGTGCTTCGGTGAAGGTGAAGCCGTTGATAAGCATGAGGATGATGATGGTAGAGATCGCCATACCGACGACGCCGAGGCCGAAGATGTACTGCGCGACGGTCTTGGACCCGGTGACATTTTCAAGCGAGCCGGCGAGCGCACCCGCATCACGTTTGATCATCATGAAGGCGAGCTGTTTATCGGCCGCGTTGGTATTTGCGTCCACGTAGCTGTCCAGTGGGCCGGAACCCAAACCGAGGGTCGGATCTTCTTTGACCTTTTCAGCGAGTTCTTCTTCGGACAGGGTTTCGCCTAGTTCTTCTTTCTTCGCGGCGACCAGTTTGTCGTGTGCATCCTGCGGCGCTCGTCGCGCCGCATAGGCATCCTCGTCTATCTTCTCAACCATTTTGTTCAAATCGCCGCGAGATGCCCCGGGCATCTCGACAGAAAGGGTAGTCTCATCGATGCCCGGCGCTTGTGCGTGGAACTGGCTGGCCGCGGCGATGACGACGCAGCTAGTCGCGATGACGAACGGGATAAACAAGCCGGTCGATAGGTCGAACGTCGCCAGCCCGCGGAAGGTTTTGTCCCAGCCCTTGCGAAGCATGGAGTAGGGCAGCAGAAAGGTCATGTTGATCCCAACCGCGGTCGCGGCCGCAGCGATCATCCGGGCGCTCTGCGAGTCAACCACGGTTGTCTCCCAGTAAGCGGGGTTGGACGATTCGGCGATAAACGGCTTGAGCGTGTCGGAGGATTCAGAGAGCAGCGAGAAGTTCGGGACAAACCCGGCCGCCACTTCGCCCCAAGGCAGCGAACCTTGTAGCGCGAGTGAGCCGACGACGCCGAAGAACGCGAGGACGATTAGTGCGACCATGATCTTCAGGAGGATCTCGAAGAGCTTGATGCCCCAGCCGCCTGCGTCGTAGAACCAGATGACGACGCCAGCGATGACGAAGAGCAGCAAGACGCAAACTTCTTTAGGCAGGTCGATGCCAAGATTCTGTTGGATCGCGCCGGTGCCGAGGCTGAACTGCGGCATGGCCCAAACGAGGTTGGCGATCATGGCAGCGGTAAGCCAGCCCCAGCCGAGGACGGGGTTGACGTGTTTGTTGATGGCTTGGAAGGGTTTCTCGCCGGTGGAGAGTGTGACGTAGGCGATGGCGCTGAGCATGACGATGCCCAGGATCATCATGAGCGGCTGGAGCCAGAGCATGTCGTAGCCGCCGATGACGCCGATGTAGAGCGAGCCGGCGAGCGAGCCGCCGCCAAG
>JAHQVV010000021.1 GCA_019634195.1 Phycisphaeraceae bacterium | reverse complement strand
CTTTAATCGCCTGGGCCTGCACGCTCATCGGCACGGCCAGCAGCAGGGCGGCCAGAAGCAGGCCCATCAGATTCACACACGGCTTGGTCAATCGGCTCGTTCGCATACGGACACCTTGGGTTTAGACGTGACGTTTTAGGTGGGGCGGGCGTCTCGCCCGCCGTTCGGGCGGAGCCCGAATCAATCTTTTGACTCACGGCCGGGCCGTTTCGGCAGGCGAGACGCCCGCCCCACCTACAAGAAAACATACGCTGCTACTCATCGAAAAGATCGTCAATCTGCTCATTGATCAGCTCATCGACCTTCTTCTTGAGCTGTTCCTGCTGGTCGATCACCTCGGAGAGCTGGTTGATCGCGTCGAGCAGCTCGTCCCACCGGCTCATCTTCGACAACAACAGGTTCATCTCATCGATCAATTCCACCTGATCCGCTCGGATCTGGTCCAATCGGACCTGGTCGGCGTTGGCGGCGGCTTCCAGGGCCGACCGCTGGTTGGACATCGTCTGGTCGTGCAGCTTGGCCAGGGGCTCGAGGATCAGGGCCTTCATGGACTCGTAGGCCTGGTTGCCGTCCTCTTTGCTGCCCCCCAAGCGGTTCAGACGCATCTCCTCGGCCGAGCGTTCCAACTCCCGGCCGACTTTCCAGACCGACCGCTGGATCGCGCGGAAACGACGCGACTGGCCCGCGGCTTGGACGCCGTCCTCGGCTTCGCGCAGCTTCAGCAAGATGTCCTTGCTGTCCTCGATCGCCTGGCGGAAGGCGCTGCGGGCCTGCTGCTGGCGGGCGATGATCTCGCGGAACAGCTCCTTGTGCGTGACGATGCGGAAGTCGACCTTGGTCGACTCGCCGACCTGCCCACCGCCGGGTGAATCGCTGTAGCGGTTGTCCGTCGCGACGCCGGTCAGGCGGATAACGTCGGTCGGGCGGACGCCGAACTCGTCGACCTCCAGGCCCTGCTTATCGCGGAACTCTTTGATTGTGGCCGGGTCGGCCTCGTGCAGCACGATCGGGTCGAAGGTTTCTTCGCCCGCGTCTTCGCCGATGCGGATGCGGAGCAGATCGATCTTGGCGTTGACCAGGCCGTAGTCGTCGCGGGCCTCCAGGGTCAGCGGGATCAGCGCGTTGGGCGTGATGCGTTGGCCCACGCCGGTGTAGCGCAGGCGCACGCTTGGCTTGCGGTCGGTCTTCAGCCCGATGCTGATCGGGATCGGCTGGCTCACCAGCCCCGCGCCCTCGCTGACCAGCTCGATGCGGAAGCGTTGCCGCTCCAAGTGCGTCCACTTGACCTTGAAGACGTTCTCGCTGACCCGCTGGATCGCCGGTCGGCCGCCAGCATCGTCGCCATCAAGCACCTCCTGCACGTCACGGATCTCCGCGATCGGCACGTTCGCCGTCAGCACCAGCTCGACCTCGTTCAGGTCCAGCAGCGACACCTCACCCTCGGCACCGGCAAAGTCGATCGTTTTAGGGTTGTCCGGGTCGGCCGGGTGTGTGTGCGTCAGCTTCAGCCCCGTGAGGCGTGGCCGGGCCGCCGGCTCGATCTTAAAACGCAGCGTCTGATCGCCGGCCGAGATCGTCGCCTTGGCGGAGCCTGTCATCGGCATCAGCTCGAGGCGGAAGTCTTCGCTGTCGAACTTGTCCAGCCCCTTTGGCCACTCCTGATCGTTGGCGGGCGAGAGCTTGATGCGGGCCTCTTCGATGGCCCGACCATCCTTGGTGGTGATCGTGGTAAAGAGCGTGGCGTTTTCGCCGGCAGGGATGACCAGGACGCCGTCCTCGCTCAGTCCCGCGACCTCGATGGACGTATTGCGCGGGTACGACGCGTCGCTCAAAAGCAGCCAGCGCTGCGCCCAGGTGCTCAGGACGTTCTCGCCGGCCGCGCTCATGCCCGCGCCCGTGCCGCCAAAGAGCAGCAGCGACGCGAGCAAAGCGCCCACGCACTGCATCGTGTGCTTGCCGCTGAGCGCCGCAGTGAAGTCCGTCTGCTCAAGCGAACGGTAGCTGCGGCCGACCGCGTCATGGATCATGTTGCCCGACAACGCGCCGTCGTCGCCGAGCATGCCCGGCAGCTGCAGCACGGTCGCGACGCGCGGCGCGAGCTGGTTGACGCCGTCGTTTTGCTGCGCGATGTCCACCGCCTCGGCCAGCTCGACCGGGCCGAGTTTTTTGCGCAGCGGCTTGATGCCATAGTGGTAGAGGAAGTGCGCCGCCGCCGCGAGCGTGATCAACCAGTAGAACACACGCATCGGCCGGCTCAGCTCGAGCCAGAAGTCCAGCACCAGCGACAACGCCAGGAGCCCCAGCAGCACCGCCAGCCCGCGCACGAACGCGTCGAGCGCGATGCGGCTGCGCAAGCGCTTGCCCAGCTGCATCAGCCGGCCGCGCAGCTTCTGCTGCATCCCGGGCAGGTCGGGCGACGGGTTCGGCGTAGGGGTGTTGAGCGTGGTCATCGGTGGGGTTCGGCGTTTGGGGTTCGGGGTTCGGGCTCAGCGCGGTCAGTTGTCTGGGAGGGCGAGGCTCCCGCCGAGCCGGGCATCACAGTGGGCTTGCGGCTTGGCAGGAGCCTCGCCCTCCCGTGATCGTGTTGTGTTTTCTGTTGTCGCATCATCGTATGCCTTACCAAACCCCGGACTCGATACCCTGTCCCCCACTACACCAGTCGGCAGCGTTTGCGGATGATCCATTCGGCCAGAATCGCGCCGAGGAAGATCAGGATCAGCAGCGGGGCGTTCCACACCTCGTCGGAGTGGATCAGCTCGTTGTCCACGAGCCCGACGGTCAGCGCCTCGGGCAGCAGGTCGGCCTGGTCGAGCGTGAAGAACGTCCCGCCGCTGGTCAGCGCCAGGTTGCTCAGCTCGTCGCCGGCAAGGGTGGGGTTGCGTGTTTCAAAGTCGGGCACCGCGACGGTGAAGCCGTGCGTGTTCGGCCGGGCCGCGCGCTGTGCCGGTGTGTCGCCTGGCCAGACACGGACGAGGTAGTCGCCGGCGCGCTCGGCCTCGAAGCGTGTTTCAAAGGAGAGCCCGTCGCCGGCCGGCGTCATGGTCAGCTCGATCGGGTCGTCTTGGCCGGTCTGTATCTGTGCGTAGAGCGACAGCAGGCCGTCGTCGACCTGGCCCGGGTCGATGAACTTCGCGGTCAGTACGACTTCATCGCCCGGCTCGTAGCGCTGCTTGTCCGTGCTCACGCGGTAGGGGTGCTGCCCGCCGAGCTGCTTCATCAGGCCCGCGCGGTCGATGACGCGCTGCCAGAAACCGTCGAACACGTTCTCGCCAGCAAACCGCCAGCGGTAGGTGGAATCAAAGCCGATCCACAAGACGCGCCCCGGCCCGACGAGTTGGGTCGCCATGAGAACCTCTTGCTCCTGCCGGCCGCCGACGTCCACGGTCATGCCCGGGTGCGCGTGGCGTGCGAGCACCGTTGCGCCGGGCTTGGCCCGCGAAACGGGCATGTGCCACATCATGCCCGGCAGCTGATCCAGGATCTTGCGGTTCGTCGTCGCGTCTTTATCAAACGCAAAGACCGGGTCGCGCCAGCCCGCGTCTGTGATCTGCAGTTTCCACGGCCGAGCGCGCGACAGCTCCATCTGCGTCGCCGTGCGGAACAGCCCCGGCTCGCGCACGACCGGCAGCAGGCTCATGTAGCTCGCCGCGGGCTCTGTGCTGCGGTTGAACATCTGCTGCGTGTAGCGCTCGCCGGCGATGTAGACCAGCCCGCCGCCGCGCTCGGTCACGAACCGCTTGAGCAGGTCGGAGAACCCGGCCGGCCACTTCGCGGGCGTCGGGTCGTAGAGCACGATCGCGTCGTAGCCGGGGAAAACCTGCCCGTTCTTCGTCCCGCCGGCCAGCTCGACCAGGTCCACCGGCAGGCGGCGGATCGGGTCGTTGCCCGCGTGCTTGAAGTCCTTGCTCGCGGTCTGCAGCCAGGTCGACACCTCGACCGTGCTGTCACGGATCAGCGCGTTTCGGATGAACTGCACCTCGGGGAAGGTGTAGCCGGCGATGAAGAGGACGCGCGTCTTGTCGTAGACGACATTGACCTGTTTGATCGCGGCGTTGTCGTCCGGGTCGATCTCGCCCTCGACTTCTTCGAGCCGGGCGCGGTAGATGATGATCTCTTTCTCCGTCGGGAGTAGAGCAAACTCGAAGCGGCGGGGCGTCGCGTCGGCGGCGAGGACGATGTCCTTGCTGTCGACCTGTTGCCAGTCCTCATCCGTCGGGTTTTCAATCCCCGCGATGAGGCGTTCGAGCACGAGTGTCGCCGGCTCGTCTTCCAGGCCACGAGCGCTAACGACGGCCGTCAGCTTGGACTGGTCGTTGACGAACACCACGTCGCTGCCTTCAAGCTTGGTCACCTGCGCGTTGCGCGGCCCCTGCGGCGTGCCGACGCCGATAGGGAAGATCGCGATGCCCGTGTCGCTAGCGATCTGCGCGGTTGCGCGGAGGGACGCCGCGCTGGGCGTGGTGTTCTGCCCGTCGGTAAAGAGGACGACGCCGGCCAGGTCCTTGCCCTGATAGGCCTGCAGGAGCTGCTGGATCGCTTCACCAATTGCGGTGGACCGCCCGCCGAGCTTGAAGGCGTTCTCTTGGTCTGCGAGGCTCAATTCGCTGCCGCCGAGGCGTTCGTCGAAGCGGTGGATGTGCAGATTGCGCTCGCCGTTCTTCTTGAGCTGTTCGATCAACTCACTGGAGAGCAGCTTCTGTGTGAGCTCGATGCGCGTGGTCTTGGCCAGGTCGGCGGCGCTGTCCAGGCCGGTGACGCGCACGGCGTCGGACGCCTGCTGCGGGTCGACCCACGCGTCGCTCAGCCCCATCGACTGGGACGTATCCACAAGCACCAGTAGTTCACTGGGCCGCTCTTCAATACGGCTGAGCACCAGTGCCGGCTTGAGCAACATGATCACTACGATCGCCGTGAGCAGGATGCGCAGGCTCAAGAGCAGGTAGCGCGCTTTGCCGGTGAGCTGTCCGGTCTCTTTGCGGTACAGCCACCAGAACAGCACGGCCATCGCGAGGCAGCCGAGGATGATCAGGAACGCCGTGTCCCCCGCGCGTGGCGCGTTGAGCCACTGCAGGGACCAGGTCCCGCCTTCGGCCCCTTCCTCGGGCTCGATCCCCACCAGCCAGTAGAGCGCATCCATCATCAGTGTTCCCTGCCCACCCACGCGGCGAACGCGCTCTCGATCACAACAAAGCCCAACAACAACATCGCAAGCGTCCGCCAGATCTCGCGCTGCGCACCGGCCGAGCCGGGGTCGCTCGCGTCGACCAGCGTCAGGTCGACGCCCGGCAGCATCTGCGTGATCTCTTCATCTGACAGCTGCTTCAGATCGCTCTCGCGCGTGTCCGGGCTCAGCGCGTAGCGCTTCTCGCTCAGCTCGTCGCGCCCCGGCACGTCCCAGCTCAGCGTGTAGAGACCGGCCCGGTGTGTGTCGGTGTAAACAATCTGGGGTCGGTTCGACACGCTGCGATCGATCACCGCGGCGTCGGTCTGTTCCTGGCCCGGCTGAACGACCTCGGCCCGGCTCGGCGGGTTGCTCGAGCTGACTCGCTGCCGCAGTGTCTGGCCCGCGGTGAGGTTGCCCGTCGCGTCGCTTACGCCGGCGATCGATAGCGCCAGCTCACGAACGCCGATGAAGTACGTCGCCTCGGTGGGCCAGTCGCTCCAGTCACGGTCGGCGGTCACGGTCCACAGCACGACCCGGCCCTTGCCGACGCGTTTCTCGATCGCGGCGGGGGGCTGGCCCTGAGCGTTCCACCGCGCGAGCACCCGCGTGTCGTTCCGCTCGTCCGTGTCCGGGAGGATCACACGGGCGACCTTGCTCGGCGAGGTCCTGGCGAGCAGGCCCGGCTTGTCGAGATACAGCTGCTGCAGCACCGGCATCGGTGAGTTGTCGATCTGCTCGATGATCAGGCCCTCGACCTCGGCCGATTCGCCAAGCTCGATCTTCGCGGGCAGGATGCCGTTGCCGTCGGCGTAGAGCTCGTTGTTGTAAGCGGTGGGGTCGACCTGATCGCCGGTGAAGACAATCACGCCCGAGCCGGCCTCGACCATGGCCTTGAGCTGCTCGGCCCGGCGGGGGGGGATGCGTTCGACGTTCGCCAGCACGACCAAGTCGTAGTTGCCGACGCTCGGCTTCTCGAACCACTCGGTGTCGGGCAGCACGGTCGTCTTGATCGGGGTGCTGCCGCTGTACAGCAGCTGCGCCAGGAAGAAGACCTCGCTGTCCCGCGCCGCGATGCCGGGCTCGCCGTCGACCAGCAGCACGCGGACGGACTCGGCGACGTTGATGATCATCGACCGGCTGTTGTCGCCGGGCAGCGCGTCATCGGGCAGGCGCAGCTCCACGGTGTGCTGGCCGGGTTCCTCGAAAGTGTGCGAGAGGCGCAGCTCGACGCCGCGCTGGCCCGGCGCGATCTCGGGGAGCTTGATCGGGCTCTCGACGCCGTTGATCGAGAGCGTGGCGTAGTCGACCTTGAACTGCGGGTCGCCGTCGGTGTCGATGGACGCGACGAACTCGATGGGTGTGTTGGCCAGCGCGACGCCGGACGTCGGGGCGAGTTCGGTAAGTGAAGCGTTGCCGGTCGAGCCCTGACCGACCTTGACGATCACGACCTTGACGCCCATGGCTTCGAGCTTGGCGGCCTGCTCGGCGGCGTCGGCGGACCAGCCCGCGGCACGCTGGTCGGTGAAGATGCGCACTTCTTTGCTGCTGTTGGCCGTGCCCTCGAGCAGGTCGGCCAGCTCCGCGAGCGTCGCCGCCCAGTTGTTGGCCGACTCGACGGGCTCGAGTTGACGGACCTGGTTGGCCAGGTCGTTCGCCTCGTCCTGGGTCAGCGCGGCGTCCCGGCTCAACGGGCTTGCGATCGATGACGTTGTCGCGATCGTCAGGTTGTCCTGCGTGCCAAGCGATTCGATCAGCGCCGCGGCCTGCTCGGCCGACCGCTCAAACGAGCTCTCGCCCCCGGCAAGCAGGCCCATCGACAGCGAGTCGTCGATCAGGACCACCCGGCTGGTGCGCCCGCCCAGGCTCAGCCACGCCGCCGCGGTGTTGCCCGACAGGAACGGTCGAGCGACCGCGAAGATCAAAATCAAGATCAACAGCGTGCGGATCGCCAACAGGATCCACTGCTCAAGCTGCAGGCGGCGACGGTTCGTGCGCAGCGTGAGCTTGAGGTACTCCATCGGCGCCCACTCGACGAGCTTGAACTGCCGACGGTTGAGCAGGTGGATGATGATCGGCGCCGCGGCGAACACCGCACCGAACAGTAATAGCGGTGCTAGGAACGGCATGCAGCACCCCCTTCATTTAAAACCCACATCCTCATACCACCGACCCCCCGATGCGTCCCCGGCCGGCGGAGGTCGCGGCCATACGTTGCCGGCGGTGCAGGTAATGCGCGAGCGTCTGCCCAAGGTCCTGATCCGTACGAATCAGGACGTGATCGATCCCGCGCGATAGGCAGCTGCTCGTGACGCTCTCGGTGAACTCGTTCATCGCCTTCTTGTAGGCCTTGCGGAACGCCCAGGGCTCGCCGAAGATTTCTTCGCTGCCCTCGATGTCTTTGAAGATGATCGAGTCGTTGAAGGGCAGGTCGATCTCCTCGCCGTCGAGGATGTGCATGACGACGACCTCGTGGCCGTTGTGCTGCAGCTTGCCGAGTGACTCGTAGAGCGTGTCCAGGTCGCAGAGCAGGTCGGAGAGGACCAGCACCATGCCGCGCCGTTTGAGCTGGTCGGCGGCGCGGACGATGACCGGGCCCAGATCGGTTTCACCGCCGGGCTTCGTGGACTCGAGCGTGTCGAGGATCTGCGCCGACTGGCGGCTGGTCGCTTTGGGCTGCAGCACGGCACGCGGCTTGGTGTCGATCGTGATCAGGCCCACCGCGTCGCGCTGCTTCATCAGGAGCTGCATCATGCAAGCGGCG
>JAHQVV010000020.1 GCA_019634195.1 Phycisphaeraceae bacterium | reverse complement strand
TGCACCGCTTGTTCCAGGGTGCGATCACCGCCTCCAAAAGCGTACGCCGGCAGACCGGCATCGATCAGGGCCGCACGTCGGTCAGCTCGGTGGCCGTGGCCTTTGCCAAGAATATCTTTGACTCCTTCGGCGACAAGACCGTCTTGGCCATCGGGGCCGGCGAAATGGTCAAAGCCGCGCTCGCCTCGCTACGCCGCGAAAGCCCCAAACGCCTCCTGCTGATCAACCGAACGCACCAACGCGCGATCGATTTGGCCCAGCAGCTCGAACTCACCGGCCACGACCACGGCGCCCGCGCATGGGACAACATGGACGCGTTGCTGATCGAGGCCGACATCGTGGTCAGCTGCACCGGCGCGACCGAGCCAATCGTTACCGAACAGCGATTCAAGCCGCTACTGAAGAAACGCCGTGGCAGGCCATTGTTCATGCTCGACCTCGCCGTGCCGCGCGATCTGGACCCAACGATCGGCTCGCTCCGCAACGTCTTCCTCTACAACCTCGACGACCTGCAGCAATCGGTTCAAGCAACGGAGACGGGCCGCAAGGAACTGGTCCATGAGGCCGAGAAACTGCTCCGTGGACATATCGACCGCTGCATGGGCGAGATCCGCCACCGCGACGTTGGCCGACTCGTCAAGCAACTCCGCCAACGCCTGCACGGCATCGCCCAAGAGGAGCAGGGCCGGACCGCTAAGAAGCTCGCCTCACTCAATGGCCACAGCACCGAAGAGGCCGTCGAGGACCTCCTAGCCCAACACAATCACCGCCTGGTCAACAAGATCCTGCACCTGCCCCTGAGTCAACTGGACCGCTCGGACCCGAACGCCCCGATGGGCTTCTACGCCGCGGCCCTGCGACGCCTGTTCGACCTGCAGGACCAGCCTGATATGCCCCCGGAAGGCACCGCCGAGGACGAAACCCCGCCCACTTGACCCGATCCGGGATTTTTGCCACAATGCGCGGCTCGACTGAACCAACCACCGACACCCCCGAGGTGCCCCATGGCCGATATCGCTCCAGGCTCGACCGTTAACGTCAAGATCGTCAAGACCCCGACCAATGCGTCGGCCCGCAAGACCCTCGTCCGCATCCTCTCCAAGGACGCCGAAGTGATCGCGGAAAACAAGCGGCTCAAGAAGGTCCGCAAGACCAACCAGACCCACTCCCCTCGTGGCGGTCGCTGGCGTGTCTGGGAAGGCCGACTGCCCAAGCAGCACCCCGTCGAAGGCAAGCTCGGCGAAGCCGGCACCGTCCTCGCGTCCCCCGACGTCCTGACCGACCTCAAGAGCGTCGAGCGCTTCGTCGAGGTATCGGCCGCCTGAGCCACGTCCACAATCGAAATATAAACAGCCCCCATCGCCAGGTGGGGGTTATTCTTATAGACGTGAATAGGAAGCAGCAAGAACCAGACGTCGGCAAGCATTTCGATACACGAGAAATCGTGTTGATGCTTTATGCTTCGGGTGGCTTTTTTTGGATCATCTTGCTGGGCATGATAGGCCTGCCAATCCTTGGCATCTCACTGAACTCTCTGGCCCTTGCGATCTCCTTACCGCTATTGCATCTTGTCCTATGCATCAGCGTAATCGCCTGGGCATATCGAGACTTCAAAAAGGATCGACCGTGAAAACGGCGTTGATCAATCCAACTCTTTAATCTTGATGTTCCTAAACCACAACTGCTGGCCATGGTCTTGCAACGCGATATAGCCCTTCAGCGGGCGGTCCTTCATCGCGCCTTGGTCCTGCTGGATGTTGATGATCCCTTCGCCGTTGAGGACGACCTTGATCGTCTGGCCATCGCAGGTCAGGACCATCTTGTTCCACTCGCCCGCGGGCTTGGACATGTTCTTGCTGGCGGGTTGGGTGCGGATGATGCCGCCGTGGTCGTGGTGGCTCATCTTGTCGTCCGGCTTACCGAGGCTGTCGAGGATCTGGCACTCGATGCCCTGCGCGACCGGATCGATTTTGCTCCAATCATCACCTGGGTCCGCGATGCGGAAGTGTAAGCCGGAATTCCCCTTCGGCGGCAGCCTGTACTCCAGCGATAGCACGTAATTCCCGTACTGCTTCTCGGTGTAAAGGTAGTCCTGGTACCGCTTCCAGCCGTGCTTGCCTTTGACAGGCCGGATCTCAAGCAGCCCATCTTCAGCAACCCAGTTGCCTTCGGTTTTCCAGCCGGCAAGGTCCTTGCCATTGAACAGCGGCACAAAGCCGCTGGCAGTCGACTTCGAGCCGGGACAATCGCTACCGCCGCTCGTCGAGCAGGCAGCCAGCGTGGGCAGGACGAGCAGGACGAGCAATAAACGGTTCAGCATAGCGTTCCTTCAATTCTTGCGAAAGCGGCACGCGAATCAACGCGTGCCGCAAGTATAGATCGTGATCAAGCCTCAGCCATTACAGCCGATCAATTATCAAACTGCGCATCGAAGTCCAGCGCGCTAGAGGGGAAGTCCACCGCACGGGTAAACTCGCAGGCCTCGGTCGCGCCGTACTCGCGGTCCATCCGGCTGTCTTCCCACTCGACGGACAGCGGGCCCATGTAGCCGATGTCGTTGAGCGCAACGATGATCTCTTCGAAGTTCACATCGCCGTGGCCCAGCGAGCGGAAATCCCAGTAGCGGCGGGGGTCGGCGAAGGTCGTGTGCCCGCCGAAGACGCCGACGGTGCCGTCGCCATGCCCCCACCACGCGTCCTTCATGTGCGCGTGGTAGATGCGGTCCTTGAACTCGTAGATGAACTTGACGTAGTCGACGCCCTGGTAACCCAGGTGCGACGGGTCATAGTTAAACCCGAAACGTTTGTGGCCCTTCACCGCTTCGATCGCGCGCTGCGCCGATGCGATGTCGAAGGCGATCTCCGTCGGGTGGACTTCCAGCGCGAAGTTGACGTCTTCCTTGTCAAAGGCTGTCAGGATCGGTCCGAAACGCTTGGCGAAGTCCTTGAAGCCCTTGTCCCAGTAGGCCTGGTCGGTCGGCGGGAAGGCGTAGATGGCGTGCCAGATCGAGCTGCCGGTAAAGCCGTTGACGACCGCAGGGAAGTCGTCGCCTTTGGCACCGGCCTTCTTGCCCCGGCCGGGCTTGTTGTTGAGGAAGCGGCGGCAGGCCTTGGCGGACTTGGCCATCTTCTTCGCGGCGCGCTTGCGGACACCTTCCGGGTCGCCGTCGCCCCAGACATCCTCGGGAAGGATCGACTTGTGCCGTTCGTCGATGGGGTCGCAGATCGCCTGGCCGACCAGGTGCATCGAGATGGCGTAAGAAGTCAGGCCGTGATCCGCGAGGACTTCCCATCGCCCCTTGCAGTACTTGTCAGACTTGGCGGCTTCATCGACGTCGAAGTGATCGCCCCAGCAGGCGAGTTCCAGGCCGTCGTAACCGAACGAGGCGGCCTTCTGGCAGATGACTTCGAAGGGCAGGTCGGCCCACTGGCCGGTGAAGAGGGTGACGGGGCGTGGCATGTTGGCCTCCTTGAGGGGTTGGTCAAAGCGTTGTGGATCGTTAGTTTGCCAGACGGCGGGGCGTGTGGCAATGTGACACTGTTTCAAAGCCCCGGGCTTCCGCCAGGAGCTTTGAGAACCTCAAACCCCACCGGTCGTCTCAATCACGTCGCGTTTCGCGTCCATGGCGATGTTGGCCAGCTGGTCGGCCCGCTTGTTCTTCTCCCGGCGGACGTGCTCGATCGACCACTCGGGGAAGCCCGCTAAACGCTCGCGGGCGGTGGCGAACAGCGGCTTGAGGTTGACCGCTTTGACGCGGTACTCGCCCTTGATCTGCTTGACCATGAGCTCCGAGTCGCTGCGGACGTGGATGCTATCGAAGCCAAGCTCTTTCGCGGCTTTAAGCGCGTGCAGCAGGCCCTGGTACTCCGCCTCGTTGTTGGTCAGCTCGCCGAGCCAGTAGCCCGCCTCGTGCAGCGCCTCGCTGCCGTCGGGTGTGGTGATACAGACACCCGCGGCGGCGGGGCCGGGGTTGCCTCGGGCGCCGCCATCGATGTGGATCAGGGCTTGCATGTTCATTCCGAAAGTAGGACAGGCAGTCTTGCCTGTCGATGCGGCACAGCCGCAATGTGTAACGATTCGGTCTGCGATCGAGTGACAGGCAGGAATGCCTGTCCTACCGGAGGATCACTTGCTCGCCGCGAGCGACTCGCGCAGCTCCGAGCTGACGTACAGGATGCGGTTGCAGGTGCCGCAGGCCGTGATCTGATCGGGCTTGGTGATCAGCGCGTTAACCGACTCAACCGGCAGCAGCGTGTAGCAGCCGCCGCAGGTGTACTCCATGCGTCGGCGGTCTTGCTCGCTGATCTCGGCCATCGCTTCGCCGTCGTAGGTGTGCGACAAGCGGTCGAAGGTCTTGCGGATGTCGTCGCTGATCGGTTCGCCCGCCGCGTCGCGCTCGACCTCGAGCTCTTTGAGTTTGTCGCCGACTTCAGACTGCGCCTCGTCGACTTCCTTGGTCGCGTTGGCAACGAGCTTGGACTGCGCTTCGACCTTCTCGCCCAAGGCCTTCGCCTCTGCGTCGAGGATGTCTGCTTTGGTCAACGACTCAAGCTGGGCATCGTCGACCTTGGACTTGTCCGCCTTGAGCGTGTTGACCTCAACGAGCAGCGCGGAGTACTCCTTGTTGCTCGTCGCGCTGTTCATCTTGTCGCGCTGGGTGTTGATCCGCTCATCGATAGCGTCGGCCTCACTCTGAAGCGTGCTGGCGTGGGCCTTGGCGGTCTTGAGCTGCTGGTCCAGTTCGGCGGCGGCCTGCTTGAGCTGATCAAGCTTGCGCTGCTGGGCGTCTTTGCGGCGGGTCGCGGCGTCAAGCCTCGACCGCATCGCGCGGACACGCTGGTCCAGTTCAAAGTAATTGTAGAGTTGGTCTTGTAGCGGCAAGTCTATCGCGCTCCTGTTCATCCAAGGGAATATACCATAACAACCCCTCGGCCTGAGCCCGATCGAAACGAAGGCGTCATGGGCTTGCGGGCCATCTTGGCGGGCTCTATAATGCTCGGCTCATTGCAGGGGCTGTAGCTCAGTTGGGAGAGCGTCGCACTGGCAGTGCGAAGGTCAGGAGTTCGAGCCTCCTCAGCTCCATCAAGACGAAACCCGTGCTGAGGCGCGGGTTTTGTTGTATGAAGGCCAGCAAGGTCTAATCGCACGCTGACCGTGGCAACATGCGAGCAACACATGGCCATCAACTACCACCGCAGCATGTCAGGAAGGGGCCCGTTCATCAGCCCCAGCCTCGCGACAAAGCTGCTACGCAGGCACGTCAACCCGCTGATCAATGTCACCGACGTCCGCAAGCTCTACGGCGGGAGCGTCAACCGGGTCCTCGAATTCATCCTGGACCGTGAGCCGAAATCCGTTGTCGCGAAAATCCACGACAGTAGCGCATCGGACGTCTTCCGCGCCGAGGCCCAGTCCCTGCGCTACTACAGAGAACACACCCACTTCCCGGTACCCGAGCCGCTGGCCTGTATCGAGGACGACCCCGCGTACGACGGGGCGATCCTGATCCTGCAGAAAATCGCCGGCACCACCCTCGAGGCCGCGAACCTGACGCCCCGGGGCAAGGATGTCTTCCAGCAGGAACTCGCCGCCGCCGTCGGCGAACTGCATCGGCACAAAGCCGACCGGTTTGGCCCGGTCGCGTCGGACCAGCCTTATGATTCCTGGCTTGATATCTACGGCCCGACGGTTGAGAAGACCTTCGAACAGGGCCGGGGCATGATGTCCTCGACAAGCCGAGAGGTTCTCGACCACATCCTGCGATACCTGGACCGCTGGCTCGATCACAAGGCCCGGCCGACGCTGATCCACGGCGACCTCTGGGCCAACAATATCCTGCTCAACGACGCCCACCCCGACCAGCCCCGCATCCTCTCGTTCATCGACAGCCAGGCCAGCTTCGCCGACCCCGAATACGAACTGGCCTACCTCCAACTGTTTGGCACCGGCGGGAAGATCTTCTTCAAGGCGTACAGCCAGAGCCAGCAGATCGACCCCGGCTACAAACACCGAAGCCGCGTGTACTGGCTCGTTACACTCCTGCAGAACGCCCGGCGTTACGGCGAACGCTACGTGCCGCAGTGCGAACGCCTCTGCACGGAACTCCGGAAATTCGCCAAGTAATCAGCCCGTGATGCCCAGGCCCAGGGGGTCATCCGCGCTGATCAGGACCGTTGATTCTGCGGTGAGGTACGCGCTGCCTGTGATCGTCGGGCGGATGCGGTGCCCATCGATCCGCTGATACGTTGCCTCAAAGACACTGCCGATCACGCTCTGCTGACGCCAAGATGCGCCGTCAGCGAGCCGGCCGTCGGCGGCGAGACAGGCGACCGTTGCGCTCGTACCCGTGCCACAGGGCGAGCGGTCGTAGGCGCCGCCGGGGCAAAGCGTAAAGCTCCGCCCGTCCGCAACCACAGGGTCACTCGGCGGGCCAAACAGTTCGATGTGATCGATGTGCCCCCCGTTCTCGCCGGTGATCTGTTGGTCATCGAGTTGTTTTCGAATCGCTTTGGCGAGGCTCGAAAGCGCATCGATATTGCCAGGCCCGACGGCGAGGCCATGGTCGTGGACATTGAAAAACCAATTGCCACCCCACGCGATGTCGCCGTGCACCGTGCCGTGGCTGGGGATGTCGATCGGCACGTCCTTGCGGTGTCGGTAGCTTGGAACGTTGTCGATCGACACGGTGTTGCCGTTACCGTGGAGCGTGACACGAATATCGCCTACCGGGGTCTCGATCGTGTGGACGCCGGGGCTGATCCTGCCCAGGTGGGCGAGCGTGACGGCCAGCCCGATCGTGCCGTGCCCACACATGTGCAGGTAGCCGACGTTGTTGAAGAAGATGACACCCGCGGCCGCGGCCGGCGACACCGGTGCGCACAGCATCGCCCCGACGATCACATCGTTGCCACGCGGCTCTAGCACGCACGCACGCCGGACCCAGTCATGCTGATCACGAAGCAGCGCCAGACGCTCGGCCATTGAGCCACCGCCAAGATCAGGCGCACCACCGACAACAATCCGCGTCGGCTCACCGCCGGTGTGCGAGTCGATTACGCTGAGCGTTTGCATCTCTGGCATCGCGGGCTCACTTGGTATTGATGACTGGATCACCCAGCACATCCATCTTCGGCGTACATCCCAGGCCCGGCGTCGCCGGTGCAGCCATTCGGCCGCCTTGTCGCTGCGGCGCGTCATCCGCCATAACCACCGGCCCGTAGCTGTTGAAATCCGTTGACGTGAACTGCAACTCACGCGGGCAGCTATGGGCGAAGTGCGCGATCGCCGCGGTGACAAAGTCGCCGCCCCAGGTATCTTCGAGCGTCATCGCGATGCCGTGGGAGACGCAGAGGTCCCGGGCCTGCTTGGCCTTGGTCAGGCCGCCGAGCTTGCTGATCTTCAGGTTCACGACATCGAACGCCATGTCCGCCAGGCCCTTGCAGAGCATCTGCACATCGTCGACGCACTCGTCCATGACGAACGGGCGGTTCGTGTGCCGACGGACCGACAGGCACTCGTCGTAGGTCAGGCAGGGCTGCTCGATATAGACATCGACATCCTTGCACGCGTCGACGACACGCATCGCCTCGTGGCGCAGCCAGCCGGTGTTCGCGTCGGCGACGAGCTTTTCGCCCGGCTGCATCTCGGCGGCGACGGCGTGGATACGCTCGATATCGACATCCGGGTCGCCGCCGACCTTGAGCTGGTAGCGCGTGTAGCCCTCGGCCCGGTAGCCGGCCACATTCGCCGCCATGTCTGCCGGGGCCTGCTGCGAGATCGCACGGTAGAGCACGAAGTCCTCACCAAAGCGGCCGCCCAGCAGCGTACAAACCGGCTGGCCGGTGACCTTGCCCAGGATATCCCAGCAGGCGACATCGATCGGCGACTTGACGTAGGGGTGCCCCCTTAGCGCGTGGTCGATCACCCGGTTGACGTGCAGGATGTTGGTCGGGTCCAGGCCGATGAGCGTCGGGGCGAGCTCTTCAATACCCGCGCGGACACCGAGCGCGTACGACGGCAAATAGGCCGGGCCAAGCGGGCACGACTCGCCATAGCCGATCAGGCCCTCGTCGGTTTCGAGCGCAACAACCGTCGAGTCAAACACTTCAACGGACTTGCCGCCGGACCACTTGTAGCTCTTTTCATGGAGCGGGAGGTCGACCTGATACGCCTTGACGCCGGTGATTTTCATATCAAACTCTGAAAATGTGCAAAGAGTAGGTGGGATGGG
>JAHQVV010000019.1 GCA_019634195.1 Phycisphaeraceae bacterium | reverse complement strand
GGCCTTGGCTTGGGGGTCCTCGCCCGTCCCCGCCAACTGCGCTTCGGTCACGCCCGAGTTCGCGAGCGCTTCAAGCTCGATCCGCCCGGGCTCGCCCTCGGCACGCGGCATCTCGGTCCCCCACAGCGGGCCCGACGGCGACAACAACCCCTGCTCGACCCGGCCGCCCGGCGCGTTGTCTTCTTGATACGTTGATTCATCGACCTCGAACGTCGCCCGGCTGTCGTGCTTCCACGCCAGATCGCCGGGCAGCAGCTTGTCGAACGTGCCGTCGGCCACGCGTTGGTTGAGCACCTCGTTGAACACCGCCGACTGCCAGGCCGAGACGAGGAACGCGCGCTGGTTGCCGTCGATCGCTATCACCGCGTCTTTGGGGCTCTTGCCTTGGCGTAGCGCGTCGAGGAGTTGCCGGTCGTAACGCAACGTCTTGGGCCAGACCTCCAATGCCTCCTCGTACTCGCCGGCCCGGACGTGCTCGCGCCCTTGGCGGACGTACTCGGACTCGCTGGGCGCATCCGCTTCAAGCATCTCTTGGACCACAGCCTGGGAATCGCCGAGCAGCAGGGCCTTGCCCGTGCGGTGCGAGTTCTGCCGATAGCCGAAACGCTGGTCGCCGATGTAGTTCGGCACGCCACGCTTGGCCATGATGTCGAGCACTTGCTTGGCCCGCACCACGTGCGTCGGCTCAACATCGCGCAGACGGATGACGAACCGGTTGCCGCCGTGGTGCCCGCGTTTAAGCTTGTTGGTGTGCTTCTCGTGCCAGAGGATCTTGACCTTCTCCTGCACGCCGTTGATGCGCTGCACGCCCTCGACGATGCGCTCTTCCTCCACGCCCGGCAGCCAGAGCGAGACGTGCTGCCGCGTCACCGCGTGCTTGTCTTTCAACCCCGCGTACCCGATGTTCCGCCGGTGCATGTGAAAGCCCCGCGCGATGCGGTGCACCGCCTCGGTCGTGGTGAGGCCGTTCTTCTCAATAAAAAGATAAACATGCTCGCCCTCGCCGCAGGGCTCGTACAACGGCTGTTCTTCAACGAGGAAGTCCTCGTTGCGTTGCTTAAGCACCCCGCCAACGCCGGGCAGGTCGGGGGTGAGGTACGAAAGTGAGTCGGTGACGGTCATAGGTACTCAGCGGGAAGATCGAGAAGCATCGGTAGGGCAGGCATCCCTGCCTGTCGATCGGCGTAGCCGAGGATAGCTACATAAGACCTTCGGTTATATGACAGGCAAGGATGCCTGTCATACCGATCAATCCTCCGGCGCACCGTCCGCCAGCATGCCCCGGAAGGCTTTGTTCAGCTTCAGCGTCAGCGGCCCGGGCTTGCCCTCTTGGTCGCCGTAGCCGATCTTTCGGCCGTCGATCTCGGTGACCGCGATGACTTCGGCGCCGGTACCGGTCAGCAGCATTTCATCGGCCGTGTACAGGTCGTGCTTGGTGATGTCGGTTTCGACGACTCCCAGGCCGTGCTTACGCGCTAGGTCGATCACGATGTTACGGGTGATGCCTTCGAGGATGCCCGCGTGCAGGGGCGGGGTGTACAGCTTGCCGTGCTTGGCGATGAAGATGTTGTCGCCGGTGCACTCGGCGACGTTGCCCTGCGTGTTGAGCATAACCGCCTCGAGGCAGCCGGCGTCGATCGCTTCGATCTTCGCGAGGATGTTGTTGAGGTAGTTGTTGGACTTGATGCGCGGGCTCAACGCGGCCGGGTGGTTGCGGATCACGGAACTGGTGATCACCTTCATGCCGTTGTCGTAGAGCTCCTGCGGGTACATCTTCAGCTCACAGGTGATGACGAACACGCTGGGCGTCGGCGACAGAAACGGGTTGAGCCCCATCGACCCCACCCCACGCGTCGCGGCCAGGCGGATGTACCCGTCGGCCCGACCGTTGGCGGCGAGCGTTGCACGGATCGCGTCGGCGAGCTGGTCGGCCGAGTAAGGCAGGCCCATGCGGATAGACTTGGCGGACTCGAAGAAGCGGTCCAGGTGCGTCTTGAGCTTGAGGATCTTGCCAGCGTAGGAGCGGATGCCCTCGAAGACGCCGTCGCCGTAGAGCACCCCGTGATCCATGACAGAGACGGTGGCCTGCTCGGCGGGGACGATCTGGCCGTTGAGCCAGACCTTGCCCAGGTCGCAGAGCGGGGTGCTGGTAGGGGCACTTACGGGAGTTGGGGTGCTTCCGGGGGCGGGTTCGGTGGGAGTTTGGGTCACGAGGCTGGGCTCCATCATGCTGAACAGGCGATTATAGTTGATCGTGGTTCGACGGGATTGCAGAGAAAGACAGCTTTGGCTAGAATGCTCGGCTCGATACTCGACCCCACCCCGGGCAAAACCCCGGAACGAACCCGGCCAAATCGGCCCAACGGAGCACGCCATGTACGCCGTAATTGAAGACAGCGGAAGCCAGATCAAGGTCTCCGAAGGCGACATCATCAAGATCGACACCCGTGAACTGGCGGAAGACGCCGACACGGTGACCTTTGACCGCGTGCTGCTCGTCGGCGGCGAGGGTGACGCCAAGATCGGTGCCCCGTACGTCAGCGGCGCCTCCGTCGAGGCCGACATCCTCGAAGAAGGCCGGGACGAGAAGCTCGACATCTGGAAGAAGAAACGACGCAAGGGCTACGTCCGCCACAAAGGCCACCGACAGGGCTTCGTCCGCGTCAAGGTCACCGGCATCAAGGGCTAAGGCCCGTCAGAAACACCCTCTAAAAACAAAATCAACGATGAAGCCCTGTGGTCGACTGCAGGGCTTTTATCATAGGGCTATGAGATATCACAGGAAGCACTCATCGCTGACCGGCTCGGGCTCCTTGTCCCTCTCAGGGAGAAGGCGGGGGATGAGGGTGGGGCGCAAAGCAGACCAAGGCTTGTTCAATAGTTCGTTGTGGATGCCACGCACGACCCTCTGCTTGAAAGAGAGAGGGAGCCAAGGCATCATCGCTGTGCTCGCCTGCATCCTGCTGCTGGGCTGCGCTTCGCCAACCCAAGCCGCGCCCGAGAGGAAGAACAACCGGTACAACGTCCTGTTCATCGCCATCGATGACCTCCGGCCCGAGCTGGGCTGCTACGGCGTCGACTACGTCGACACGCCGAACATCGACAAGCTCGCGTCCACCGGCGTCACGTTCCTGCAACACTTCGTCGCCGTGCCCACCTGCGGCTCCTCGCGCTACGCGCTGCTCACCGGACGCAGCCCACTATCCAGCGGCGTGCGCGGCGGACAAAACAACGCGCTCTACGGCGGGCCCACCGCGCTCAAAGCCGAACAGCAAACCGGCGCACAGTCGATGCCCGAGCTCTTTAACCGCTCCGGCTACCACACCGTCCTTATCGGAAAGATCTCCCACACCGCCGACGGCAAGGTCACCGCGTACAACGGCAAGGGCGACAAACGACCCGAACTGCCCCACGCATGGGACGACTTCGCCACACCCTACGGCCCGTGGAAACGCGGCTGGGGCGTCTTCTTCGCTTACGCCGACGGCAAGCACCGCGAAGACGGCGGCGGGCACAAAGACCTCATGGAGTTTGTCGTCGAGAAAGACACCGACCTGCCCGACGGGCTCATGGCCGAGCGCGCCATCGAAAAACTCAAAGAACTGAAAGACAAGGCTGCCGGGGGCGAGCCCTTCTTCATGGGCCTGGGTTTTTATAAGCCTCACCTGCCCTTCGTCGCGCCCAAGCAGGACTGGGACGCCGTCGCACTTTGGGATGTGCCCGAGCCCGCGGTGCGTAAAGGCATGGAGACCCAATACGCCAACAAAAAGTCCAACGAGTTCTACAAGTACACGATGGATTTCAAGAAGACCCGCCCCCTCGCGTTGAAAGACGCACAGGCCGCGCGGCGGGCCTACCTCGCCTGCGTCCGCTACACCGACCGCCAAATCGGTAAGGTGCTCGACGCGCTAGAAGAACAAGGCCTGGCCGACAGCACCATCGTCGTCCTCTGGGGCGACCACGGCTACTTCCTCGGCGAAGCCAACCAATGGGGCAAGCACAGCCCACTCGAAACCGCGCTGCACAGCCCGTTGATTATCCGGGCACCAGGAATCAAACGAAGACACACAGGTAGAACCAGCGGCGTAGTATCCACTATCGACATCTATCCAACCTTGATCGATCTATGCAAGCCTAAATTCACTGATACTCACCATAAACTAGACGGTAAGAGTCTCGTTGAATTGATGACCGGTGAGGCCGAAGATGTTCACTTCAAAGTCGTTAGCACGTGGGGAGATGCGATTTCCTACCGCACTTATGATATGCGAGTTATCTACCGCGAGAAAAAAGATAAGCGAGACGTCGAAGCTTACGACATGAGTCTGGAAAACGGAGCTTTTATCGATCGGGTGATCAAAGACCCCCAAAAAATCGAAGAAGCCAATTCATTGATCGATTAACCGGGTGCCACAATGTCCGACCCCGCCCCCCGCCTCTATACCGACCTCGCGCACCTCTGGCCGCACCTCAGCCCGCCGGAGCACTATGCCGAGGAGACCGAACTGCTGCGCGAGTTGATCGATCAAACGCTCGGCGAACCGCCCGCGGGCCAGCGCTGGTCACTCCTCGAACTCGGCGCCGGCGGCGGGCACTCGACCGTCCACCTCAAAGCACACTACGAATGCACCGCATCCGACCTCTCCCCGCAGATGCTCGCGCACTGCGAGCAGCTCAACCCAGACGTGCCAACCATTGAAGGCGACATGCGCGACATGCGCCTGCACAAGCGATTCGACGCCGTGCTGATCTGCGATGCGATCGATTACATGACCACGCGCGAGGACGCCGTCGCCGCGCTCGCGACCGTCGCCGCCCACCTCCGCCCCGGCGGCATCGCGCTCTTCGCACCCACCTACACCCGCGAGACATTTACTGATGGCGAGGTCGCCGATGACGGCACCACCATCCCCGGCATCGCCGGCGACGACGGCCTGACTTATTTTTCTTTCGTCCACGACCCCGACCCGGCCGACACCCAGTTCGAAATGATCCTGCTCTACCTCATGCGCGATCATGAGACCCGTCAGGTCCAGACGGTCGAGGACCGCCATACCTGCGGGCTATTCTCGATCCAGGACTGGCAGGCCATGGCCGACGCAGCGGGATTGCATGTCGAGGCCCTCGCCGAGAAGCCCGAGCACGAAGCGAATGCCAACGACCCCGCCGCGTGGTCCGTCGTGTTCTGCGGGACGGTGTAGCGAGCCGTGTAGCGGGTGACGCGAAGCGTCCCATGCGAATCGCGATAAATGCCTCGAACGGGACGCTTCGCGTCCCCCGCTACACCGCGCTTTGATCTGTCTTAAAATACGCGGCTTCGCTTTGACCAGTCCCCAGACCCCAACCCCTAGACCCCAGCCATGACCGCACCCGAAGACAAAAACATGGATGAACTCGTCGCACTCTGCAAGCGACGCGGCTTCGTCTACCCCGCCAGCGAAATCTACGGCGGCCTCCGCGGCTTCTGGGACTACGGCCCGCTGGGCACCGCCCTCAAAAACAACATCCGCGACTGGTGGTGGCGATGCATGGTCGACTGCCCGCCCATCGGACCCGATGGCGAGCCCGTCGCCATCGTCGGCCTCGACTCCGCGATTATCCAGAACCCCAGAGTCTGGGAACACTCCGGACACGTCGGCGGGTTTAATGATCCGATGGTGGATGACAAGGAAACGAAAAAGCGTTACCGCGCAGATCACATCTATGTTTTCTATCCAAAGAATTTCAAGACTGAACACAAACGGTTTGGTATTGCCGTTCAAGCATCTTCTAGAGAAGAAGCACACAAGCTACGTGATGAGCTTTGGGAATCTGGCAAGTGGAGTAAGGTAGTTTTCCGTGCTCAAAAAGAGTTTGGCTTTGATCCATTAGAAGGTGCTGGCGTAGGAGCACAGTATGGGGATAAGGTTTCAGATTTCTTAAACGTCTACGGACCAAATGGTGAAGACATTGGTGATTGGGATGTTATTACTGCGGAAGAACTCGACGAAGAACACCGCAAATACACCACAAACCTAGAGCTGACGAACTTTGGAACACTTACAAAACCTCAGATGTTCAACCTCATGCTCGACACCTACCCGGGCCCGATCCGGGATGAAGACGCGAAGGCCTACCTCCGGCCCGAAACCGCGCAAGGCATCTTTCTGAACTTCAAGAACGTCCTGGACACCATGCGCGTCAAGGTGCCCTTCGGCATCGCTCAGATCGGCAAGTCCTTCCGCAACGAGGTCACCCCCCGGAACTTCATCTTCCGCTCGCGTGAGTTCGAGCAGATGGAGATGGAGTTCTTCTGCCCGCCGGAAGATTCGCAGAAGTGGTATGATTTTTGGCGGGATGTCCGCTACAAGTGGTGGCTGTCGCTGGGCGTCGCGGAAGAAAACCTCATCCTCCGCGACCACGACGACGACGAACTGGCCCACTACTCCAGCGCCTGCGTCGATGTCGAGTACAAGTACCCCTTCACCGCCCCCGGCTACGGCGAACTCGAGGGCGTCGCCCACCGCGGCAACTACGACCTCACCGCGCACTCCAAGAGCAAAGAAAAGAACCGCGACTCCAACGCCAAGCTCGACTACTTCGACCAGGAGTTGCAGGTCAAGCTGCAGAACGAGGGCGTGGACAAGGCAGAGATCAAGGAGCGGTCGCGCTACGTGCCGCACGTCATCGAGCCTGCGTCCGGACTGACCCGCGCGGTGCTGGTCGTGCTATGCGAAGCGTTCACCCCGACGCCGGACCGCGAGGGCAGCAAGTACATCCTGAGCTTTAAGCCGAAGTTCGCACCGATCAAGGCGGGCGTCTTCCCGCTGGTCAACAAGGACGGCATGCCCGAGGTGGCGCAGAAGCTTTACCTGCAGCTCCGCGATAAGTGGCCGGTCGAGTACGACGGCAAGCAGTCGATCGGCAAGCGCTACGCCCGCATGGACGAGATCGGCACGCCCTTCTGCTTCACCATCGATGGCGATACGCTCGAGAAACAACTCGTGACCGTGCGTGATCGAGATACCGCAGAGCAGGAGACGATCCATATCGATCAGGTCGAGGCGTTCCTGGCCCAGAAGCTTGCGGAGTAATCAACCGCGGCCGGGATCACCTTGCCTAGTTTATCTGGCTCATCAGCTTTATTGCGGCCTACGCCTTATTCCGTTGTCGATAAACAAAATCGCCGCGATTTGATTTGCCTCGCCGTATGAATGGCGTAGAGTTTGCGTTCTGTCGGAGTTTAGAGAAACCACTCGTTTTGAGGGAAAAGACCATGAAGATCCGCTTACTGATCTGCGCATTTGCTGTTGCAATGCTCACCAACTCGGCGTCGGCCACCTACGGCAGCTGGGGCGACTGGGGCAAGTTCTGGGACAACTGGAAACAGTTCGACTGGGACAAGCACTGGGACCACAAAAAAGACAAGAAGAAGGACCACAAGAAAGACAAGTGGTGCAAGGACAACCGCCAGTGGGAGAAAGACTGCAACTGGGGCCAGGACTGCAAGAAGAAAAAGAAGAAGAGGAAGGGCAAGAAAAAAGGCAAGCGCGGCGACAAGTGTGATCCGCCTTCGGCCGTTCCGACCCCAACCGCCGCGATCGCGGGCCTGGGTGTGATGGGCCTGATGCTCACCCGCCGACGTAACAAGCAGGGCTAAGCCCAGCGACAACACAACCCCATAAGCAGCGGCCGTATCTGATGATGCGGCCGCTGTTCTGCCTTGTGGCCTCTCGCTAAAAGAGCGAAAGAACCCAAGGCATGCCAGAAAAACGCCGGGGAGCCAGCCCGCACAATCCGCAGGACCCGCGCCGCTGAACCACCCATCCATTTTTATTGCGTGATCCCTTGGCCAACCCTGTGATCCGATCGTATTTTTCCGGTACATGGTGCCCGATCGTTGCGGGCCGGACTACAACCGAGGCAGAAAATGATCTACAAGACAACCACCGCCATCGCCGGGGCCGCCCTCTTCGCATCCAGTACCGCGATCGCGGGCTATTCGCACGAGATCGACCTGAGTAGCTACGACCACGGCGCGATCGTCGACGGCATGAACCTGAACGGGGTCACCGTTTCTGGCGACAACTTCCACAACAACGCCGACCACGTCGTCGTCTTCGACACCACCAAGACCGGCACGCGGGATAGTGACCTGCAGGGCGCCAACGGTAACGGCGGCGAATGGAAACGCGGCAACCTCAAGGGCACGGGCAACGTCATCGGCAACATCCTGATCCTACAGGAGTTGGACCACAACTTCGCTGGCTACACCGACGGCAGCCAGACCGCGGTCCAACGCCCCGATGACGAGGGACGACGCAGCGGCGGGACCAGCCCCGGCGCGGGCGAGCTGTACTTCAGCTTCGACAAGCCGGTCGATTCCTTCGGCTTTACGCTGATCGACGTCGAAAAAACCGGCGAGTTCAACAACGAGACCGGGTTCTTCGCGACGTTCTACGGCGGGGGCCAATCCACCAAGGTCTCCTTCGCAGACCTGATCGATAAGGACAGCGTCTTCTACGACCCGACGATCAAGTTCGGCAACAACTCCGCCAACCGCGTCGCGGCGCTGAAGGCCCCGCAGCTGGGGATGAATAAGATCGAGCGCGTGACGATCAACCTCGGCGGCTCGGGCGGGGTCGGCGACGTGCGGGTCACCGGCGTGCCGACACCAACCGCCGCAATCGCGGGCCTGGCCGTCATGGGTGTGCTGCTTGGCCGACGCGGCAACCGGCAGCGCGGCTAGTTCAACAACAACGATTAACACAACAGCGGCCGGCCTTGAGGCTCGGCCGCTGTTTTTTGATTGGGTTAGAGCACGAGTTGATAGGCGATAACGTCGTGGCGCCTGCCGAACTTCTGGCCGAGCTGCTTGAAAGTGCCGACCTTCGTAAAGCCCAGCCTCTCGTGGAGCTTCTCGCTGACGGTGTTGCCCTCGGTCACGCGTGAGAGAACGCTGTGCAGCCCCGCGGCCCGGCCCGCTTGGATCACGGCCCCGCTGAGCGCCAGCCCGATGCCTTGCCCACGCGAGCCTTCCGCTAGGTACACCGACCACTCCGCGACGCCGTCGTACCCGCACTTGTCGTCGTAAGGCCCGAGCAGCGCGAACCCCACGACCGCCCCGCTGTCATCGGTCGCGACCAGCACGGGGAAATGACTTGGCCGATCGGTCAATCGATCACGCCACAGCGAGACGGGCTTGGGCTCGTGCCAGAGGATCGCGGTGGTGTTCGCGATCGCGTCGTTATAGATCGCGGTGATGGCGTCGGCGTCGGCGGGTGTCGCGGGGCGGATAGGCATATGTAAATGATAAAGAGCGCAGCGGCCTGGGCTCCCTCTCCCTCCCAGGAAAAGGGTGGGGCGTTAAGCGGACCAGGGCTTGTTCAATAGTTCATTGTGAATTATACCCTGGACCCTCACACCAACCCTCTCCCTAAAAGGATGAGGGGGCAAGGCATCCAAACCGCTCAACGAACACCCATGATGATCTCCAGCGTGAGCTGGTCGAGCGTCTCGTAGGGCAGCGGCCGCTTGGCCAGCTTCACACGGTCCAGGTCCGCGGCGAGCAGCGCCTTGGCGTTGGCCTTGCTGAACTTGGTCACGGCCTTTGCGGCGGCGGCCTTCTCGCCGCGGTTGATCTTCGCGATGATCGACTGGATCTTGCGGTCCTTGTTGAACTTGGCGACCTTGTGCTCGAGGATCTTCCAGGTCCGCATCGAGCCGGCGGCGAAGGCCTTGACTTCCTTGTAATCCGCCTGGCGGTACGCGTGGCTGTCGAAGTGCTTCATGCCCTTGTACTTGTAGTCGATCAGCAGCTTGGCCAGGAAGAAGTTGGCCTTGTAGCTCACGCTGCCGAAGCGGAAGTCCTGGTCGTATCGGCCCATCTCCTGATCGTTCAGGTCGATGTGGAAGAGCTTGCCTGCTTCGAGCGCCTGGGCGACGTGGTGGACGAAGTTGAGCCCGGCCATGGTCTCGTGTGCGAACTCGGGGTTCACGCCGCACATCTCGGGGTGGTC